>DATCXQ010000477.1:0-14039 GCA_036565725.1 Blastocatellia bacterium
TGCCGGTCTTGGCGTCGAGACAAAGGAAGCCGCCGTTATCGCGCACTATGTATAGATATTTGCCGTCGGTCACAGGCGTGGGCACGTCAGGCCCGCTGTCGATGATCCAGGCCCGATGGGAGCTGGTGATGTCGCCGCGCCCGCCCGCGCGCAGCGCCAAATACGGCTTGTGCTTGGCCCCGGCGTAAATCATCCCGTCCGCCACGACCGGCGAGTTGACTATGCGATAGAAGGGGTTGTTCTCAGGGTTCAGGCCGTTGGCCCGCCACAACTCTTTGCCCGTCGCCAGATCGTGCCCCGTGACGCAATCGCCGCCGCTGATGATCAACTCGGTCGCGCCGTTGTGTTGCAGCAGCGCCGGCGTGATGTATGAGTCGGGCGATTCCTGGATCGCAGACGTGGGGCGTTCGACGCGCCAGACCGTTTTACCGGTCGCCTTTTCGATGCGCAGAATGTAAGAGGGCTCATCGGTCTTCATCCCGTGCAGCACCGGGACGTAAAGCGAATCTTCATGGAGCAGCGGCGACGAAGCGAATCCCCAGTTCAAACCGAATTTGCCGTAATCCTTCTGAATGTCGCGCGTCCACAGCTCATTGCCTTTGAAATCGAAGGCCTTCAAGACGCCAGTGCCGGTCAAGACCCAGACGCTTCGGCCGTCTGTGACGGGCGAAGGCGACGACATGTTCTGTTTGCGCAATTTCGTATCGCCGGCGCCGAGCAATTTCTTCCAGAGCGTGGTCCCCTTCGTCCGGTCTACACACAAGAGGTAAATGTCGCCCTTGACCGATTTGTTGGATTCCCCTTCGGAGGCGTTGAGAAAGATGTAATCGCCCCAGATGATCGGCGTCGAGCCGCTCCAGGCCGGCATCTCCAGCTTCCACGTGACGTTCTCTTCGGTCGTCCATTTGACCGGCAGATTCTTTTCATTGCTGATGCCGTTGAGCGCGGGGCCGCGCCATTGCGGCCAGTTGTCCGCCGAAACGATGTTCAGCGCAGCGACAGTTGACAGGGCGATAATGACCAACACGAGCGTGAATCGACGGCGCATGTCTTTCCTCCGAAAATCCCTGGTAGCCAGGGGCGATTTTCATGGCGTCGTTCATTGCGATCTGAACGACTCTTTCAATTTAGTATTGTTTGCGAACCCAGACGAAAACTGTCCCAGATGTCGTATGGGACGCCGAATGGTAGATCAATTTCCGGCGATACCTTTCAAGACGGAGTTTAATACAACTCCGTTGCGAAAAGATATTCTGCGTCAAATCGGAACAATCAAGAGTGGGACAGATTATAGTCTGTCCAAAGTATAGAGGACGGACAGACTAAAGTCCGCGCCACTCTAACGGCAGGCGATTGTCGTCCCAGACCACTTGAAATCCTCCTCCGTCATCAACGATGACGAGCGCGCTCTTGCCGCCGATCGAGCCGCGCGTAATTCCTTCTGGCTTCATCTGTTTTGCGAACACGACATTCAATCGCCGCATCGCGCCACCCGCGTTGCCGTCCCACTCGTACAGGGAATAGGGCGCTTCGGAGTCTTTGGTAGCTTTCCCGATAATGACGAGGAACCCGTTACGGCCCTGCCCGTCACAAAGGCAGCGGATGCCCTGCTCATCGCCGATTGGCGCTACCGATAAATGAATCGGCGCCTGCGCTTCGAGGTTGCTCGTCGTCCAGGGCCCTGCGAGTTCTTTCACCTTCACCGGCAGGACCAGAGGCTTCCCGTCCGGCGCGGGCGTGCGCAGGCCGAAGAGCAGCGCGCGGCGATTATGGTCCCAGGCGAGACCTTCAATATTGAGGCCTCCGTCATTCGGCTTAATCCGCGCCGAGGCCGCCAGTTGCGGGTAAGCGAGGATGAGCCAGTCGCGGAAGTCCGGCATGTTCTCTGCGACGAGAGTCTCATCCGGTTTGATTGTCACACGCAACACCCCGCCCGGAGGGACGACCAGCGAATCATCCTTAGCCCTCCTGACGCGCATCGACGAGGTGAGGAACACGTAGCGGCGCCCGCCTTCTTCAACAAGCGCCATGTCTTCCAGGTCGTGCGCCGCGCCGGCGGCGAGTCCTTGCAGCGGGCGTCGAATTAACGGTCCTTTCTTCCGCCCGTCAGGCGACAGATCGAGTTCAAAAAGCGCGTCGTCAGTATTGTTATCGCAGAAGAGAAAACGGGAGTCGGCGAGCGGAACGATGTCCGAAGCGTTATATTCTTCTCTCCTGTTCATCTCACCGAAAGGGATGGGGGCGATCGTCAACGCGCCGGGCTGCGCCTGCGCGAGGCTCAGCGCGCCCGCCGTATGAGACTTCGAACAACCGGCCCAAAGCGCAATGAGCGCCGCGCCAGCAAAAAGGACGCAGGCCCTCATACAAATTTGACGCCTTGATAGTTTCAAAAGCGGTCTCATACTTCTTCCACTGCAACAATCGTGCGACAAGCGGCGAGAAATCGGATAATATGTGGCCGCGCCGCGCTGCCCATCTGTCCGAGGTCGGGCCGCCGTCAGGTCGCATCATATGAGATCGACTCATACACAGGACTATCAGAAAATCGCCGTCTTCATTGACTTTGAAAACATCTCTTTGAGCGCCGCCAATCACTTCGGCGAATTCGATCTGGGCCTGCTCCTCAAAGCCATCCAGCGGAGCGGCCGAATCACGCTCAAGCGCGCATACGGGGACTGGTCGCGGCTGATCAAGTACCGCGACGCGCTGCGCGAGAACGCGGTGGAGCTCGTTCAACTTTACTCTTACAACGTCCAGCAGGGCGGGAAGAACCGCGCCGACATCAGGCTGGTGATCGACGTCATGGAGTGCCTGTTCATGCTGGATTACATCGACACAATCGTGATCGTCTCCGGCGACAGCGATTTCTCTTCACTCATGAGCAAGGCGCGCGAATACGGGAAGTACACGATCGGGGTCGGCGTGCAGGCGTCGACCAGCGACCTTCTGATCAAGTCCTGCGACGAATTCATCTTCTACGACAAATTGGTGGAGGAGGCTTACGAACAGATCAAGGCGCCGCGTTCGTTGTCTGTCAGTGAGTCTGTGATCGAAGCCCAGCAGGGCTTCGTCGCCGCCACAGCCGGGACGGTTGCGGAGACCGGCGCCACGGCCGCCGAGGATAAGGTCGCCGTTCCGCGCCCGGTGGTCATCAAGCGCGCGCCGCCGACCACAGCCGCCGCGAACGCCTCGACCGCGACGACGACAGCGCCGGTTAGGCGCTCTGAGCGCGAGACGCTGCGCTATTTCTTCGAAGACCTCCGCCTGCCGGTTATTCCTCCCGACGTCCGCGCCAACATCCTGGCCGAATTGCTGAGCGCCGCGGAGCCGCCGGCGACTCTCAATCAGGCGATCAACAAACTCAAAGCCAGATACGACTTCGAGAACGTCTACCGCAAGCGCGAGGACATCCGCGCCGTGGCGCGGCTCGCTTACCGCGCCGGCCTCTTCGACTTCAAACCCGAATCCCCTTCGCTCTCGGCCTACGTCCGGAATCTCAACGAAAACGACGCGGAGCGCGCCAACAGGCTCGTAGACCAGAGCCTGCTTCGCCTCGCGCTGGAATCTCACATCCGCCTGACGCCGCCCTGCGCGACCTCGATCCTCTTCGCCCCCGCGCGCGGCGAAAGCTACTGCGCCGACCTGCTGAATGAATTGACCGATCTGGAATTTGCCGAGCGCAGCGGCAATCAATATTTTGTCCGGCGGACAGACGCCATCAGCCAGTCGCTGCAGAGGCCTGAGCTGGCGGGGGTCAAGCGCGACCTGGAACAATTCTCGCTGCACGCGAACGACCGGATCACGCTGGAAGAAGCCGACCGTCTCTTCGACGCGGCGTCCGACCTGCGCCGCCACGACTTCATCGCCAGCTCCAACTGCGCCCTGCGCGGGCTGAAAATCCTGGCCGAACTCTACCTGAGGCGGGAGCCTGAGGTCAGTGTTGACGAGTTCCTTTGGGGCTCGGCGAGTTATTGCAGTTCACGCGCCGGCGCCTACTTCCGCAACCGCGACTACATCAGCGCGCGCCACTACTACCTGGCCTTCTTCTGGATCACCCAGGAAGGCGACTTCGCCTGGGAACTGCTGCGCCCGCTGCTCCCTTCTCTGCTCAGCTATTTCTGGATGACGCTCAGCCACGAGGTTGAGGTGCGGGTCAGCTCTTTCAGCGGCCACATGGCGCCGGGCGACACCGCCGTAGCGCTGGTCAGAGAGTTGAACGATTTCGGCCTGAAGAAAATGGAAGAACTGGCCTACGACCTGGCGACGGCCAACGCCGCGCAGCTCAGGGCATTGATCGCGCAGATCGAGACGGCGGCGCAATCGAACGAACAGCAGATGGCGCTGACCGTTTTGAATTCGGCTCACGATCGCTTCACGGCTGGTTGAATTGTGTCGCTATCCCAGGTCCAGCGCCATGATCGTCCCGCGGTCGCGCAGATACAATCTCGTCCCCGAAAGCGTCGGCACAGTCCACGCCACCTGTTTCATCACCGGAGCTTTGGCATGAATCTGCAAGCCTCTCTGTCCAGGCGAAGCTATCACCAATTCCCCATCTTCGTCGAGGATCACGAATTTGTTGTCGGCGTAAAGAAAGCTGGCGCGGGTGAGCGCGCGATCCTGCCATGCGACCTTTCCGTCCTTGACGTTGATCGCAGTGAAGAAAGCGGGGCCGGAGACGCTACTCGACCCATAAACCAGATCGCCCACGCGCACCGCATTGCCGAAATGGATTTTGACTCTGTTGCTCACCCAGACCTGCGTCGCCGTGGTCTGATCTCCGCCGCGCGTGAGTCGGATCACGCGGCTGCCCGTGCCGTAAGCCGACGACAAAAACAACAACCTATCCGAAGGGTCCCAAACCGGCGTGCTTATGCTCACCCCGAAGTCGGTCTTGGCCGAATGGCTCCAGAGCAGGGCGCCGTTGGTCGCGTCCGAGCCGTAAACTTCGTTCTGCCCGCAATGAACTATCTGATCCTGCCCGCCGACGTTGATGATTATCGGCGAGGCCTGCGCGGGCGTGAAATTGATGTTCTTCCAAACGACAGCGCCCGTCCGTAGATCGAACGCCATCAGGCATTGGCCCGAACGCCCTCCCACCGGAACGATCACCGTGTTCCTGTAAGCCACGGGGCTTGGGCTGTAACCGCGGCCGTCGAAGTATCCTCCGAGTTCGGACCAGAGGTCGCGTTTCCAGACCATCCGCCCGTTATTTTTGTCGAGCGCGTGCATCGTGCCCTTCACGCCGACGGCGTAGATCAGGTTGCCGGCGATCAGCGGCGTTGAATGCGGGCCTTTTCCAGCGCTCAGATCCAGCCCACTCGTGTTGGCCTCGTAAGGGAATTCCCACACCGTCTTGCCGGTCTCGGCGTCGAGCGAGATTATGACCTCGCGATTGCCGCTGCTGTACATCGTGTAGAGCCTTCCCTGTTCAGCCAGGATCGCGGAATGGCCTTCGCCGAGCGGGCGGCTCCACAAGCGCTTCGGCCCGCCGGCGGGCCAATTCTCTTTTATGCCATGCGCCGCGACCTTGAAATTACGATTCGGGCCGCCCCATTGCGGCCAGGCCGGAGTAGAGGCCGCGGACGTTTGCGCGGGCGCTTTCGATCGCGTCCCGTGTTGTCTTCTTTGAGCGGCGACTGAGGCCGCGATGGCGACGAAGGCGATAAAGATCGCCAAGAGCGTTTTCGCGAAGCGATAGTTGCCACTGATTCCATTCGGTCGGAATTTCATTCGCTCCTCCTTGAATAATCGTTTGTTGTTTAAACCGATGGGGCGTATCGGACGATTGACGGAGTTTTATCGGCCTTTGCTGCGCCAGCGCTCCGGCCAATTTGCTTTTCCGCCATCTAAGCGTGTAGCATCCCGGCTTGAGGCCGGAGCTGAAATTATAAAACCGTTCTCCGGTCTGGTCGCCTATGATTGTTCGCTAAAAAATGAGTCGCCCGCGCCCGTCAGTAACGTCACTATCCACCGTGATGAAAGGGTATTGGCGCGCCAACATGTCGCGGCTCATTCCTTCCGGAAACGCAGATCAATCCCCAACTGAGACGGGTATCGCCGAATCTGAGACGCAATTGAACGCAGCCCTCTGTTCGACGCCGCGTTTTGGATGACCGCGAACAATTTTTAGGAGAAAATTGAAATGGATTTGAAGGATCAACAATTGGAGCGCTACGGCTGGAACGATTTCTTCGCCGCGCATTTCCACGAATTCGCCGGGCACGGCTACGTGGCCGGGCGCGTCGCGCTTGAATACAACCAATTCTGCCGAGTTTACACCGCGCGGGGCGATATGCTGGCCGAAATCTCCGGGCGGTTGAGGCACGAGGTTGAGAGCCGCGCCGACCTTCCAGCCGTCGGCGATTGGGTCGCGTTGCGCATGGTCGAAGGCGGAAACAAGGCGGTGATCCATGCCGTGCTGCCGCGCCGCAGCAAATTCATGCGCAAGACCAAGGGATCGAAGACCGAGGAGCAGGTCGTCGGCGCGAACATTGACAATCTCTTTCTGGTCACGTCGCTCAATCAGGACTTCAACCCGCGACGAATCGAGCGGTATCTGGCCGTCGCGTGGGAGAGCGGCGCAATCCCAGCGATCCTGCTGACCAAGTCCGACCTCTGCGACAACGTGGAGGCGAAGGTCAAGGAGGCGGAAGATGTCGCCGCTGGCGCGCCGATCCACGCCGTCTGCGCGATAAGGGGCGAAGGGCTTGAGGCCCTCGATCAATATTTCGCCCCGGGCAAGACGGTTGTGCTGGTTGGGACGTCGGGCGTGGGCAAATCGACCCTGATCAACCGCCTGCTGGGTTTCGAACGGCAGAAGGTCAAGGAAGTCCGCGAACATGACGACCGAGGTCAGCATGCGACGCGCCATCGCGAACTGATTCCGACGCCGAACGGCGCGCTGGTTCTGGACACTCCGGGCATGCGCGAATTGCAGTTGTGGGACGTCGAAGAAGGCGTCGAGACGGCCTTCGATGACATAGAAGAACAGGCCGCACAATGTCACTTCAGCGACTGCCGGCACCAGACCGAACCTCGCTGCGCCGTGCGCGAGGCCCTGGAATCGGGCGCGCTCGACGCCGCGCGCTTCGAAAACTACCTGAAGATGCGGCGCGAACTCGACCACCTGGCCCGCCGCCAGGATCAACTCGCGCAGAGGGTCGAAAAAAACCGGTGGAAGAAACTCTCGAAGGCGGCCGAAGAGAGGTCGAAGTCGAAGCGAGGCGGGAAATAGGGAGGTTTTCAGATCAGTGTACAGGTTAACAGGACGCTGATGACGCGGATAGATAGGCAATCGAGAAACGATTTAATTGTCGGGGGCGCGCTAGCGTATGGAGTACGGCGAGTCCTCGCCGCTATTCTTTCTTGAAACGTAAAGCGGCGAGGACTCACCGCACTCCATACGCTTCGCGATTTCGGTCACGGCCGTACATGCAATTGAAAACCGATCTAGGTCGCTAACCGAGATCGGAGCCTTGCCGCGGTTAGCGCCCCTGGAGTTTTACTCCGTCTACTCGACTGCCTTCGTGGCTTAATCGAGCGAAGATTGAACTTGAGCCGCCTTCAAATCAGTACGTGCATTTCGGTTTCCAACAGAAATTGCAAAATCGTACCCACCCGCAGATCGCTTCGGGAGGGCAGGTGAGAGGGCACACGCTAGGTGGCGGGGGGCAGGAGATGCAGCTGTTGTCCGCTGACACTTTCGGGCCGCCTGACAGCAGAACGACGTTTGCAATAATTAGCAGAACCAATACTAACAGCTTACCGACCAGTTTTTTGCGTTCTCCGTTGATCATTCGGGTTCTCCATTGGGTTATGAGTGTTAGCAGGTTTGTGTGGTTGTGTCGCAGCAGGAGTAATGCAGGCCTTGCGAATTTCTCAATCGCCGATTAGCGTGACTGACGCGCTCCTCTTCACTATGAGGTCAGCGTTTAGCGAGGCGGGCGCCGTAAAATTTGACGCCGAAAATCATCAACAGTCCGACGAGCAGGTAGACCACCGAATTCGCGCTCAGGCATCCGCTCATTCCGAAGACCGGCGCGGCCACGCCGATCGCATACGTCCCCACGCCGCCGCCCAGCCAGCCGATGGCGTTCATCACGCCGACCGCCGTCGCCCGTCGCTCCGGCCTGACCACGTCGTAGAGCGAAGCCCAGATGTTCGAATCATACATCCCTTTGAAATAACCGAAGCCGATCATCGCCAACACAAGCACGGGGATCGAGAGCGTCCATCCGGTGAGAAAAATGAACGGCGCCCCGGCCAATAATCCGACCGCCTGAGCCATCATGCGTCCGTTTCTATGCTTCCTCGCCAAACGGTCGGCCAGCACGCCGCCCGCGATTGCCCCCAGCATAGAAGCGATCTGCAAATAGAACGTTGCGCTCGCGCCCGCCATCGAAAGGCTCATCCCGAACTGGCGCTTCAGGTAGGTCGGCATCCACGACAGGAAAATCATCGCCACGAAGTTCGCCCCGACGAAGACCAGAATCAACACACGCGCCATCGGCGTCCTTACCTGGATCAATACTCCGGCGGCGGCCAGGGCGACCATGATCAATATCCGTTCGGCTGCGCCTTTTACGATGAACAACGTCAACAGGCTCGCGCCGATGTAGACGGGGATCACCAAGCGCGTCAGCCGCCGTTTAAGCAAGGATCTGATTTCCGCAATCAGGTCTATTCGGTCGAGGTTCGCCACGGCTTCCGCCTGGCCGCGCTGTGGTTCTTTGAGGAAGAAGAGCAACACGAGTCCGAGCGCCACGCCGAACCAGCCGAACAGATAGAAGCTCGACCGCCAACCGAAATGATCGGCCATCACTCCGGCGACCGCGCCGCCGGCGATCGTCCCTGCGTAGACGCTCGACTGGTGGACGCCCATCGCGCGGGACCGCGTGTCGGGCCCGTGGTAGTCGCTCAGCAAAGACATCGAGGCCGGGAAGTAGAACGCCTCGCCGAAGCCTTCCAGCGCGCGACAGATCACCAACTGGGTGTAGTTCTTCGAGAAGGCCGTCGCGACCGTGATGAGCGACCAGAAAATCAGTCCGCCCAGAATGAGCGTCTTGCGCCTGAAACGGTCGCCGACCAGCCCGGCCAGCGGCGCGGCCGCGGCGTAAACCCACATAAACGACGCGCCGATGACGCCGAGTTGCGCGTCGCTCAATTGCATCTCGCCCTTGATAGGCTCGAAGACCGAGAAGATCGCCTGGCGGTCCGCATAATTGAAGAAGCAGACGAGCCAGAGCATCGCCACGACGAACCATTTGTAGCTGGTCTGCCCACTCTTCATCTCTGTGTCTCCGTATCTCTGTGGCCGATCAGGATCAGAATTCTCCACGCTTCTCGAATTTTCCTTTGACGTTTTCGCCGAATTTGCGCTTCGCAGCAGCAAGCCGAGCCAAGACCTCGTCTAGCGGCAGCCCGGCCGATTCGCGCGCGGCCGAGATCAGCGTGTGGCATTCGTTCGTATCCATGAAGCGCGCGGCATCGAGCAGCGGCGCTTCATCTTCTTCCGGGACGACCAGGAAGCCGTGTTTGTCGGCGTGAATCAATTGCCCCGGCTTCACGCGCCGCCCGAAGACTTCCACTTCGCAACCCCAACGAACCGGCCACGAATACGCATGACCGACGCACAACCTTCGTGCCAACGCCTTGAAACCCGCATAACACATCTCGTCAAGGTCACGTATACAGCCGTCCACAATCGTCCCGACGCAGCCCAGCGCGCGGTGTACATTCGCGTTGATCTCGCCCCAGAACGCCCCGACGAAATTCGGCTTGTCCAAATCCTGCACGACGACGATCTTCGGCCCCGGGACGCTCGCCAAGTAAGCGCGATATTCATCCCATCCATTGGGATTATTTTTCCGATGCTCGGGATTGCCCGGTTCGCAAACGACCGTTACCGCATAACCGACCATCGCGCCCATCTGCGGCATGAAATCAACGGTTTCTTCAAGGTTGAAGCCGTCGCGCCCCGTGTCGCATCTCGTCACCTGCTCCCAGCCGTTGTAGATCGTAGGCGTATTCCATCGGCGCAGTTCCAGCAATTCGCCGTGCGTCAGGCGGCGCGTTTTCATCTCGCCATCCGGTGTGTCTTTCGTCGTAATCATTACCACTCACCCCTTCTCATATCGTGTTTTAAAGGGTCCTATGTATACAGCTTCGAACTCACACAATTCGATCCAACAATTCCATCCCGCTGACGAAGCGCCGCAGATTTTCGAGAAAATGTCCGACCAGATCATTTTGCTCGCGGACCTGACCGCCCGCCGAATGCGGCGTGATAAAACAGTTCGGCGCGCTCCACAACGGATGATCAGGCGGCAGCGGCTCCGGCGTCGTCACGTCGAGGTAGGCCCCCGCGAGGCTCCCCCGTTCAAGCGCCGCCAGCAACGCCTCCTGGTCAACTGTCGAGCCGCGCCCGATGTTATAAAAGATCGCGCCCGGCTTCATCCGCCGGAACCTGTCTTCGCCGAAAGACCCCGTAGTCGAATGGTTGGCAGGCAGCAGGTTGATTACGTGATCGGCCCGCGGCAAAAACTCCGCGACCTGCTCTTCGGTAATGACCCTGACCGGCTCGTCGCCTTTGACGGTTCGCCGAACGCCGATCAGGTTCATCCGAAATGGCGCGAGCAATTCGCACAATCTGATCGCAATCGCCCCGAACCCGAAGAGCAGCGCCGTCTGACTGTTCAGCAAAAATGATTCACTTCGACGTCGCGCCCAATGCCAGGCGCGGTCGCCGAGTTGCGTTTTCAGCGATTCGGGCAAGCGTCGCGCAAAAGCCATCATCATAGCCAGCGCGTGCTGCGCGCACGGATCGTCGTACACGCCGGAACTGGTCGTCAACATCGCGCCGCGCGCGCGGAGAGCGGTTTTGAAATCGTCACGGTCGTACGCCGTGTAACCGGCGGTCGTCAGATGAATCCACTTCAGGTTGCTGAGCCGGATCGCCTGCTCCGCATCCGGCTGGCCAAAGGCGATGTCGGCGACGGCAAGTTGCGGATCAACCGGAGCCGCAGCCAGATTGGACTGATTCGTCTCCGCAGCGTAAATCAACCGATGCGGCGCAACGTTTGCGTCCAGCTCCGCCCGGACTTCATCCGGAAATTTCGCGTTCGTCCAAATCGTCAATGCTGATTGGGTCATAAAATATGCAGGCGGTGAAGAAGAGATGATGATGCCCCCTGGAAGCGCAGGCATCCTTGCCTGATTGTTTCGGTCAGTCAGCTATTGCGGGAAGCCCGCCGCCCAGGGATGGGCGGCGCTCCCAGGGAATTTCAGAGAAGAGCGGTTCAAGTGGAAACTACTACTTGCTCGAAGGGGTTAATAAATTGATCCTCTCACCTTTGCCTTCGATCTCGACCTCAAGACCGTAGAAGTCCCACTTACCCATCCTTTTTGTGGCCAAAACATAAACCTTTCCCGACTTTTTTGGCCCGGAGACAGGAATGCTCATGTCGGCGCTCCCGGATGAATCGCTGACCTTTATACTACCGCTAATCAACCATCCCGGCTCAATAGGTTCTCCCAACTCTCGAATAACATCGGCATTTGATCTGGTCTTGTCTATTGCCTGTTGATACACGTACGAAGATTTTATTGATCCGAATGCGAGGTATGCGACCGCCGCTATAAACCCGACGATCATCAGGATCATGCTCAAACACCCGACCGGGACGAACCATTTCCAGTTCCTAACGAACCAGCCTTCCTGCCGAGGGGGATTCATAACGCTCCTTGTAATTTTTTTGGCGCGATCATTCGCCAGGCCTGGCGCAGGTGAGAGGCGAGTTCTTCATCCAGAATGCGATTCAGGTGAATGCCGACCCAGCCGCGCACGCCTACATAAGGCGGTTTGTAGAACTTTTCCGGTTCGGCTTCGATCAGCATGGCTTGAATGCCGGGCGGCGCGGGACACAAGATGGCGATGCGCCCGTCGTTGTGATGATTGTTGGAGAACATCGCAAAGACTTTCTTGCCGACGAAGAAAGTCGGTTCGCCATGCGATAATTTCTCCCACGTCCCGGGCATCGCAAGACAGATGCGCCGAACTCGTTCGAGGTGGTCTTCCATAATGCGCCGCGCAGCCGCCCGCGCGCCGCGCAGTCGCTCGAGCGCGGCGCCGCGTCGTTCAGCCTTGATGCTCAGGGTGAGTGCAGCCCTTGAACTCTTTGAGGTAGGTGTTGCCTTTGTATTGCAGTTCGTCGTGGATGCCGATCTTGGAGGTGTAATAACCGTCGATGGTCATGTTTTTGATCGCCTTGAAGAACCTCTCCTCCGGAGTCTGCGGCCTGGCCTCGTTCTTGCTGATCTCGGTGAGGATGGCGATCTGCTTGTCTTTGGCCGCCTTGTTGAAGAGGGCGTCGTTCTTGTCCACGCACAGTTTGTCCAAAGCGGCCAGGCCGTCGGTCCAGGTCTTTTTAATCTCGTCGGACGACTCGCTGATCATCAGGTCGATGAACTCAGGAACTTCGGCCTTGATCGCGCCCGGCGAATGTTCGTCGGTCGGGATGATAATCTCCGAGATCGTGGCGATGAGCGCCATCTGATCGGCGTTGAAGAATTTCGCCTTATATGGGGCCTTCTTCGGCTCCGTCTTAGCTGCCTGCCCGTGCTTGCCGTGATCATGATCATGGTCGCGAGCGAGGAGGTTTGTGTTGAGCACCGGTAGGCTCGCGCCGATTCCGGCGAGGCCTTTCAGGGCGTCGCGGCGAGAGACGTTGTTTTTCTCTTCTGACATGGTCGTTGCCTCATTGATAGGGAGTGGGGAATGGGAAGTGGGGAGTGGGGAGGGAAATCATAATTATCCCGCTCCCCATTCCCCACTCCCCACTCCCGAACATTATTGATTCGGCTTCTCTTTCTTCTTCGACTCTTCTTTGTTCTCTTTGTTCTCTTTGTTCTCAGTGTCTTCGGCGCCTTTCTTCGCGCCTTCCTTGTAATCGGCCAGCCATTCGACGTCAATGTCGTCGGCCTTGCGGCGCTCTTTTTCGGCGATCAGCCACTGACCGCGCTCGTTCCACCCTTCACCGCCTGACGGCTGTTTGTGGCAATAAAGACAATTCTTCGCGCCGAACTTCACCGCCTTGCGCAAAAACGCCGGATAGGCCCTAGTCGAAAATGACGATCCCACCACTCCTGCGATGACGACAATTGCAATTGAAAGTTTGATTATTTTTTTGGTCATTGATCGAATTATCCCTCGAAGATTTTGCGAAAGAGATGTCGCCGGCCCGGGTCTTGCGGGGCGAGAAGCGCGCGTGAAAAACACTGCGCCGCGACTCGCTGCAAGTCTTCAAGCCAGTCTTCCTCGATCAGGTGGAACTTCGCGCCTTCCGGCTCAAGCTTGCGTTCGGGAAATTGATACTCCCATTCAACGAAGACCGCGTTACGCCAGAATTCATTGCGCCCGACGATTTCCACTCTGACTCGATTTGACATCCGGAAATTAACGACCCTAAAAGAGCTGGATCAATAAAACCGTAAAGGGTTGCGGCGATCCAACGCGACAGAATCTTAATTGCGAGAAGGCGGAGATGCAAGCAGACAGAGGGACCGCAGAGACGGGGCGACGGGGCGACAGGGCGACGGAAGAAGAGAGACGGAAGAAGAGAGACGGAGGGAATCCGAATCTGGATTTCTCTCTTATTTTGGTCGCCCCGTCGCCCCATCGTCCCGTCGCCTCGTCTCTCTTGATCACCCAACCCGCCTATGCTACGGTTCGCCGCATCACATCGCGATTTATCAATTCAATCCGAATTCAATTGGACATTTTTGTGCTTGGAGGTTGCGTGCAAAGGAAACTCTCTACTGCGAAGAAGGTCTACGACGCGATCATCATCGGATCGGGGGCGTCGGGCGGAATGGCCGCGAAGGAACTCTCGGAGCGTGGGCTTGAGGTGTTAATCCTCGAAGCGGGGCCGAGGTTGGATCCGAGGCGCGATTTCGCGATGAACAAGTTCGCCTACGACTCGATGTATCGCGGCTTCGGCCCGCCAGGCTGGAAGCAGACAGAGCAGTGGATGCAGGACACG
>DATCXQ010000483.1:0-4147 GCA_036565725.1 Blastocatellia bacterium
GGCCATCTCGCGCTGCCGCCCGGCGGCGCGCGCCAGCGACAGGTTGGCCACGTTCGCGCACGCGATCAGCAGCACCATTCCGACCGCGCCGAGCAGCACGAATAAAGCCAGCCGAATCTCGCCCGTGAACTGTTTGCGCAGCGGCACGACGGTCACGCCCCAGCTGGCGTTGAAGTCATTGTATTGTTGCTCCAACCGGGCGCCGATGGCGTTCATCTCGGCCTGGGCCCGCTCCGGGCTGACCTCAGGTTTGAGCCGCGCCACGGCGCTGGCGAAACGACCGCCCCGCTGCCTCATCGATTCGTTTATCTGCCACGGCGCCCACATCTCGGCAATCTTGCGCGTCATCGAGCCGCCTTTGACGTGCCAGTTGAAACCCGGCGGCATCACGCCGACCACCGTGGTTTCAACGCCGTTCAGGATCAGCTTGCGCCCGACGATCTGCGTGTCGCCGCCGAAGCGCCGATGCCACAAACCGTAGCTAAGCATGACGACGCGCGCCGCGCCCGGCTTGCCGTCGTCTTCAGTGAAGACGCGCCCCATGATTGGATTCACGCCGAGAATGTTGAAGAGGTTTGGCGTGGCGATCTGCGACGGTATTTCTTCCGGCTCGCCGTCGCTGGTGAGATTGGCGGTCATGTCGAAGAAGGTCGCCATGTCTTCAAATACGCTGTTCTGATTCTTCCAGTCAAAGAAGTTACCCAGATTGATCACGTTTTGCGTATTGCCGCGTCTCTTGTTGTGCTCCCAAACCGTCACCAATCGGTCGGCGTCGCGGTAAGGCAACGCGCGCAGCAGAACGGCGTCAACGACGCTGAAGATCGCTGTATTCGCGCCAATGCCCAGCGCCAGCGCAATCACCGCCACAACCGTAAAAGTCGGCTGCCTGGACAATGAACGCGCGCCCTGACGCAGGTCCTGCCACAATGTCTCCATAACTGTCTCCTATTCCCTGTGAGCGCAGGCAAGGATGTCTGCGTTCCCAGGATTTGATCACTTCCGCTGCGGTATCAACTCCCACAGCGCGTTAACGATCACCCAACGCCCGTTGAATTTCGCGACATGCAGATAATCAATCCAATCCAAGGTGTTGAGATTGAATCTTAAATTTGATCTCTCCCCTTGCGGTTTCAGTCGTGACGCAATGCGACCGTCGGAAAGTCGCAATCAGCCTTATCACTCGTATAACCAAACGGCGTGCCATCGGGCTTCGAGAGATAAATCCTTATTTCACTTCTATTGGCGCGCGCCGGACGAGTGGCGCCCTTTATCGCGGTGTGCGATTCTGGGATCGGGGAATCCCATTATCGATCTAGCCGACTCCCTGGAATTGCGGGCTATCTTTGAGGCATTTGCGCCTTTGCGAGAATCAGAGGTCGGATTGAGCAAGCATTCTTTCTCGCAAAGGCGCAAAGATGATGATTCCTTGCATGCGCGCCAGGCCAGTCATATACTTCCCGCCATCCCTATCATTTTTGATTTGATTAAGTCTTCGCGGCTCTCAATTTCTATAGCGCATTCGCCGTGGCTAAGGAGGCGCCATGTCACGGAAAGTCGGCTCCGTTATTGCGGCCATAATAACCGCGGTCTCAGTCCACCCTATTGCGACATTAATGGCTAAGTCGGCGCAACCCACTTCCTTAACGGCGCTCTCACTGCGTCAAGAACCTGACTCAAAACAGGCGCCCCAAAACCCCCAGGACAAAATCGTTTTAAATACCAAGCTGGTGAATATGACAGTTTCGGTAAACGATAAACTCGGGAGATTCGTCGCCGGCCTGACGAAAGAGGACTTTGAGATTTTCGACGACAAAATCAAGCAGGACATCGTGTTCTTCTCCGACGACGACGCTCCTATCTCTTTGGGATTAGTCTACGACGTGTCAGGCTCGATGGAGAACTTCAGCTCCCGCTCTCTGACGATGCTCAGACACTTCTTCGAAAATTCGCATAGGGAGGACGAATTCTATGTCTACGCGTTCAACAACCGCGTTCAACTGGTTCAGGATTTCACGTCGCTGCCGGAGGCGGTTCTAAACCGCGTGACGTTTATCAAAGCGAAGGGGAGCACCGCCCTGTTCGACGCCACATACGCGGCGGTCGAGAAGGTTCGTGAGGGTCGACATCATAAGAAGGTGATCTTGATCTTCTCCGACGGCGAGGAGAACAGCAGCCGTTATTCGGGCAGGGAGTTGCAGAATCTGCTCAGGGAGAACGATGTCCAGATTTACGCCATAGGAATGAGCGAGATCTCCAACGGCGCCGGCACGCTGAAATTCTTAGCCGAACCGACCGGGGGGCAGGCGTTGTTTCCATTCGACTATGCCTCGGCCGAGGTGGTCTATACGCGACTGGCGTTGATGCTCCGGCGGCAATATGTCATAGGCTTTTACCCCAGTAATGTAACCAGCGGAACCGCATGGCATAAGTTATATGTGCAAGTCAAAGCGCCAAAGCAATTAGGCAGGCTGAAGCTCTCATACAAAAATGGTTACTGGATGACTAAGTAAACTCCAGTCTTTGGTTGATTAAAAGAACCACGGGGATCACGGGGAAGAAAAGGAAAAGCTTTGATGGAAGAAATGTTCAACACGTCTTCCAACCGAGTTTTTCCCCGTGATCCCCGTGGTTGGGCGCTATTCTGAATCCAACTCAAGACTGGGGTTAAGTAAAATGGAGACGCCTGATGATCGGCAAAAATCTTGGCTGGGCCTTACTCTCGCTGTCGATGTTATTCCTTCAATCGCGCGTCGCCGACAGGATTACCAAGGAGTCGTTGGAATCACAAGGTAAAAAACGCGCTTACTACCTGATGGTTCCCGATTCGGCGAAATCGTCGGCTTCCGCCCCGCTGATCGTGCTGCTCCACGGTTCGGGGCGCAACGGACTCTCGCTGATGGAGAAGTGGAAAGAGCTTGCCAGCCGAGAGGGGGTCATCATCGCCGGGCCGGACTCGCGCGACACGCAGGGATGGCAAATACCAGGAGACGGCCCCGGCTTCATCCACGACCTGGTCGAAGCGCTCAGGGCGAAGTATCAGGTCAACCAGCGCCGCATTTATCTTTTCGGCCACTCGGCGGGGGCCGTTTTCGCCCTCAACCTTTCGATGATGGAATCGGAGTATTTCGCCGCGACTGCGGTTCACGCCGGCTCGTGGCGGACCGAGAGGGAATTTTCCGTCAGGGAATACGCGAAACGCAAAACCCCGTTGGCGATCATCCTCGGAGACAGGGACGCGTTCTTCCCCCTGCCGTCGGTCAAGGCGACGGAGGCCGCGCTGAAAGAACGAGGCTTCGCCATCGAGGTGAAGGTCATGAAAGGGCATGACCACTGGTATTACGACCTGGCGCCGCAAATCAACCGCGACGCCTGGGACTTCCTCAAACGGCACGAGTTGAACGAAGACCCGAGATACGAAACTTACGATCACTCTCTGGAACCGAAGGGCGTCAACGAGGCCAGGGACGTCAACCAGGCGGCGAGCGAGATCAATGCGCTCAGGGAGAAGGCCAACGAGTCTACGCTGCGCTTCTACGCTAAAGAAGCTGAGTTGAGCGGGAAAGATTACGTCAAAGAGAAAGCCGCCGTCGCCGCGATCGCGCGCGAGCAGATTGAGACGCTTAAAGCCGGCGCGTCCGCGCTCCACGACGCCGCGCTGAAGGCAGAGCGGCTGAGTAAATTGAATCTGGGAGGCGATTACCCGCAGTACTATTCCCTCGTCGCGCAAATGGAGCTTAAAAGGGCCGAGGCTCTGGAAGCGATGCGGGAACGCGCGGAGTTATTGCTGGCCGATGAGCCGGCCGATACCATCACAATCAAAAGGAATGAGGCGGTCGTTAGAGCGGAGAGGCTGAAAAAAGAGGCTCAAGAGCTGGAACAGAAGGCCGAGCGCGTCAGAGCAGGACTGAACCGATGACACAACCTTAGATCAGTTTGCGATTGCATCTACGGGAAGGTTCGATGGATCAGTACACTAACATCAGTACACCGTAGATTGATTTGCAATCCGATCTAATCCAGAACAATCAAGATTGGTACAGTCAGTAAATCGCGAAATGGCTGTTCTTCGCTCCGGAGGCGCTCCGCAAATTAGCCGGCGCCGCCAGCCCATTGATATCTACGCAAATCGTGGATGCGTTTTCGTCCC
>DATCXQ010000514.1:0-7386 GCA_036565725.1 Blastocatellia bacterium
ACGTCGCCGGCGCGCGCCTCCTCGTAGCGGGCGGGAAGATTCGAGCCGATGATCTTTTGCAATTCGGCGAGCAATTGATTGAGCGTGACCCTCTCGCCTATCCCCAGGTTGATGACCTGGCCGGCCGCTTCTACGGATTCAGCCGCGCGCAGGTTCGCGTCGACCACGTTCGAGACGTACGTGAAATCGCGCGACTGCTCGCCGTCGCCGTAAATTACCGGCGATTCGCCGTCGAGCAGGGTCGTGATGAATTTCGAGATCACGCCGGAATACGGCGAAGACGGGTCCTGGCGCGGCCCGAAGACGTTGAAATAGCGGATTGAAACGGTCTCGAGATTGTAGACCCGCGTGAAGACCCGACAATAATATTCGCCGAAGAGTTTCGCCGCCGCGTAAGGCGAGAGAGGGCTGGGCGACATCTCCTCCTGTTTCGGCAGCGTCTCGGTGTCGCCGTAGGCCGAACTGGAAGCGGCGTAAACGACGCGGCGAGCGCGGGCTTCGCGCGCGGCCATTAAAACATTAAACGTCCCGTTGACGTTGATGTCGTGATTGAGGGCAGGCTCGGCCACGGAGCGCGGCACCGAAGGCACTGCGGCCTGATGAAATATTACGCTCGCGCCTTCGGCTGCCCGCAGCGTCGCGGCGTAATCGCGGATGTCTCCCTCGATGAATTCGATCCTGTCGGCGACCGGCGATAAATTCTCACGCCGCCCCGTAATTAGGTTATCCAACACCCGCACGCGGTCGCCACGTTTGACGAGGGCCTCGGCTATGTGCGAGCCGATGAATCCCGCGCCTCCGGTCACCAGATATAACTCCTTTTCTCCCACGTTGGTCTTTCCCTTCCTTTAGTTTAGGGTCGGTGGGGAACGACGCCCAAGTTAATCCATTTCAGATTTCATATCTCATATTTCATATGGCATGCGCCATACGAAATATGGTGAGAGTGATAGAAATCCTAGCTTTTTACGATTCGATCACTCGCCGCCCTTCGATCCTAAATCGGCCGCTCAGCATCAGCGCCACCGCCTCTGCGTATATTCTGTGCTCCTCGGCCAGAATTCTGGTTGAGAGCGTTTCTTCGGTGTCGCCTGGCCGCACGGGCACGGCGGCCTGTTTGACAATCGGGCCGTGGTCCAATTCTTCGTCGACCAGGTGGACGGTGCAGCCCGAAAATTTCACCCCGTATTCAATCGCCTGTCGCTGCGCGTTGAGCCCCGGGAAAGCCGGAAGCAGCGAAGGGTGGATGTTCAGAATACCCCCCTCGAATTCGCGGGTGAACCAGGGCGAGAGCAGTCGCATATAACCGGCCAGACAGACCAGCTCGACTTCGCGTGCGCGCAATTCGGCGGCCATCGCCCGGTCGTGTTCTTCGCGCGTCTTCCCCCGGTGATCGAGCGCGACGGCCTTGACTCCGTGTTCTCGCGCCCTTTCAAGCCCGGCGGCGTTCTCGACGTTACTGATGACGATTGCGACCTCGGCGCCGGGGATGCGTCCGTCGGCGACCGCCCGGATCAGCGCCAGCATGTTCGACCCACGGCCTGAAATCAGTATGCCGATTTTTTTCATAGGAACTATAGGAACTATAGGACTTGTAGGACTTGTAGGACTTGCAAGGTTTATAAGTCCCATAGGTCCTATAACTCCTATGAGTCCTCTTCATTTTGCTCGCAGATTCGTTTCAAACAGCTTCAAAATCCGCTTGTATTCGTCGGCCCAACTCGCGGCGCGCTCGAAGCCATGATCTTCGACCGGATATGCGGCCAGTTCCCAATTCTCCTTCCGCAATTCGATCAGTCGCTGGACCAGCCTCACCGTGTCCTGGAAATGGACGTTTACGTCGACCATGCCGTGGCAGATCAGCAGCGCGCCTTTCAACCCTTCCGCGAAATAGATCGGCGAACTTCGCTTGTAGGCTTCGGCGTCGCTTTGCGGCGTGTTGAGGATGTTCGACGTGTAGCCGTGGTTGTAATGCGCCCAATCGGTGACGGGGCGCAGCGCGGCCCCGGCGGCGAAGACGTCGGGTTCGGTGAACATGGCCATCAGCGTGATGAAGCCGCCATAGCTGCCGCCGTATAAGCCCACGCGCTTCGGGTCAACGCCGTGCTCGGCCACCAGATATTTCACGGCGTCCACGTGGTCGCTCAAATCCTTCCCGCCCATGTGCCGGTAGATCGCCGTGCGCCAATCGCGCCCGTAACCAGCCGAGGCCCGGTAATCGACGTCCATCACCATGAAGCCGCGCTCCATCAGCAGGTGATGGAACATGTATTCGCGGTAATAGCTGCTCCACCATTTGTGGACGTTCTGCAAATAACCCGCGCCATGAACAAACAGCACGGCGGGGCCGCCTTTCTGCCATTTCGGGGGCTTGTAGAGGCGAGCCGGGACCTCGACGCCGTCGCGGGCCTTGAAAGTGACGATCGGCGGGTCGATCCAGTTGTAAGCGAAGAATTCGTCAGCAGGCGAAGTCGTGGCCTGTTTGATCTCGCCGGCCATGGCGTTGGGCTTGTTCGGGGCTATGTAAAGCTCGGGCGGGCGGTTGCTGTACGACCGCACTATCGCGAGAGTCGTTTCATCCGGCGAGACCGTCGCTTGATTGTTCCCGGGCATCGTGGTGATGCGGACGCGCGGGCCGCCGTTCACGGGCATTGAATACAAGTGGCGTTGGCCCAGGTCGCCCTCGCTGGAAGTGAAATAGAACTTCGTCTTGTCCTCCGAAATCCGTATGTCTGAGACTTCAAACTTGCCTGAGGTAAGCTGCTTCGGCTCGCCCCCGTCAATTGAGGCTGTGTATAGGTGCGACCATCCGTCGCGCTCGGATTGGAAATAGACGGTCTTGTCGTCGCCGAGCCATCCGAGCATGAACGAGCCGGGGCCGCCTACCCATGCGTCGTCGTGTTGATGATCAAGAACTTTCGTCTTGCTGGTGGCCGGGTCGATCAACAGCGTCCAGCGATCCTTGTTGTCGGCGGATCGCGCAAACGCGACGGCGTTTTTGCCGTCCTCCGACCATTGCGGGTTGAGAATCTGCACGTCGCGTTCGCGCTCCTGCGCCCGCTGCGTCGCGCCCTGTTCCTCCGAAGCCTGCCGCGACGAATCTTGCGGTTGGGTCTGTCGCCGGTTTGACTGCGGCTGCTTCTGGCCGTGATCGACCCAGTTCACGTCGCCGGTCTCGACTGAAATAATCGCCAGTCGAGAGCGGCTCTGCTCGTCGCCAACCTTGTTACGGCTGGGAATATCTTCAGTGTAGGCCGACTCTGTGACGTAGTTCGGCACGACGGAGTTCTTCGCCCCGGACGGTGGCCGGACGACCGAAGCGATGACGTATTTTCCGTCGGGCGATAGCTGCAGTCCGGCGACAGATTGACCGGCGGGCGGCGTGAATGGTTTGCGCTTCTCGCGCTGTTTGCGCTTGGCCTCCTGCTCATCGCGGTTCTGCGCGCGCTCGCGGACGGCCTCGATCAATTCGCGCTCTTCCTTCTTGACGTATTCCTGGCTCTCATTGCCGCGCTGCTGCGATGTCTGATCGCCGGCGGCGCCCTGCCGCCGTTGGCCGCCTCCGCCTCCGACCCCGCGTTGGGGGGGCGGGGTTTCGGCAGGCGCGGCGCCTGTGCGGACGTCCGTGAGTTGCGTCATGCCTGCGCCGTCTAGCGACATCCGGTAAAGATTGTTCTGCCGGGTGAAGACGATATGTTTCTGGTCTTTCGTGAATCGCGGGCCGTTTTCGCCTTCGATCGTGCTGGTGATCTGGCGGCGCTCGTTCTTCACATGGTCGTAAATGAAGATGTCGCCCTCTTCGGCGAAGACGGTCATCGTCTTGTCCTTCGACAGATCGCCCGCGGGCGGGGCGGCGCCTTTCGCTTCTTCTTCCGTAAGCTTGCGCAGACCACCGCCGTCGCGGTTGACGACGTACAGGTCCGGCTCTTTCAATCGGGCCTCGCCCGCGCGCTTCCACCGGAAATAGACACGCCGGCTGTCCTGCGACCAGTAGACGCGGGTCGGCTCGTACCCGACCAGGTCGGGGCCGCGCATAATACTGTCAACGGTCAGTTCGAACTTCTTCGGCGATGATTGGCGCCGCGCGAAAGCGGGAGAGGGAAATAGCAGCGCGCATGCGCACAACAGAGCGAAGGGGCGGTAAAGAGATGGTCTTTTCATTCGCGATTCTCGTTTTTCGTCCCGGAGGGACGGCGGATATTAGCCGGTGGAGGAACCACCGGCGCCTGAGACAATGGGAACTCGCGTCCTGGAAGGGCGGCGGACCAAAACTTTAATCTCTCGCCCCTTCAGGGTTGGAAGAGTTTTGGCGCCGACATGCCGTTGGTTGCTCCACCGACTAATATACCTAGGCGCCCCCGGCGCGTAAGAGCTCATTTTCTTAATGTTACTCAAACGAACCGCACCTTCCGGTTCCCATTGACGACCTCGCCGATGACGTAAAACTCCTGGCGGGCGCAACTGAACTTGTCTTCGAGGAATTGCATGGACTTGGGGCCGGCGATGACTACCATACCTATGCCCAGGTTGAACGTGCGCAGCATGTCTTCGCGCGGCACGTCGCCCATCTTCTGCAGCAGGTCGAAGACCGGCAGGACGGGCCAACTCCCTTCTTTGAGCGCAACGTCGACGTTGGCGGGCAGGATGCGCGGGATGTTTTCGACCAGTCCGCCGCCGGTGATGTGAGCCAGTCCCTTGATCACGCCTTCGTGCTCGATCAGCCGCTCTAGCGCTGGCAGATAGCTTTTATGAGGCTTCAGCAACTCTTCGGCCACGGTGCAGCCGAGTTCGGGCAGGTTCTGGTCGAGTTTATATCCGGCGGCGTCGAAGAACAGCTTGCGCGCCAGGCTGTACCCGTTGGTGTGCAGGCCCGCCGACGGCAACCCGACCACGACGTCGCCCTCCGTGATGCGCGCGCCGTTGATGATCCTGTGGCGGTCGACCACGCCGACTATGAAGCCCGCAAGGTCGTATTCGCCGTCGGAGTAAAGTCCTGGCATCTCGGCCGTCTCGCCCCCGAGCAGCGCGCAATTGCTCTCGCGGCAGCCGGTCGCCAGCCCGTCGACAATTTGGGAGACGACGTCGGGATCGAGCTTGCCCGTCGCTATGTAATCGAGGAAGAAGAGCGGCCTGGCGCCCTGAACAAGGATGTCGTTGACGCAGTGCGCCACGAGGTCGTGACTGACCGTGTTGTGGACGCCCGTGGCGAACGCCACTTTCAGCTTCGTGCCGACCCCATCGCAGCTCGAGACCAGAACCGGCTCGCGCGTGTCGGGGAAAATGCCGTTGAACATCCCGCCGAAGCCGCCTATTTCGGAAAAGACGTTCTCGTTGAACGTCGAGCGCGCCAGTTTCTTGATCTGCTCGGTCGCCCGGTTCGCCGCGTCAATGTCGACGCCCGCGTCTTTGTATGTGATCGAATCATTCATAACTTGAACTCGGTTTGTTGAGGATCGCCGTCTTTGGCCAATCGCCTTTTCAATTCGGAGACGCTTCGAAGCGTCTCCTCCCGGCTTTCAGGATCGAGTTGAAAAGTGATCAGCAGATGGTCGCCGGCTTCGGTCCCTGGCGGCAGATATTCGAGCGGCAGGTCGAATTGGACGCCGCTGCCGTCGCTGAGCAGGATCACCGCCAAACCCGATTCGATCCGGTCGACGAAAGCTTTGATTGACTCCTTGCTGTTTGACATATTAGGAGTGGCGGTTGGTGGTTAGTGGTTGGTGGTTGGTCCAGAAAGGCCGCGAACCAATCACCAACCGCCGACCACCAACTACTAACCACCAACCACCACGCTCAAGCGCGACCTGAATTGGCTGCCTGGCGGGGTGAATCTCAAACTTATTACCGTCCGCGACGATCGCGATCTCGCCATTCAGATCGGTGCGGTA
Source organism: Blastocatellia bacterium (assembly GCA_036565725.1). Classification (GTDB taxonomy): domain Bacteria; phylum Acidobacteriota; class Blastocatellia; order RBC074; family RBC074; genus JAJVID01. Next base: position 5,889 of record DATCXQ010000514.1, read on the forward strand.
AATTTTCACGCCGGCTTTCCGCAGCCGATCAAGCGTCTGCCGCGCCGGGTGGCCGTACCTGTTGTCGGCCCCGCAAGAGATGACGGCCGCTTCGGGGGCCACCGCATCCAGGAATCTGGCGCTCGTCGCGTGGCGCGACCCGTGATGGCCGACCTTCAGAACCTGAGCGCTGAGCGGAGCGCCGGATTCCATTATCAAATCTTCGGTCTCGGTTTCGGCGTCGCCGGTGAAGAGCATCGAGAAATTGCCGTAGCTCAGCCGCAATACGATTGAGTTCGCGTTTTCGACGCTCCCGCCTCGACGAACCTCCGTGATCCATCGGCCGTCGCCCTGCGGATTGAGGACTTCGAGCTTGACTCCTGAATCGAGGTCGAACTTCATTCCTTTCTTCGCCTCGATGAATCTGATCCCCTTCTCCTGGATGGCGCGCAGCATCCGCTCGTATTCCTTACTCGCGTATACCTGGCCGCTGTCGAGGAAGTTTTTGACGCCGAAATTTTCAATGACCGGCCTCATTCCGCCGATGTGGTCGGCGTGTGGGTGCGTCGCCACGGCCAGGTCGAGCGATCGGACGTCTTTCTTACGCAGCGCGGCGACTACTTCGTCGCCGGCCTGCGGCGGCCCGGCGTCGATCAAAACCGATTTGCCTTCTGGAGTAATAATCAAGGCCGAATCGCCCTGTCCGACGTCGAGCGCATAAACTTGCAGCCGCCCCTGAGTGACAAACGGCGTCGGGATCTGCTGCGGACGATGCCGCAGCCAGTATAGGCCGACGACAATTATGGCTGCGACGAGCGCAATTGCGAAAAGAACTCTTAAACCCTTCACCTTTTAACCTTCACCTTTAACCAGAGCGAATCGAAATTCGGCAAAGGCGTTTGGACAGGATTTGCAGGATTTCTCAAGATTGAAGGACGAATCTGACCATCCCCAAAAATCCTGTAAATCCTGGCTAAGTTCGCGCTTTACCTAATCCGCAGCCACCGCCTCCCGCTCCCTGTAAGTTTGATCGTGGATGTCGATTCGTGTCGGGTAATCGCCCGTGTAGCACGCCATGCAGTATTTCGTCCCGCCGGGATCGCTCACCGATTCCAGCAGCCCTTCCATGCTCAGATAGCCTAGCGAATCGGCGTCGAGGTATAGGCGTATCTCTTCGATCGAGTTCTGGGCCGCGATTAACTCCTCTTTTGTCGGCGTGTCTACGCCGTAATAGCACGGCGCGATGGTTGGAGGGCAACTGATGCGCATGTGAACTTCGGTGGCGCCCGCGTCGCGCATCATCTTGACGATCTTTTTCGAGGTAGTGCCGCGCACGATCGAATCGTCGATCAGGACGACGCGGTTGCCCTCGATCAAGTCGCGCACCGGGTTGAGTTTGATCTTCACGCCGAAATGCCGGATCTGCGACTGCGGTTCGATGAAAGTGCGCCCGATGTAATGGTTCCTCACCAGGGCGAATCGGAATTTCAAACCCGACTGCGCGGCGTAGCCGATGGCC
>DATCXQ010000541.1:0-8035 GCA_036565725.1 Blastocatellia bacterium
CGCCTGGATCATAGACATGGGCGGGGAAAACCCGCCCCTACGCCCAATTGTGTGGGGGCAATTGATTCTCAAGGACCGTCAACCCACGGTGGGCGCGAGCATTTTTCTCAAGGTAGAATAATCCACCACAGTTACAAAAACACGAACGAGGGAATAATCAATGTTTCGTTCTTCCGCCATACGCTGGATCATTGGAGTAATCGTGGTCATCGCCGTGCTCGGCCTGCTGCGCTACAAGCCGTGGCAGCGCGGCGCGCAGCAAACGGCTGGCCTGGCTGACGAGGCCCGTGAAAAACTCAACGTCGGTTTTCTGCCCGTGACCTGCCATCTGACGTGCCCGGTGACGGATTTCGCAACCCGCACCAGCGCGACGACTCGGTTCGAGTCGCAACGTTTCACGGACTTTCCGACCATCGTCGAATCGATCAAAAGCGGTCGACTGGAGGCTACCTTCATGATCGCGCCGCTGGCGATGAAGCTGCGCGAGCAGGGCGTGCCAGTGAAGATTCTTTACCTCGGCCATCGCGACGGCTCGACGGTCATGGTGCAAAAAAACAGCCCGGCAAAATCATTGCGCGACCTGCGCGGCAAAGTCTTCGCCATTCCGAGCAAGTACAGCAACCAGAATCTGGTCATCCACAAGTTGATGGAAGATCAAGGCGTCAAGCCCGACGAGATCAGGTTCGTCGAATTGCCGCCGCCCGACATGCCCGGCGCCCTTGCTGCAAAGGCGATTGACGCTTATTTCGTCGGCGAACCTCACGCCGCCAGAGCCGAACTCGACGGCAGTGGACGCGTGCTTTACCACGCCAAAGACATCTGGCCGCGCTTCATTTCGTGCGTGCTGGTCGCGACCGAGAAGTTGATCAACGAAAGACCCGAGGTGATGAAGGACCTCGTGCGCGGCATCGCCGAAAGCGGAGAGTGGGCCGAAACGCATCGTCTGGAAGCGGCCAAGGTCGCCGCCCCCTATTTCAGGCAGGACGAAAAGGTCGTGCGCTACGTGCTGACGCAGCCGCCCGACCGCGTCAGCTATCGTATGCTCACGCCGACTGATCAAGATTTGCAACAGATTCACGATATGGCTTTGAAGGCCCGGATATTGGAAAAGCCGATTGACATGAAAGATTTGATTGATCGCTCGTTCATTCCTACTGAGATCAAGCCCGCGGCAATCAACGTAAATTAGTGATTCCGGAGACTGCTATAAAGTGATTTTTCGATATACATTACTGGTCGTAATTTCAGCAGTGCTTTTCACGCCTGCCTGCCAAAACAAATCCTCGAATGAAAACGCCGGGGCCGCGCCAGACGCCGGAACGACAACCGCGACTCCGACGTCCGGCGCTTCTCCATCGCCATCGACGACGCTGCCGCCGTTGCCCGCGAAATTCGCCGAAGTCACGTTCACCGACGTGACCTCTCAGGCCGGAATTCGCTTCAAGCACAACAACGGCGCGTTCGGCAAAAAATACCTGCCGGAGACGAATGGGTCGGGGTGCGCGTTTCTCGATTACGACAACGACGGCTGGCAGGACGTTCTGCTCATCAATTCGACGAGCTTCGCCGACGCGCCGAAAAAGATTAATTCTGTGATGGCGCTCTATCACAACAATCAAAACGGCGCATTCACAGATGTCACGAGGGCGGCTGGGCTGGCCAAATCGATCTACGGGCAGGGCGTGACCGTCGGCGATTATGACAACGACGGCTTCTTGGACATCTTTGTCACCGCGCTCGGCCAAAGCCGGCTATTTCGCAACAACGGCGCTGGGAAGTTTACGGATGTGACTGCGAAGGCCGGGCTGACGTCGCCGGGCTATTTCTCTTCGTCGGCGGCCTTCTTCGATTACGACAAGGACGGGCGGCTCGATCTCTTCCTTTGCAATTACGTCGAATGGTCGCCGGAGATCGACGTCTTTTGCGCGCTCGACAACGTCAACAAGAGTTATTGCACGCCGGAGAAATACAAGGGCCAGAGTTCGCGGCTCTATCACAACGTCGGCGGGAAGTTCGTCGACGTGACCGAGAAGGCCGGCCTGCTCGACCCCACGGGCAAATCGCTAGGCGTGGCGATCCTCGATTACGACCGTGACGGCTGGCCCGACATCTTCGTCGCCAACGACACGCAGCCGAACAAGCTCTACAAAAACAACGGCGGCAAAGGGACCTTCACCGAATCGGCTCTGACGGCGGGCGTGGCGCTCAACGAGGAAGGGCGGGCGCGCGGCGGGATGGGAACCGATTTCGCGGACATTGACGGATCGGGCAATCCGAGCATCATCGTCGGCAACTTCTCGAACGATATGCTGGCCCTCTTCCGAAATCAGGGCAAGGGACTGTTCATTGACCAGGCGCCATCGTCGAACATCGGCCAGGCGACGATGCTCTCTCTGACTTTCGGCCTCTTCTTTTTCGATTACGACCTTGACAGTAAGCCCGACTTCTTTATGGCCAACGGCCACGTCGCCGACGACATTAACAAAGTTCAGCCGAAGATCACCTACGCGATGAAACCCCAACTCTTCAGCGGCGAGGGCAAAGCCAGATTTACTGAGACGACGGCCCGCGCGGGCCGCCCGTTCCAGCGGGCCGTCGTCGGGCGCGGCGCGGCTTACGGCGATTATGACAACGACGGCGATCTCGACATCCTGCTGACGACAAACGGCGGCCCGGCCTACCTGCTGCGCAACGACAACGGCAATCAGGCGCGCTTTGTCCGCTTCAAAACCGTCGGCGACAAATCGAACCGCGACGGCATCGGCGCGAAGATCACCGTCACTCTGGCCGACGGGTCGAAGCAGTGGCAGACGGTACACAGCGGGTCGAGTTACTGCTCGCAGAGCGAATTGCCGCTGACGTTCGGGCTGAGCCGCAACGATAAGATCGCGCGAGTCGAAATCGAATGGCCTAGCGGAAAGGTGGACAAATTGACCGACCTGGGGGCCAATCAGCTTTATGTCGTGAAGGAAGGAGTCGGCGTTAGTGAGAGCAAACCATTGCCATTGCCACAGCCGACGCCGTCCCCATCCCCATCCCCGACGGTCGGCAATTGATAAATGGCTTTACTACTTTCAGGGTTTCAAAGAAAGAACTAGCGTTACTTCCGACACAGCTCCCGGGGTCACACTTACAGTCTGCTGGACCGTCGGCATGCGTGACATAGTCTTTACGCCGGCGTCTCCGGTGACTGTGACGCCCATTGGCCCAACCAGCAGCTCATAGTCGCCCTCAACGAGCTTCTCAATCGCGAAACGCCCATTCGTATCGAGTTCTGTTTGCCTATGAAAATTGGCGCCGCCGCCGGCGCGACGAAGATAAAGGGTTAAGCGTACGCCTTCGAGTTGACCACCCTCGATCTTCACCTGTCCGCGGATCGCGCCACTGCCGGCGCCGATGACGACGCGCACGCCGGTTACCTGCTCACCCTGCCCGATCACCATTCCATTGGTTATTTCCTGTCCGTTGCGCTCAACGCGCAAAATGGTGAATTCATTCGGAGCGGACGGGGAATTCCATCTGAGGTAGATCATGGCTTTACCTGGGGGAAGACCGGCGACACGGAAACTCCTGTCGCCACTGATTTGGGATGATGCGAACCAGTCTGAAGGTCGATCCCGCAAAGCTCTAGACGGGTCTTGCAAACTCACGTGAGCCGAGACTCCCAGTTGTGAAAGCTTGCCCCTTAAGCCCTGGTCATTAATGCCCTCAACTACCACTACGCCATCGATAGTGGATCCGCGGCTCATCTTAATTTCCAAATCTGACACGTCTTCATTCTTCACGTCGAAAGAGATGGGCTCGCCGAAAGAATTGGTTATGGGATCGTTCAAGGGGTAAATGAGATAATGACCAGGTAATGCGTCCTCGATTCGGAAGACACCTTTGTCATCGCTAGGCCAACCGCCTCTAGTGTTTGTGCTTGAATTCCCATCCTCGCTATGCGCAATGACGCCCAATTTAATGCCAGGAAGAGGTTTGTTCTCCGAATTAACAACGCGTCCCGTTATCGCGTAAGTTTTTTGTGGGCGCCCAACGATTATGTCGACCCCGGTCGTCTCCGCGCCCTCTTTAACCTCAACTGAGACTGCTTTGGCCCGGTCGGTTACGCCGGGATGAAAAGTTTCCTTGTAGTATTCGCGCCTGTTTCCCCGTGTGGGGCCGTACGGGGTTCCGACACTTACCAGGTAACGCCCCGCTGGCACGCCATAAGCACGATATACGCCTCGATCATCGGTAGTGAGGCTTTCATAGTTGGGAGGGATAAACTGAAATGTATGACCCTGCTCAGTAGTCTTGTTCAAGGAAACTGCCTCTTCGACAACTGGCCGCCCATCGGCGTCGGTGACCCGGCCTGTTATAACCCCGCCCTCCGTAAGCGCGAAATCAACTCCTTCGGTCGATTCTCTAACTTCAACCATGACTGTCTTCCCTGGTTGGCCGTACCGCCCCTGTTTAGGCAGAACGAGCGCAGGCGCGGCGGGGATGACATCGTAGCTTCCCGGCGCTACGCCTTTGAATCGATAACGACCCTCTTCATCCGTCTTAACGGTTGCGGCCGGAGTACGTTGTGAGCTATTCGAGTCTAGCCTCATCAACATAACAGCGACACCCGACACAGGCTTCTCGCCGACTATAACGCGGCCCGCGATTGAACCAGCGCGTATCTCGGTCGTGGGGTCCTGAAATGAAGCATTCCCAGAGACTGATTTTGAGGGGGGCTCTATGGGCCAGGGGCGAGGCTGCGCTGAGCGAGCGGTCATCGCCAGAATCAATGCCAGGAGGGGTGTGGAAAGAAGAAAACTTTTCATACGTTATCTGAGCATTATTGGAACGTAATTTGATGAGTGAAAATCGAAATTTAGCCCCATTGCTAAAGCGCGTGGTGGCTCGTAGCATAGTAATTCATTGTGTAGGGAGTCAATTCAGCTCTGCCTAATAATTGGAGGTATGGAAGTGACGCCATTCGTAGGCAAGGATGCCTGCGCTCCCAGGGACATTCCTTAGAGGTGTGGAAATGATGGGATTCGGAAAACGTTTGTCATACGCCTTTCGGTGTTTCTTCTCGGTGGTTTCAAACGGAGAAATCCCGGCGGAGATCGCTCCGGAATTGGTTCCGGAGTTGACGCGCCCGGCCCCGGTTTTCGAACGGGCGCCGGAGCTTGAGACGCCCGCGCCGGAGTCGCCAGGGGCAGTGGACCGGGCCGTGCAGATGCTAGCTTTGTTGCAGCGCGACGGGCGGTTGATAGATTTCATCACCGAGGACATTGCGCCCTATAAGGACGCGCAGATCGGCGCCGCAGCGCGCGATGTGCATGAAAGTTGCCGGAAGGCGATTGATCACTATCTCACGCTCGAACCGGTGATCGCCTCTGAAGAAGGTCAGCCGGTGACCGTCGAGCCGGGCTTTGATCCGGCGGCGATCAAGCTGATCGGTAACGTAACAGGCCATCCGCCGCTCAGGGGGGTATTGCGCCATCGCGGATGGCGCGTCGCGCGAGTAAATCTGCCGCCGCTGCCCGAGAGCAACGGACGAACAATTATTGCGCCTGCGGAAGTAGAGGTTATGTAAGGGGAGTGGGGAATGGGGAGTGGGGAGCGGGGAATATACACTATTCCCCGCTCCCCACTCCCTACTCCCCATTCCCCACTGTCAGAGGAGTAATTTTGAACACGCGATATATAGTTGGTATTGATCTGGGCACGACAAATTCTGCCCTGGCTTATGTCGATAATGTGGCGCCGGAGGAGGGAGCGCGCATCGAGGTCGGCGGCGTCCCGCAACTCGTCAATCCCGGCGAGGTGGAAGACCGCTCGCTGCTGCCTTCGTTCCTCTTCATTCCAGGCGAGATGGATTTTCCCAAGGGCAGTCTGAATTTACCCTGGGATAGGAATCCGCAGTACGTAATCGGCGAGCTGGCGCGTAAACGCGGCGCAGAGAACCCGGCGCGGCTGATCTCCTCGGCCAAGTCCTGGCTCTCATACTCCGCTGTCAACCGCGCCGCCGCGATCCTGCCCTGGCAATCGCCGGACGAGGTCCCGAAACTCTCTCCTGTTGACGCTTCGGCGCGCTACCTCGAATACCTTCGCAGCATGTGGGACAGCCGGATGGCGAAGAAAAATCCGGAGTTTGCCCTCAGCGAGCAGGAAATCTTCCTGACCGTCCCGGCTTCGTTCGATGAAGAGGCGCGCGAATTGACGCTGCGCGCCGCCGAGCAGTCGGGGCTGCGTCGAGTCACGCTGCTGGAAGAGCCGCAGGCCGCTTTCTACGCCTGGATCGAGACTCACGGCGACGCCTGGCGCAAACGCGTCAAGGTCGGCGACCTAATTCTGGTTTGCGACGTGGGCGGCGGCACGACCGACTTCAGTCTGATCACCGTTTCGGAAGAGAACGGAGAATTGGCGCTCCGCCGCGTCGCGGTGGGCGATCACATCCTGCTCGGCGGCGACAACATGGATTTGTCGCTCGCCCGTTTGCTACAGCAACGGCTGGAAGACGAGGGCAATCGCATAGACACCTGGCAATTGCAATCGCTCTGGCATCAGGCGCGGATAGCGAAAGAAAAGCTCTTTTCGGAGCCGAGGACCAAGAAGCATCCGATCACAGTTCTCGGCAAAGGCACAAAGCTGGTCGGCGGAACTATCAAGACCGAGCTGCTGCGCGAAGACGTAGAACAGGCGCTGGTCGAAGGCTTCTTCCCGATCATGGCGAATACCGAAATGCCCGTGCGGCAGCGCCGCATCGGATTTCAGGAACTCGGATTGCCTTACGCGGCCGATCCCGCGATCACAAAACACCTGGCCCGTTTTCTCTCGCAACAGGCCTCCAATAGTCCGGACGCCGCAGCGATCAGGCGTGGCAAGAGCGGATTCGCCTGCCCGACGCACATTCTCTTCAACGGCGGTGTGATGAAAGCGTCTCTTCTGCGCGACCGTCTGGTCGAGGGGCTCAACAACTGGCTGGTCGCCGAAGGCTTTGAGCCGCTCGGCGGTAAAGAGGTTCTGGACGCGCCAGACCTCGATCACGCCGTAGCGCGCGGCGCGGCTTATTACGGACGCGCCCGCGGCGGTCGAGGCGTCCGCATCCGCAGCGGCGCTCCGCGCAGCTATTACATCGGCGTCGAAAGCGCGATGCCCGCCGTCCCGGGCCTGCCCGCTCCGCTCAAAGCGCTCTGCGTCGTTCCCTTCGGGATGGAAGAAGGCACGGAGGCCAAAATTCCTAACCGAGAATTCGGCCTCGTCGTCGGCGAACCGGCGGAGTTTCGCTTCCTAAGCTCAACCATTCGCAAACAGGATCAGATCGGCGGAATGGTTGAAGACTGGGGCGCCGATGATATTCAAGAGCTAAGCCCGCTCGAAGTGACGCTCAAAGTCGACGGACAGGAAGAGACGGTGTTGCCGGTGCGATTGGAGAGTCGTGTCACCGAGATTGGCACGCTGGAATTGTGGTGCGTGTCGCGCGACGGGCAGCAGCGATGGAAACTGGAATTCAATATTCGGGAGAAGGAAGAGTCTTAGCATTTGTTTGCCACAGAGACACAGAGACACAGAGCGTACGAACGACGCGCAGCGTGACGCGCCTCTTTTTCGCTCCGCTCTGTGTCTCTGTGTCTCTGTGGCAAATCAATCTTTTGAGCCTGATTTAGCAGCGCATGGAAGTATCAAGCCGCTATCTAATTGGGATTGACCTCGGCACGACAAATTCAGCCGTCGCATACGTCGACACGCAGGAACCGATAACCGGCGACGCGCCGCCCATTCACGTCTTCGACATCCCGCAGCTCATCGCCGAAGGGGAAGTCGGCGCGGTCCCGACGCTGCCTTCGTTTCTTTATTTCGCGAACGAGCAGGACGCGCCCGGTAGTTTGCGGCTTCCGTGGGAAGAGCGGCCCGACGCCGTCGTCGGCGTATTCGCACGCGAACAGGGCGCGCTTGTTCCCGGACGGCAGGTCACATCGGCCAAGTCCTGGCTCTGCCACGACGCGGTTGATCGGACGGCGAAGATTTTGCCCTGGGGCGCGGAGCATACGGAGCG
>DATCXQ010000557.1:0-5774 GCA_036565725.1 Blastocatellia bacterium
CCACGATCATCAAAAAGACCGCCACTCCGGCGAAGGTCGCCGGATCGCTCGCCGTCACGCCGTAGAGCAGACTCGCGATGAGGCGCGTCACCGCGACCGCCAATGCCAGCCCTGTCACGGTTCCGATCAAGGCCAGTCCCATTCCCTGCTTGACGATCAGCTTCACGACGTCGCGCGCCTCCGCGCCCAGCGCCATCCGTAAACCGATCTCTCGCGTGCGCCGCGCGACCGAATATGACATCACGCCGTAAATTCCCACGCTCGCGAGCAGGAGGCCGAGCAGGCCGAAAAAGCTCAGCGCCACCGCCGCCGTGCGGACCGACCACGTCGCAAGGCCGGTGGTTTCGGAAAGTGGTTGCAGGTCTTGCGCCGGCAGGTTTTCGTCGAGCGCCGCGACCTCGCGCCGCACGGTGGGAATCAATCCGCCGGGATCGCCGACGGCGCGCACGACCACTGACGCGGCGGAGGAGTAGCCCTGCGCGAACGGGCGGTAGAAAGTCGGTTCCGGCTCCCTGTCGATGGGATTGAAGATGTTATTTTTAGAGTCCCTGGCGACGCCGATCACTTCACATGAAATCGCATCCGGGTCGCCTATGCGCAGCTTGCGGCCCAGCGCCTCGCCGGGGTCTTTGATCTCAGGCCACAGTCTGCGCGCCAACTTTTCGCTGACGATCGCCACCTGCGTAGAATTGAGCGTGTCTTGCGCGGTGAAATCTCGTCCGCGAATAAGCGGCGTGCCGATGGTCTCGAAATATCGCGGGCCGACGGCGAAAGAACTGGGGAAGGGCCTTTCGTTCGGCGGAATCTCCCGGCCTTCGGGAACTACAGCCAGGGGGAGCGCCATAAAACCGAGCGGCAGCATATTGGTCACGCACGCCGATTGGGCGCCCGGCAAACTTTCAAGTCGCTCGACAATCTGCCGGTAAAATTCCCCGCCTTTGGCATCGTCGTATCCTTGATGCGCCAGGTTGAATGAAACCTCAAGCACATTGTCGGGTTTGAACCCCAGGTCGATTTGTCGCGCATAACTCAAACTGCGCAAGAACAAGCCTGTGCTGACGAGCAGCGCCAGCGACAGCGCGACTTGCGCGACGACCAGCGCGCCGCGCAAATTCAACCATCGTCTGCGGGAACCTTCCGCGCCGCTCTCATCCTTCAAAGCCGGGACGACGTCGGGCCTGGAGGCTTGCAGCGCCGGGAACAGGCCGAAGATCACTCCCGTCGCGACAGCCAGCAGCAACGTGAAGCCCAACACGCGGCCGTCGAGGGGGAGATCGAGAGTAAAAGTGAACGCCGACGGGAACGGCGGCTTGAAAGCCAGCAACAGTCGCTTGATCCAGTACGCAAATAGCAACCCGACGGTCGCGCCGATGAAAGCGAGCAGAAGGCTCTCTGTCAACAACTGTCGAATCAATCGCCGTCGCGTAGCGCCCAGCGCCAACCGGACGGCGATTTCTTTTCGCCGCGTCGTGGCGCGCGCCAGCAGCAGGTTTGCGACATTCGCGCAGGCGATCAGCAGCACCGCGATCACCGTCGCCGCGAGCAGCCTCGAGGCCGTTACCGCCGTCTCCCGGATGGGTCCGATGGCGATGCCACGAGGACGAACGAGCCTGAGAGAGCGATCCGCATTCGGATCGAAGCGTTGCTCAGGCGGAACGGGGTTGGATTGTTCGAGCTGGCGGTTGATCGTTTCGAGCGCGGCCTGCGCCTGAGCGAGCGCAACGCCAGGCTTGAGCCTCCCGATGGCGTTGAAGAGTTCGTGCCGCCGGTCACCCAGAAAATCCGGCAAGACTCCCTGCTCGAACGGCATCGGCGCCATCATCGTCGTGGTCATCATCGAGGGGACCCACAAATTGACTTTCATCGGAGGGGCCTCGCCGTCGAACCCGGCGGGCGCGACGCCGATGACGGTGAATCGCTGATTGTTCAAAACAATCGTCCGGCCGACCAGCGCCGGATCGCCGTTGAAACGGCTCCGCCAAAAACCGTGGCTGAGAACCACGACCGGATGCGCGCCGGGCGTATTGTCTTCCTCGGGCAGAAACGTCCGCCCCAGAATGGGCTTGATCCCGAGCGCGTCGAAGTAATTTGCGGAAACCAGAGAGCCGAGCACGACCTCGCTGCGCGCGCCATTGCCGAAACTGACCTGCGTATGCATATAGAGCGCCAGGTCCGACAACACTTCATTGCGTTCGCGCAAAACCTTGAAGTCAGGGTAAGAGAGCGCCCCCTGCGCGTACGCGCCACGCGCGATCACGACGAGTTGGTCTGGCGCTTCCACGACAGGCAACGGTCGGAAGAGCGCGGCGTCTACCAGGCCGAAGATCGCCGTGTTCGCGCCGATGCCCAGCGCCAATGTGAGCGTGACTACAAGCGTTAAGCCGGGGGTTTTCGCCAGCATCCGCGCGCCGAAACGCAAGTCCTGAAACATTTCGTCCTCCAATCGTTTTGGTTGCAGCCACAACGCGTCCATAAACGCGCCCAGGCTGTGCCGCAGCAGGGCGCGTTTAGCGCGCCGACCGAGCTTGTCCCATTCGGTCAACTGTTTTTCGCGATAGCGCAACTCGGCCTCCCACTCCTGACGCCAATCGGCGCGCAAGCGGCGCGGCACTATCACCCCGACAGCGCGGATTAGCCAAAGCCAGAAACGAAATCGTGTTGTGCGCGTCACATCAGCCATCGAACAAGTTCGAAACCGCCGGGACGTAGATCCAAAAAAACAGCCCTTTAGTTTCCGAAAGGACGCAGGCCCCTCCGCACATCGGGCGGCCGCAGTTGCGGGAATATCCGAGTCAGTACCGCGAGCGGTAGCGAGCGACGATACCTGGCGCCGCCCGCTGATGGAGACACGCTCGCTATCGCTCGCGGTACTGACCCGCAATCTGCGCCTACTCGTGTCGCAACGCGATCATCGGATCGACCGTGGCCGCTCGCCGGGCTGGCAAATAGATCGCCGACACGGCGACCGCCGCGAGTAAAAGCGCAACGCTCAAATAGGTAGGGGGATCAAACGAACTCAGGCCATAAAACATTATCGAAATCGCGCGAGAGACCGCCACGCCGCCCGCAAGTCCCAACACGGCGCCGATGCCGACCAGTCGCAATCCCTGGCTGAGTACGAGACGAATAGCGTCTCGGCGACTTGCGCCCAAAGCCATGCGGATGCCGATCTCGCGCGTGCGCTGGCTGACGGAGTAAGCCATCACGCCGTGGACGCCGATCGCAGCCAGCAGCAAGGCAAGCAGCCCTAGCGCCGACGCCAATTGCGACGCCGCTTTGGTTGCCATGTATCCCTGTTTCGTATTGGCGATCTCCTCCTCGGGAGTCTGCAACCAGAGTCTGATTGTAGGCTCCATCTCCCGAGCCGTCGCGCGCACGAGCGGCTTGATCTCATTGCCACCGCGCGATGTGCGGACGAACACGCTGAGGTCCTGCCATTGGCGCTGGACGAGCGGAACATATGCGAAGACCGGCGGGATTTCTCCGAATTGCGAGGTTTGCGCGTCACGCGCCACTCCGACGACTTCAGTGGGAGCGTTTATCTCGCCGCTCTGGACCCGCAGCATCTTTCCAATCGGTTCTTCTCCGGGCCACAATCGCCGCGCTGTAGCCTCGCTGACCACTACGACCTGCGCCCCGGTTCGCGCCTCTTCTTCGGTGAACTCTCGACCGCGCGTAAGCTGAATGCCGCTGACCGCAAAGAAGCCGGGTGAAACTAAGTAGCCGTTATCGCGCTGCCGGCCGGTCGAATCGTACGCCTCCACATCCGGCAGCGTAACGGAGCCGGCTCCGCGAAATGGTGAACCACCCAGAATGACGGACTGCACGCCGGGTATTGCCTTCAACCGATCCACCAGCTCCTGATGGAAACGCCTCGCGCGGGCATCGTCATAACCGCTCAATTCCAGGCTGTATCCGACGACCAACGCTTTTTTGGTTTCATAGCCGGGATCAATCGCCAGCGCCCGCCAGAGGCCGCGCACAAGCAATCCGGCGGGGATCAGCAAAACCAAACTGAGCGCCACCTGCGCGACAACCAGTCCGTTGCGCAGCCGCGAGCGCGTAAGCGATGGACCGAAAGCGGCGGCTTCGTCCTTGGTGATTGAGATCAGATCAGGACGCGTCGCGCGCAGAGCCGGAGCCAGTCCCGACAAAATCCCGCTGAGCAGCGCGGCAACGAAAGTGAAGGTGAGCACGCGCGAGTCCGGACTGAGGTTGATCGCCGAATCGTCGATATTCTTCCCCCACAAGAAAGCCACGGCTTGTAGACACCAGCGGGATACGAGTAGTCCCGCGACTCCACCGAGTCCGGCGAGCAACAGGCTTTCAGTCAGCAACTGCCGCATCACACGCAGGCGAGTCGCGCCCAAACAAAGGCGAATGCCGATCTCTTTTTGCTTATGGGTCGCCCGCGCGAGCAGCAGGTTGGTAATGTTGGAGCAGGCGATCAACAACACAATGCCGGTCGCGCTCATCACAATCGCCATCACTTGCCAGAGCCCCTTCTCGCTCCGCTGCGCCGGCCCTACATCAACTCCGGCTTGCGGATCGATCTCCGGCCAGGCCCGCATAAGCTGGCTCATCAGCACTCTCGTTTCGGCTTGCGCCTCCTTCATTGTCATGCCCGGCTTGAGTCGGCCGTAAACGTTGAGCCATTGGAAGCTCCGACTACCGAACCAATTTCTCTCCTCGGCGGTGGTTCCTTCGTGATAGACGGTTAGCATTTCGGTTCTCATCGTCAGTGGCAGCCAGAGGCGCGTTTCTCCGCCGCGGACCCCGGCGAAACTGCGCCCCATCACACCTATCACCACGAAGGGTTTGTTGTTCAAAAGCAGCGTCTGACCGACGATGTTCGGGTCTCCGCCAAAGCGCCTCTGCCACAACTTGTGGCTCAGAACTACGACCGGTTCCCTGCCCGGCGCGCTGCTGTCTTCCGCCGTGAATGCGCGACCATGGATTGGGCTGCCGCCGAGGACCGAGAAGTAGTTGTCGGAGACGAATTCTCCCGCGACCTCTCCCACTTCGGTCGGGGCGGTCCGACTTCCCAACAGGAATTTCTCGTCGGAGCAGCCCACCAGACCGGAGAAGACCTGAGCCTGATCGCGGAAGAAGACATAGTCGGAGAAGGAGAATCCCCAATTTTTTTGCGTCGCGTGGTATTCCAGCCTGACCACAGCGTCAGGGTCCGTGATCGGCAGGGGCCGCAACTGGCTGTTGAACAACGTAAAGATTGCCGTGTTGACGCCAATCCCCAGCGCCAGCGTAAACACGACCGTCAAAGTGAAGCCGGGATTCTTTACCAACATCCGAACCGCGTAGCGTATGTCCTGGACCATCGCGTCCTCCCATCTGCGCGGCTGCAACCACAGCGCGTCCATAAACGCGCCGAGACTTTGCCACAACAAATCAAATTTCGTTTTACGATTGAGGTTGTCCCATTCAGCCAGCAGCGACTCGCGGTAACGCAATTCGGCTTCCCATTCCTGCCGCCAATCGGCGCGCAAACGACGTGGCACGATCACGCCGATAATGCGGATCAGCCAGAGCCAGAAACGAAAGCATGTGGTGCGCGTCACATCAGCCATCAACTTCACTCATCGGCATCAATACAAATCTTCGAGCGCTATTCTTCGCGGCTATGCCGCTGGAGAAGCTCCTGGTCAGTACCGTGGCGAGTCTCCAGGAGAAGCTCCTGGTCAGTACCGCGAGCGGTAGCGAGCGAGTCTCCATCAATGGGCTGTCTCGTGAAGCCTCGCTCGCTACCGCTCGCGGTA
>DATCXQ010000561.1:0-3687 GCA_036565725.1 Blastocatellia bacterium
CTCCGTCGCCCATGGCGTCGTGCGTGAACACGAAGATGGCGGGCAGTTCCATCAACGCCGCGAGCCGGATCGCAGGCCGCGCGTAGTCGCTGAAGATAAAGAAGGTCGCGCCGAAGGCCCGAATTTTGGATAACGAAAGCCCATTCACAATCGCGGCCATCGCGTGCTCGCGAACGCCGAAATGCAGGTTTTTTCCACCGGGAGTCTCAGCCTGAATATCTCCCGCGCCTGTGAAGGTCAGAGTCGTTCTGTTCGAGGGGCCGAGGTCCGCCGATCCCCCGATGAACCACGGGATGTTTTGCGCGAGCGCGTTTAGCGTCTTACCCGATGCCTCCCGACCGGCAATGCCCTTTGCGTCGGGCGGAAAAACAGGCAGGTTACGGTCCCACCCCTCAGGGAGTTCTCGCCGCTGTATCAATTCGATTTCGCTCGCAAGCTCAGGGTACTTCGCCCGGTACGCCTCGAACAACTCCGTCCATTCGCGCCGTAAACGCGCGCCGCGCGCGCCAACTCCGGCCGCGAAGCGCTCGTATGCGCTGTCGGGGACCAGAAATTTCGCGTCCTCGGGCCAGCCGTAGAAGCGTTTCGCGAGCCGGACTTCTTCGTCGCCTAGCGGCTCGCCATGCGCTTCGGCGGTGTCATGCTTGTGTGGCGCTCCGTAACCAATGTGGGTGTCCAAAACAATTAACGTGGGACGTCCCTTTGTCTTCTGAAAGGCATCGAGAGCTTGTTCGATGCGATCGAGGTCGTTGGCGTCGCCTACCCGCAGCACGTTCCAACCATAGGCCAGGAAGCGCGCCACGACGTCTTCCGTGAAGGTGATGCGCGTGCTCCCCTCGATCGTGATGTGGTTGTTGTCGTAGATCCAGCAGAGGTTGTCTAGACCCAGATGACCGGCCAGCGAAGCCGCTTCCGACCCCACGCCCTCCATCAGACAACCGTCACTGCAAACCACATAAACGTTGTAATCGAATACTTCGAAGTCCGGTCGGTTGAAATGACTGGCGAGCCACTTCTCTGCGATGGCCATGCCGACACTCGTGGAGACGCCCTGCCCCAGAGGACCTGTGGTGGTCTCTACGCCCGACGTCCAATGGTACTCGGGATGCCCGGGCGCCTTGCTGTCGAGTTGGCGGAAGCGGCGGATGTCGTCGAGCGTGACTGAGGGCCGCCCAAGTGTTTCATAATCGGCGTTCACGGCGCGCGTGCGGCTGAGATGTAGCGCCGACCAGAGCAGCATCGAAGCATGGCCGTTCGAGAGGACGAAGCGATCACGATTGGGCCAGATAGGATTCTCAGGATCGAAGCGCAATACGCGATTCCAGATCGTGTAGACCAGCGGCGCGAGAGCCATCGGCGTGCCGGGGTGTCCGGATTTGGCCTGCTGCACCGCGTCGATCGAAAGCGTGCGAATGGTATTGACGCACAGTTGATCGAGTTCCGAGTCTGTCAAATGGTTCACAGCCCCTGCCGCGCTCATGGGCGCCTCCTTTCGCCGTTGGCTTTTGCTTCCAGTGAAGCGACTTTGGCCAGGCGGCGCAGGTGGCGCTCGACCTGACTAAATTCGGCCGCCAGGAACGCCTCGACAAGGTCCCAGGCCAGGAACGGCCCCAATGTCCGAGCGCCCAGACAAATTATGTTCATGTGATCATCCTCGACCCCTTGTCTGGCGGAGAAGTGATCGCTGATCAGACCGGCTCGAACGCCCGGAATCTTGTTTGCGCAGACTGACGCGCCCACACCGCTGCCGCAAACGGCTATCCCGCGCTCCACTTTGCCCGCAACCACCGCCCGGGCTAGCGGGGTGACAAAATCTGGATAGTCGTCCCCCGAATCCAGGCAATCAGCCCCGAAGTCGACTACCTCGTGACCCGCCGCCGCCAGGCGCGCAAGCAGATCTTCCTTCAACCAAAACCCACCGTGATCGGTCGCGATTCCAAGACGCATATACTCTCCTTCGAAAATTGGTTCGTAGTCCCGCCTTTAGGCGAAAGCGTCAGCTACAAATCCATTCCGCGATAACAAACACTTACGCCTAAAGGCGGGACTACGAACCGCCACTTTTATCGTTTCTGGGCGTCGCCGGAGCGACCTGAATGATTTCTCTTATGCTGCCCGACGCGCTTCGCCCAAACGCGCTTCGTTCGGCGCCGGGTTATGCCAGCCTCCGGCAGGCAAAACGCGTTGAGCGACTTCATCCGGCCCCCAGGATCCCGGCTCGTACACGTAAACCGGAGTGTCTGTCTTCAGCGCCGGATCGACGATTCGCCATGCCTCTTCCACGTAATCCTCGCGGGCGAACAAAGTCGCGTCTCCCTCCATTGCGTCGCCCAGTAGCCGTTCGTACGCGTCCATCTCACCGGCCTGCGGGTGGTGGCTCACCAGCATTTCTACCGCCTCGCCGACCATCTCATCTCCTGGAGTCAGGATCATCATGCCGAGGGCGATTGTCACATCCGGGCTGATCCGCAAGCGCAAGTGATTAGTCTTCAGAGCCTGAGAGGGATATATCGTGGGCGGCCGACGTAGGCGGACAAGAACTTCCGCGCATGTCACCGGCAGGCTCTTCCCGGCGCGGATGTAGAAAGGCACTCCTTGCCAGCGCCAGGAGTCGATCTCCAGCCGCAGGGCCGCGAAAGTCTCCACCTTCGAATCCGGCGCCACGCCCTTTTCGGTTTGGTAGCCGCGGAACTGGCCGCGGACGACGTTTGGCGCCTCCAGTGGCGGCATTGCCTTAAGGACCTTGACCTTTTCGTCCCGGATTGATTCGCTGTCGGTTCGGACAGGCGGCTCCATGGTCAGGTTGGCCAGGATCTGGAACAGATGGTTCTGCACGACGTCGCGAATAGCGCCCGTCTGATCGTAGAAGACGCCCCGGCCTTGGACCCCGAAATCTTCAGCCATGGTGATCTGCATGCTTTCGACATGGTTGCGATTCCAGAACGGCTCCAGGAACGAATTCGCAAAGCGGAAGTAGCTGATGTTATGGACCGGCCGCTTCCCGAGATAATGGTCGATGCGGAAGATGGCCGACTCCTGGAAAGTCGCCAGCAAGGTCTGGTTTAGCTTCCGCGCCGAGGCGAGGTCTGTTCCGAAGGGCTTTTCGATGATGACGCGTGCGTTTCTCGCGCAACCTGATTTTCCGAGCTGTTCGACTACCTTCGCGAACAGCGCGGGCGGGATGGCGAGGTAGTGCGCCGGACGCTCGGCCACGCCGAGCTCTTTGCGGAGCTTTTGGAAAGTCGCGGGATCTTGATAGTCGCCGTCCACGTAACGCAGCAAACCTGACAACTTGGCAAACGCCGCCGTGTCGACCCCGCCGTGTTTTTCGAGGCTGTCGCGCGCCCGCGCCCGAAGTTGGTCCAGAGTCCAGCCGGACTTGGCGACGCCGATCACCGGCGCGTTAAGACGCCCCCGCTTTACCATCGCCTGCAGCGCCGGGAAAATCATCTTGTAGGCCAGGTCTCCGGTCGCGCCGAAGAAGACCAGGGCGTCGGAGTAGGAATCACTCATGGCTTACTCCTTTTCTCGCGCGCTTATTTGCCTGCCGCTTTCTCCAGATGCCCGCCGAACTCGTAACGCATCGCCGAGAGCAGCTTGTCCTGAAAATCGGCCTCGCCGCGAGAACTAAAGCGCTGGTAGAGCGCAGCGGAGAGAACGGGGACCGGCACGGCTTCGTCGATGGCG
>DATCXQ010000588.1:0-6307 GCA_036565725.1 Blastocatellia bacterium
GTTGCGGCGGTTGGAGCCGCTGGTTCTCTTGCTTGTCCTTTTTCACTTCCCCTCCATTTATGTTCGGCCGAGCAGGCGGCCCTCATGGCGCGGTCGACTGGATGTCTCTCTTTGAACCGCGGGCACATCGGCGGCGCGGGCGATCTCGGAGTTGATCTCTCCGCCGATCAGAATGACCGCGCCCATCAGATACAGCCATAGCATCAGCACGACGACCGCGCCTAGGCTGCCGTACGTGGCGCTGTAATCGGGCGCGAATCTCAGGTAGAGCGAAAAGAGCAGTGAGGCGACGACCATGCTGACGACGGCAAAGACCGCGCCCGGCGTGACCCACTTCCAACCCTGCTCGACGTTCGGACCGAAGTAGTAGATCAATTCCAGGCCTAAAAACAGCAGCGCGAACCCCCCCAGGTAATGAACCGCGCTCCAGACGACGGTCAACGCCGTCCCCATTCCGAGTTGCGCTGAGAGCCAGGCGGCGAGGCGGTCTCCGAACATGACCAAGGCCGTCCCACCGACCACCAACAGTGCGAGCGTAATGGTCAGGCAGACGGCGATCAGCCGGACTTTCCAGATAGACCTCTCCTCCCTTGCGTCATAAGCCGCATTGAGCGTTCCCATAACCGCCGCCACTCCGCCGGAAGCCGCCCAGAGCGCGCCCAGCACGCCGAACGAAATCAGGCCGCCGCCGCGGTGTCGCGTCGCGTCGGAAAGGGTATCACTCATCAATCTCATCGCGTCGCCGGGAACGAACCTGGCGAGCGCCGTGAAGATCGCTTCCCGCAGGCTGGGCAGGAAGCCTACGAGGCTGGTCAGGAAGATCAGCATCGGGAAGAGCGCCAGCAGAAAGTAGTAGGCGAGTTCGGCTGCGTGACCCAGGATTTTGTCCTCATTCGTCTCGCGCCACGTCCTAGTGGCCAGTTCCTTTAGCGTCAGGCGCCCTAGCCATTGAATGTTCATCTTGATGAAGCGGCCCTCGCGCGGGACGTCCTGCCGAAACCCTTCTTCGCGGCCTCAAGCTCACGTCCCATCTCTTCCAGCCACTCTCCGGGGAATCGCGTTTCGACTTTCGGGAACAACTCGCCTTCTTCCTCCTCGACGTGATGCTCTACGTCGTCCATCAACACCTTCAGCTTGGCGTCGAATCGCTCGTTGCCCTCCGAGAGACGGTCAATGGCGCGCAGCAAAGTCTTCATCTGAAGATGCTCCTCGACGGATTCAAGCACTGTTTCCCTAAACTCTTCGTACTTCTTCAGGGCCGGGTAAAAGACCTTTTCCTCAATGTAGGCGTGCGTGTCGAGTTCGGTTTTGATCTTCCTGAAAAGCTGCTTGTGCTGCCTTTGGCTCTCTGTCGCCTTGACCTGCTCGAACAGGTCTCGCACCCTTCGGTGGTCTTCCATCAATAGCTCCAGCGCGTTCATTCGTTTCCCTCCCGTTAGATTAGTAATAGTCTCTTCGTACGGCTCTCGGACGGCCACGTACCCGAGCGTGGCGCCGCCTGCCCGATCATCGGCAAAGGCCGGTTTAGAGCCTTCCGCAACCTCTCCCTGCAATCATCGCGCCAATGATAGCCGACGGAGCATCACGCCGGATGCGATCGAAGAAAGTGAAAGGCGGCATAACAGTTGCGGCTGTGGCGAAGCGGCGCATTGCTCCCGTCTACCTGCTGGACCCCGCGGCGGAGTTGGCGGTCATCGGCGGCGAGCTGGCGGTGGGCAGAGGGGCGGATTGAGGATGATCGATCTTTACGACTGCATCGTCATTGGCGCGGGACCGGCGGGGCATTCCGCCGCCCTTTTTCTCGCGCGCTACCGCCGCCACGCCCTCGTCTTTCACCACAACAGCCCGCGCAATCTTTATTCGCACGGCGTCCATGGCTTTCTCGGGCGCCACGGCATTCTCCCGGTTGACCTTCTCGCGCGCGGGCGCGACGAAGTGAGGATTCATGGAGGCTTGATCGTGGAAGGAAGGGTGACGAAAGCGGAGCGTGTGGAGGATGACCATTTTCGCGTGACCGTAGGCGAGGACGGCGGCGCGTCGGCCTCTCAGACCTTCGACGCGCGCCGGCTTCTGCTCGCCACGGGGCTGCGGGACGTGAAGCCTGACCTGCCCGGCTTTAGCGAGTTCTACGGTCTGAGCGTATTCCACTGTCCGGATTGCGACGGGTACGAAGTGAGCGACAAGCGTGTGGCCGTCCTCGGCGCCGGGCGAAAGGCCGTCGCGTTCACCCTGGGACTACTCACATGGACTGATCGCCTGACGCTGATCACTGGCGACGGCGAAGAAGAGATCGGCGATGAGGATCGCGAGAAACTGGCCTCGTTCGACATTCCAGTCCTCGATCGGAGCGTCTTCCACAATATTTTGTATAGTCAGAGAATTTTTGCACCAGAACCCGACTATCTCCCCCGCTTTTTTTCGGTCTCCAACCCGGAAAAAGTCGCAGGCCGCCTTCTTCCAGCTACCGACCGAGATTGCATTGCCAGAGGCCGGATCACCACTACCGCAGAGCCCACTCGGCTGTCGACTTCAAATCGAACGGCCTGACGCGATTGCACGCCTCGCAGTAAATGGTTAGGCAAGCGAAGCACAAGTGAAAGAGCAGTTTAGTATGTGGCTGAACCATTCATAAAAGAGTTGTCCTGTCATCCTCGCTGTCCAGCGCATCTTTCGGGATGGCTTGGTCCGGCGCGTAGACTTTCAGGTGGACGCAGCCAGGCGATACGCTTGGCGCTCTGCTTTCGTCGGCCTGACATCGCTCGCCAGCCTGAGCGCCTTGAGCGCACAAATCACATACCAGCCCACGTCAATCTCCCATCGCTTGCGTCCAAAGCGGGCCGCATTCACATCCCTGTGATGATTCTTGTGCCAGTTCTCTCCCCACGCTCCCAATTGCAATGGCCCCAGCCACCAGATATTCCGGCTAGCGTCCACGCCTTCGGGCAATCCAGGTGTCATGTGCAGGAGGCTGTTGACGACCATTTGCATGTGCAGCACATAGACTAGCCGGACGACGCCAATCCAAAAGAATCCTTCCCAACCTAGGACCAGCCCCGAGAAAATGGAAAGTGCGATGATCGGAATTTGGAGCGGCCTCCAAATCCGATACCTGGGCTTGTCTAAATCAGGGCGCCAGCGGCGAACCTCCGAGCCCAACCACTGATAAATCCATCTGATGTGCGCCCACCAGAAACCGCCGTAGCACGGACTCGAGACGTCTTCCGCAGTATCGGTTTTCGCGTGATGATGGCGATGTTTGGCAACCCACGACAGCGGCGCTCCTGAGGCGTTGAAGATGGCGAAAAAGATCAGCATGTTTTCAACCACCGGATTCAACCGCAAAGCGCGGTGAGACAGACTGCGATGATAACAGACCGAGGTCCCGGCCCCACCGATGGCAGCGATCACCACGGCCACGGCCAGCACGCGCCAGCTTGGAAGAGGGAACAAAATGATCCCGACCAGCGCCAGCGCGTGAATCATCACAAGGTAAAATAAGGTTGCGCCGTTTCCCTTAGAGGGGCGCCACCAAGGCTTGATCCAAGGCTGCTCATGAGCGGTAGGAACCGTAAACTTAGTTCGCCCCCCAACCGAAGCTGGATTTCGGTCGCTTGCTTGTCGCGTCATAAATGACTCCTTACTTTCAACTCACAAGATGAAGCTGGCAACCGTAGCTGACCCATCGAGACGCACTGACGAATCTCACAATGAGCGCCTCTCCTATGATTTGGATTGCCTCAGCGGTAATACAAAATGCAACATATGTGCCAGTGGGAAGATCAGCGCGTACTTAGAACGCGCCGTCAGAAATACGTTGAGGGTTCAAAACCGGCTTCTTCGCCGCGCTAGCGGCGGCTGATTTTAGCCCCTCATTTGCGGAGGATGAAACCCACGGGCGGGCATATCGAGATTCTCCCGTCGCTTAAGCGACGGATGAATTTAGGCGTCGCTGACGCGACGCGGAACGCGCTTCATCGATGCGGAGGCAGAAACCGACCGCGCCGCCATAAAGCAGAACCTTGAAAAGGACCGGGCCGGAGCGCTCATCGGGCTTCTGACGGCCGTGAGAGACTTTCGACGCGTGTGGCCGGCCGGCACGGACGATACCGTCGCCAATATTATGCCAAGCCTCGATCGCACCGATCGTCGCCGGCTGATGATGTTCTTGCGCGCCTGCCGCGAACTTGACATCGAACTGTAGCCTGGCGGCCGGTAGTGAAGCCGCCGGAGGGTCTCCGCCTTCAGCGGATCACTGTCATCGAGCAGCGTCAAATCGGAAACCCGCCGCGCGGTGAGCGCCCCCCGCAACACCCGGCTCTCGTCGCCGTCGCCGATCAGTTCGAGACGCTCAGCGAACAAGGCGTGCAGCAACTCGGCCGTTTTAAGCGGGAGGCAGACAGGGTCTGCCTCCCGCCGCGTCACACGAGGGCGAGTTTAGGCGTATGGTACTCGCGTTTAACGCTTCCCCCCACCGGCCGACCCGCCCGTAGCGCCGGCGCCGCCCTGCCATTGTTGTTTCGCTTCCTGGGCCGTCTGGCGCAGGCGAATGGCATCCCCCTCGACCGAGCTGACGGAGTCGAGCGGGATATAGCGATGTTGGCCTTGCGCCGCAGGATCATTCTTCGACAGCTTGATGCGGTTACCCTCGACTTTATCAACCGTACCGACAGGTTGGCCATCCGAGCCGATTACTTTCATTTGTTCACGAATTTCTGATGGATTGATCATTGTGGTTCTCCTACCATTATTGTTGGTTTGAGCGTCCGTCTGCGACCAAGGCAAGCGGACGTCAGGTTCTATTTGCATCGCCCCTGCAGTACTTGACGAAAGCGTCTCAATTGATTTCGGGTTGAGGGCGGCTTTCGACGAAGCGCATTGTTGAAGAGCGCTGAAAAAGAGCGATTTTGTCAGGAATATGAGATTAAGGTATGTGAGTGGAAGCCTCGTTGTCGGTACATGACCGAACATGCTCGATAAGGAGTGATGACGGTTGGGCCAGAACTAGCCGCTACGTTCTTTCGCGCGTTCGTCAAATCGCCCATGCGTGCCGTAGTCACCTGGCAGCGGAGCGAACAACCTGGATGATGACGTAAAGGTCGCGCGGCTTCATCCGTTTGAGCGCCGCCATTGCGCTAAGGACATAACCGAGATAAGTTATTTTCATGGCTCGTTCGCGCCGCGCTTCTTCCAGGCAATCACGCCCGCGCGCCAGTAAACCGACGCTGGCCCCTTCGCGCGCAAATTCCCCAACGATGGCGCGCCCCAATCCGGTCGCCGCTCCGGTTACAACTACTGCTTCAGGCTTCCATGGCATTTCTCTTGCTGTTCGATCAGTTTTCATCTCCCTTAAATCCCCCCCTACAAGATGCGAAGAAATGAGAGTTGAATTAGGGTATTGGGGAGCAACGGAACAGAAAACCCGCTTAAGAAACGGAACTGCCCGAAACTCCTTTCAAAGTCAATGGGTTACGATAATCCAAGTACAGGGAGTGATAGGCCTCCGCAAGCATCTTCTATATGAGAGATTCATGCCCCACAGGACGAAGAATCAATAACTTACAAGTGACTCTTGCGCCTTAAGGCAACTTTCTGTTCCGTTGCTCTCCAATACCGGTGTACGGCGGCGGCGTCGCCGGTCCGAACGCAGTCAGGTTCGCCGAGGCGCGCGACCACGACGGCTCCGAATCGCTTTACGATTCCGAGCGCAGGCGCCAGGAGGAGACCCATGGCAACCATCCTTACTTATGGTCGATAGCGCATAAGTGCTTTTGAACGAACGCCCGCTGATGGCGAAGAAATTTTATGCGGTGATCGCATTTTCGATGCTGGTGGGGATGTCGCTCGATTATGTCGGGATCAATGCGATCAAGATGCATTTCTGGGCCTCGGTCGCCAACGGCTTGCTCGCGCCGCCGCTGGTCGTCATCATCCTCCGGGTTTGCAACGACCGGCGCGTGATGGGCGAACACAAGAACGGCAGGCTGCTCAATGTGGCCGGCGTTTTTGCCGCAGTAGTGATGAGCGCGGCGGCGTTGGCTGCGCTGGTTGCATGGTGGACGCGGTGATTCCGGTCAGCTTCGGCGCCTCGCCGAGCGCGACGTCGGCTTACAGCGCAACACTCGCGGGCGCGAGCGTGATCAGCGGCGCAATGATCGGCCGACTTATTGATTTAACGCCGTCGCCCTGTCGGGCCTACTCTCCGAATCGCGTAAAGCCTGCTCGCAAGCGCTCCCAATTCATTCGCGCGATAAAGTTCACGCTGATCTCTTTGGGGCATACGGCTTCGCATTCCCGGTGCATGGAGCAG
>DATCXQ010000605.1:0-7191 GCA_036565725.1 Blastocatellia bacterium
GTGAAGTGTAGGCGAATTGATCCTGGATGAACGCGCCGGCGTTCGTCCGCATCGGCGCGACGCGGCTGATACCCGTGAACCCGCTGTCGAGAACCGCGCGCTCCTCCTCGTATTCAAGCCCCGCCGTGATGAAATGGCCCCTGAGCGGCGCGAGGTCAGCCAGGTCGGTTTGATAGCGCAGTCCGCGGCGACGGTAGTGATTGTTGAAATAGTCGCTGCGGTCGCTGCGGACGCCGCCCGCGTCAATTTGCGAGAAGGGCGGCATGACGGGCGGAGTGTCGGGGCGGGTCAAATCCTGGGCGACCGGATCGAAGCTCAGGAAATCGCTTTCGGAATAGGCGAACGAGAGGCTTTGGCGCCAGCGCCTGGTCGTCTGATCGTCCAATCGCGCGCCCGTCGTGACGCGGCGGCGTTTAGCGCGCTCATCAGGGTCGGGGAAAAATCGACCGGTTGCCCCCGGCGCGCCGAGTCCGGAGTTTTCGCTCCGCGCGGTCAGTCGCATTTGCGTCCGCGCGTTGAAAACATAGCCCAGGTTGGTAGAGGCGATCCGGTTCTGGTAATCATCGTTGCGGTCGCGCCCGTCGGAGCGCAGATGGGTGAAACCGGCGGAGTAATCGAATCCGCCGTTCGCGCCGGACACGCGCGCGAATTGGCGGTTGAAAGCGAAACTCCCGCCCTCGCCCGCGAATTCGAGCTCGGGGGCCGAAGTCGACCCGCGGTGTGTGAAGAATTGCAACACGCCTGTCATTGCGTCGGAGCCGTAAACCGCGCTATGCGAGCCGCGAATCAGTTCGACGCGCGCGGCGTTGTCGGCGGTCAGGTCAGCGAAGTCATAAGACCCGCCGGCATCGTTCACTGGCGCGCCATCGATCAGAACTTTCGTGTAATCGGGCTCGCCGCCGCGAACGAAGAGCGAGGTCACGCCGCCTCGCCGGCCAACCTGCGCGGCCGTCACGCCGGGCGAGAGTCGCAGCGCGTCGAAGAGGTTGACCCGCTGGGCGCGCGCCAATTCGTTAGCGGAGATGACATAGGCGTTCGCCGGCGTTTCGTCCGTACGGGCCTCGGTTTTGGTGGCCGAAACGACTATGGTGTCTTCGACGGCGGAGACGGTCAACGGAATCGCAATACGGAATTCGCGGCCCGCCAAAATTTTGATCGGCTGGGCGCCCCCGGTTTGCGTCAACCCGTCTGCTTCCACGGCGATGGCGTAATCGCCGGGCATCAAACCGTCCAATTCGAATATGCCGCGCTCGTTGGTGAACGTTTCGCGGACAGCCTGCCTGTCATTGACGAGCAGAACAATGCGGGCGCCCCGAATGGGCGCGGCCTGGGCGTCAACAACTATTCCGCGAAGGTAGCCACGCGACTGCGCGGCTGCAGAAAAGCAGATGGAAACACTCATGACGAGAAGGGCGGATGACCTCAAAATTGATTTCATCTTTATACTCCTTACGCTTTCTCTTTCTGGGGAGTGTCAATTTCAATCCGATTCTGTCGCCATTATTGGTGAGGCACACCTGCCCAAGATAGGGCCACCGAGCCGCTAATATAATAGACTAGATAGAAGATAGAAAGAAGGTCGAGGAAAGGGGACAGAACGGATGACGCGATCCTCAATCCTCGATCTCCGATTCTCGATTCTCGATTCTCGATCCTCGGCGATTCGCGCCCGTCCTCTTCCACCAGACGACGGGAGAGCCGCTCAGCGGGTGGCGGTCGACGAACAACGGGGTTTCAAACAATCCGCTGAGCGATTCGTCGGTCATCACTATGCGCGCTTCGCCGCAGGCGACCAGTCGCCCGTCTTTGATTAGAGCCATGCGGTCGGCGAATTCCGCGGCCAGATTTATCTCGTGCGTGACGATCAGCGCGCCGTGGTTCCGCTCCCGAGTCAGGTTGTGGACGAGGTCGAGCAGCGAGAGCTGATGCGCGATATCCGCGTTGGCAGTAGGCTCGTCGAGCAGCAGCAATTGCGGCTGTTGCGCCAGCGACCGGGCGAGCGCGACGCGTTGGCGTTCTCCGCTAGACAACTGGTTGAACCGGCGGTGGGCGAAATGCGCGGCGTCGGCGTCGGCGAGCGATTGCCTGGCGATCTCGACGTCTCTCGGCGAATCGAATCCGAGCGCGGTCGTGTAAGCGAAGCGCCCGGTCAGAACGTATTCGAGGGCGGTCATCGGAAAGCGGATGGCGCCCTGCTCTGCAACCAGCGCCATCCTTTGGGCGATCTCGCGGCGCGAAAACCCGGCGACCGGCTGGCCATCGAATAAGACCTCACCTTGATCCGGCTTGAGCGCCCCGATCGCGATCGAAAGCAGAGTCGATTTGCCCGATCCGTTCGGCCCAAGCAGCGCGACCACCTCTCCCGCGCGGACTTCGAGCGTCACGCCGGAGATCGTCTCGCGAGGGGCCCGGCCCGGATAAGTGAAATGAATGTCGCGAAGTTGGAGCATAGGAATGGTGGTTGGTGGTTGGTGGCTAGTGATTGGTGGTTGGCAGCTGGCTGGCATTTGCCAACCACCAACCACCAACTACCAACCACTAACCACCTTACTTCCTGCTTTTGAGCAGCAGATAAACGAACATGGGCGCGCCGATCAAGGCGGTGATCGCGCCGGTCGGCAACTCGCGAGGCGCCAGAGCCGTTCGCGCGATCGTGTCCGCGATCAGAACCATCAACGCCCCCCCGATCGCGGAGGCTGGGATCACGAGACGGTTATCACTGCCCGCGGCGAGCCGCACGAGATGCGGAGTGACCAGTCCGACGTAGCCGATCGCGCCCCCGGCGGAAACGGCCGCGCCGGTCAACAGCGACGCGGTCAGATGAACGACCCATCGCACGCGGGCCGTTTCGACTCCCATCGCGAACGCGTCGCGCTCGCCGATCATCATAAGATTCAAGGCCCGCGACTGCGTGACCAGGACCGTCGCGCCGGCGGCGGCCGCGACTATGACAAAGAGCAACCCTTCGACCGCGCCGCTCGACAGATCGCCCAGAAGCCACAGTGTGATGTTTCGCAATTTGACGTTATCGGTCATCGCGGTCATCAGCGCGATCACGGAAGAGAGGAACGTCGACATCACGACGCCCGCCAACACCAGATGGGCAGGATCGTCCTCACGTCTCCCCAGGCGGTAAACAATCAGGGTGACGATCGCCGCCCCCGCGAATCCGAACAGCGGCCTGATGTACGAAACGCCGTATGGAAGCTCAGACGCGAAAATGATCGCGGTGATCGAGCCGAGCGCCGCGCCGCCTGAAACGCCGAGCACATATGGATCGGCCAACGGGTTTCTCAACAAGGCCTGGAACGCGGCGCCCGCGACTGCCAGCGCCGCGCCGACGCCGATCGCCATGGCGATTCGCGGCATCCTCAAACTGAAGATGATCACATCCTGCTCACGCGAAAGTGGCGAAACAGTTCCAGTCAATTTCGAGATTATGGCCGGGAAGAGGCCTCCGGCCGAGACATGTTCGCTGCCCAGCCCTGCAGCCGCGGCCGCGGAAACCAACAGGGCGCCGAGCAGGACGGAGATCACCATCAGAGCGCGGCGTCGAGTCAAATAGCTATAGGCCTTATGAGTTATATAAGTCCTATAAGTCTTATTCATGACGCTCCGGGGGATGCATCCCTTTGGCCAACTGCTCCAATCCTTCGACGATGCGCGGCCCCGGACGATCAACCAGGTCGGGAGTGACCCAGACTATTCGATTAGAACGGATGGCGGGAGTCGTGGCGAAATCGCGCCTCAGATCGGACTCCTTGACCAACTCGGCGCCGTGGATTGAAGGAGCGACGATTACCTCCGGCGCGCGCGCGACGACGGTCTCGCGGGAAAATTGCGGGTAATCGGCAGTTTGGTCGCCGGAAATGGATTGGCCGCCCGCGATGTTGATCAGGTTGTTGATGAACGTATTGCGGCCCGCCGTGATCAAAGGGCCGGTTTGAAGGACGTATAAGACGCGCGGCCGAGCTAATCCGCCCGTGCGCCGTTCAACCGCGTCGATGCGGCTTTCCATCTCGCCGGCGAGGGTTCGGGCGCGCTCCGAGGTTCCGGTGACTTCGCCCAGGCTGCGGATCGAAGCGGCAACCTCGCGCACGGCGCGCGGGTTCGTGACGTAGACTGGGATCGCCAGTTGATCGAGTCGCTGCGTCAGGTTCTCCAACTGGCTCGAAGTGGAGACGACCACCAGATCGGGCTTGAGTGAGATGATCTTTTCCAGGTTCGGTTGCAGCGTGTCTCCGACCTTATCCTTCGTCTTCGCCGCTTCGGGGAAATCGCAATAACTCGTTACGCCGACGACACGGCTCCCCAACCCGAGCGCGAATAGAATTTCGGTCACGTTCGGGGCGAGCGAGATGATGCGCTGCGGGTTTTGCGTGATCGAGACCGCGCGGCCCAGACCGTCGGTGAATCTGCGACGATCGCCAGCCTCACCCGCTGGCGCGCCGGCCCTCCCGCAACCCGCAAACAGCAAGAGCGCCGTCAGGGCGAACAGAAACGCGTTGGATTTTAATGTTGAGCGATAGCGTAGCATAAAAAACAAAAGCCTCAGACGCGACGGATTGTACGCGACTGAGGCTTTCTAATTATTGACATGCCTGGAAACGCCTCCGCCGCGCTCTTTCATCCGAAGAGTCGTCGAAATGGCCTTCTTTATGGCCTCACAGTGGCGGTGACAACTCGGGATTCACACCCGCTTCCCTATTCTCCCGTCGCTTGTCCTTGTAGTGGCGCCGACCAATGATCTTTGAAAATTAAGTGGCGCCATGACAGAGGGCTCCCCTTTGCGACCTTTGCGTCTTTGCGCCTTAGCGAGAACCGCCGCCTGAACGAGGAAGTCCATTTCTCGCCAAGGCGCCAAGGCGCAAAGTGGCGCCATTTATTCCTCAAAGACCATAAGACGACGCTACAAAGGCAAGCGACGAGCGCCTGAAAGCATTAACAAAGAACTTTAAAATATTGCCGTGAAAACGAAGATGAAAGCTAGCACGCGCTTGGAAGCGCAGTCAATCGATGCGCAAAGCAAAAAAAAACTTGAGCCTCGGCCTGTGAAGGTGTAAAACTGGCCGGTGAATCTTCCCTCACTTATTAAATCCCCACACGAAAATCTGATATTGAAAGGGAAATATCCTGTGTCTGAGAACAAGAAGAAGCTGTTGGACAAGATTTCCACGCGTGAGGCGCGCGTTGGCGTGGTCGGACTAGGTTACGTAGGGCTTCCGCTGCTCGTCGAATTCGCGCGCGGAGGGTTCAATTCCACGGGCTTCGAGGTCGACATTAAGAAGGCGGAGGCGATCAACCGCGGCGAATCTTACATCCCCGACGTCCCGACCACGCAGATCGGCGAAATGGTCGAAGCGAAACGCCTCGGCGCTACGACGGACTTCGCGCGGCTTAAAGAGCAGGACGTGATAATCATTTGCGTGCCGACGCCGCTCAGGAAGACCAAAGACCCCGACGTCTCATACATCCTCGCCGCTTCGGAGAAGATTCAAGCCTGTTTGCGGCCCGGCCAGTTGATTATTCTCGAATCTACGACCTATCCGGGCACGACCGATGAAGTGTTGAAGCCCATGTTCGACGCGACCGGGTTGAAGCTTGACGAAGATTATTTCCTGGCCTTCTCGCCCGAACGCGTCGACCCCGGCAACGAGAATTTCAACACGAAGAACATCACCAAAGTCGTCGGCGGCGTGAGCGAAACCAGCGCCCAGGTCGCCGCAACCGTTTACAGCGCGATCGTCGATAACGTGTATCCGGTGAGTTCCGCGCGCGTCGCCGAAGCCTGCAAACTGCTCGAAAACACGTTCCGAGCGGTCAACATCGGGCTGGTGAATGAACTTGCTCGCCTCTGCGACACGCTAGGCATCGACAGCTGGGAAGTGATTGCGGCGGCGGCGACCAAACCCTTCGGCTTCATGCCCTTCTATCCGGGGCCGGGTATCGGAGGGCATTGTCTGGTCGGCGATGAAGCAGTAGTCGTGCGGTCAACGGATGATTCGCGCAAGCGGCTGACCTTGTTCGAGACGCTCTTTGATGAGTTGTGGGCCGATCCGCAGGCCAAAAAGCTTGTGGTCGGCGGGGCAGACGTGGTCCTTGAACCGCGTCTTGAGGCCCTCTCTCTCAATACCGAAAACAACATGCCGGAGTGGCGACCTGTAAACTCTCTCTTTCGCCGTTCATATCGGGGCAATCTCGTCACTATCACGACGGGCGACGATAGGCGTGTGACGGTGACGGAAAAACATCCGATGCTGGTCGTCGACGCTCACGGGCGAGCGCGGGAGGTTTTGGCGAGAGACGTCGTTCACGGAGACAGGCTGCCGATTCACTGTTCATCGCTGATTTCCGATGAAATCGCCGCCGAGACGATGAAGCATCCCGCAAGAGAATCGTCGAGTGAAGGCCTTGAAGCCGGAATCATCAAAAGCCATTACGCTAAAACGCGCCGAGCGTTGATGTCTTGCGGAGCATTGATGACCGCGCAGGTGGAATCCGTCGAAATAACAAAAACCGACCAGCCTTTGTCCGTCTACTCCATCGAGGTCGAAAAGACGCATACTTTCGTCACCTCATACGGCGTCTACGTTCACAACTGCATCCCGCTGGACCCGCATTATTTGTCATGGAAGGCGCGGATGCATGGATTCGAGGCGCGATTCATCTCTCTGGCAGAGGAGGTCAATTCTCGCATGCCCGACCACGTCGTAGATCTGGTGACGCGCGGGCTGAACAACCATCGCAAGTCGGTCAACGGGTCGAAGGTTTTGGTTATGGGGGTGGCTTACAAGCGCGACATCGACGACATGCGTGAAAGCCCCGCGCTCGGAATCATCGAGAAGTTGCAATCCCTCGGCGCCGACGCGCAATTCCACGACCCTTACGTCGAAGAGATTCACCTCGAAGGAAACGGCCGTCGTCTTCGTGGAATCGGGCTGAGCGTTGAAGCGGTCGGCGAAGCCGATTGTGTGCTGATCGTCACCGATCATCGTAAGGTCGATTACGCCTGGGTCACCGAACACGCCAAGCTGGTCGTAGACACCCGCAACGCCACGCGCGGGCTGAGCGATTTCGAGGGGAAGATTATCCGGCTGTAGCCGAGACGGGGCGACTGGGGGACGGGGCGACTGGGCGATGGAAAAACAGGGGGCGACCCCTTACTTTACCTCTCCATCGCCCAGTCGCCCC
>DATCXQ010000613.1:0-12840 GCA_036565725.1 Blastocatellia bacterium
GCGCCAGGATTAAGCCGCTGATCACACCCAGGTACGGAATGATTCCGAGGAACCCGGCGATCAAGCCAATCCCCGCCCACAGCGGTACCCCGAGGATCAACAAGCCAGTCCCGTAAATCGCCGCCATAATCAGGGCCATCATAAAGCGACCACGAACATAGCCGGGCGCCACGTCGCCAACTTCATCGAGCAAGCGCCTGCCAGCTCCGCGATGGCGCTCCGGAATATGTTCCTCAATAATGCGCCGCAGATTGCTCATATCCAGCAGCAGGTAGTAGACAAAGAAAGGAATGATCAGCATCCCGAGCGCCCACGATCCGAGGCTCACCAGCCCTAACAGACCCTTCGACAACCACCCGCCAATGCGTGAGGTCAAGGCTGAAGGATCGTTCTCGAAATCCGCCACGGCCGTTTGCAGACGGGCGAACACCTCCGGGCTCAGCCGCTCCCTGGCGAAACCCAATAAATGTTGCGCCCACGCGGCCACGGCGCGCAAAGCCAGCGGCAGTTTCTCTATGGACTCCATGAGTTGGTGGTAGATGCCCGGTAGCAAGAATAAGAGCAACAGCGCTCCCATTAATACCGCGCTGCCGAGCGTGAGCAACACGGCAACGCTGCGTGAGCGACCTAGTCGCTGGAACCAGTCGGCTAGTGGCTCCAACATAAACGCGAGCGCGAAGCTCACCAGGAGCGGCACGAGCACATTACCTCCGATCACGATGGTCAAGGCAATCAGGCCGGCGATGAGCAGTGCGACAGGTACCCACCGGACCCACCAGAATGGCGGTCTGATATGCGCGGTTGGCGAAATCTCCATAGAGTTCAAATCTCCTTATCTGTATGGCTAGCGTAGCACAACCCTTTCGTATGAAATGAGAAAATGTCCAATAATGGACAGCCTATTATCCAGGGCTAGCCTATACTTAAGCGGAGGCATCAATGGTAAATGCAATCAAAACGGATGCAATTCTAATCGCGGAGGGCGCCATTTTACCGGAATCCGCGCTGTTCGAAAGCGCGACTTATGTCTATGAATGGATATTGGTCAGAAACGTCGAGAGTAAATGATGAAGAGCCGATTCGTGAAGAGTTATTCAGCATCGAGCGGCTGGAACAGTACGCGGCAATGTTGGCGGATGAACATCAGGTTAGTGAAAGACCACAGCGCGGACAAGTGTTGCTGCCGCGTTTTGAAGAGAACGGACGCTACCTCATTGTAGCTTATCGTAAGCTGACGAAAGCGGTTTTCGAGGGCCAGGGCGTTTCGCCCGCCGCCGAGTGGCTGATCGATAATTTTCATGTCGTCGAAGATCAATTACGCGAAATTCGTGTAGACCTGCCGAAGAGTTACTATTACGAACTGCCCAAGCTCGTTATTGGCGAGATGCGCGGCTACCCGCGCGTCTATTCAATCGCAATCACCTTCATCTCGCACACCGACAGTCGCCTCGACGAGGAATCACTTCGGCGGTTCATCCGGGCGTATCAACATGTAACACCGCTTACCATCGGCGAAATGTGGGCCACGGCGATCACGCTGCGGCTTGCGCTGGTTGAAAATCTGAGGCGTTTGACCGTGCGCGTTGTGGCTGCCCGTGAAGAGCGTGAAGAAGCCGACCAGCTTGCCGATAACCTGCTCGTGGTGACGGACAAAGAGCAGAGATCTGTTGTCGCTGACCTCATTCAGAAGCTTGAAAAAAGGAAACAGACAGGCCGCGCGTTTGTTGTTCAGTTGACACAGCGTTTGCGCGACCAGGACCCGGACGTGCTGCCGCTCATCGAATGGATCGAGCGCGAGGTGCAAAGCCAGGGGCAGAGTATCGAGCAGATTGTTCAGCTTGAGCATCAGCGCCAGGCCGCCTCGCAAGTGACGGTCGGCAACATTATCACGAGCATGAGGCTGCTTTCGACAATCAACTGGAAGAGTTTCGTCGAAAGCGTCAGTCTCACCGAACCGATTCTTGGCGCCGATCCGGCGGGCGCATACGCGGAGATGGACTTTGCGACGCGCGACCGTTATCGCCATGTGATCGAACGCATCGCCAGGCGTACGTCCGCCCGTGAACTCGATGTCGCGCGCCGCGCCGTCGAACTGGCAAGACAATCTCACGAGCGCGACCCGCAGACGGGCGCGGGCGCGCACGTCGGGTACTATCTGATTGACGACGGGCTCGCCCAGTTGGAGCGTGAGTTCAGGTATCGCCCTTCGATCATCGAACGCGCGAGGCGCATCGCTCTCAATCACCCGGCGCTTTTTTATTTCGGCGTCTTTCTATTCCTCACCGGGCTGATTCTGACAATGCTCGTTCACACTGCTTACCAGGCAGGAGCAACGCCACTAAGTCTGATCACCGTCGCTCTGCTCGCATTGATTCCCGCAACCGACATCGCGATTAGTGTGCTCAATTGGGACGTGACCCACACGTTTAATCCACGCGTCCTGCCGAAGATGAGCGCGGAGGTGGAAACTCCGATCGAAGCGCGCACGATGATCGTCGTACCGACGATGTTGACGAGCGAGGCGGTCGCGGCCGCAATGGTTGAAAAACTCGAAATCCATTACCTTGCCAACCGGGACTCGCAGTTTTATTTTGCGTTGCTCACCGACTTCGCCGATGCGCCCACCGCAGAGGCGCCGAACGACGGCGCGTTGCTCGCCGCCGCGCTTGAAGGGATTGAAAGATTAAATGCCAGGTACGCGCCGGACCACCAAAACGATGCGGCGGCGGCGCCCCGTTTCTACCTGTTTCATCGTCGTCGCCAGTGGAACGAATCTGAAAACAAATGGATCGGTTGGGAACGCAAGCGCGGAAAGCTGGAAGAGTTCAATCGCCTGTTGCGGGGCGCGCAAGACGCCAGTTTCGTCGTTGCCGACGCTGACGCAGCGCTGCTCACCAGTATTCGTTACGTCATCACGCTCGACTCCGACACGCAATTGCCGCGCGATGCGGCGCGCAAACTCGTCGCGACAATCAGACATCCCCTCAACCGCGCGCAGTTCGATCCGCACACGCGACGCGTCGTGCGCGGTTACGGCATCTTGCAGCCGCGCGTCAGCATCACGCTTGAAAGCAGCGCGCGTTCGCGTTTCGCGCGCATCTTCTCCGGCAACACCGGCGTCGATCCGTACAGCGCCGCCACATCCGATGTTTACCAGGACCTCTTCGCCGAAGGAAGTTTTACGGGAAAAGGGCTGTACGATGTAGATACTTTTCAGGCGGCGCTTGAAGGCCGAGTGCCGGATAACTCGTTGCTCAGCCATGATCTGTTTGAGGGCTTATATGCCCGCGCCGCGCTCGTATCGGACATTGAACTGCTCGACGATTATCCGGCGCAATACGACACCTACGCGAAACGTCAGCATCGCTGGACGCGCGGCGACTGGCAAATTATGCGCTGGCTTTTGCCGCGCGTGCCGAACGCTGAACGACGGTCGGCGCCGAACACCTTGCCGCTGATTTCACAATGGAAGATTTTTGATAACCTGCGGCGCAGCCTCGTGGCGCCGGCGCTGCTGTTCTGGCTCATTGGGGCATGGACCTTCCTGCCGGGTTCTCCTCTTTGGTGGACGTTGTTTACTATCCTGACGGTCAGCTTTCCTGTTTACGCGCATGTCACGACGAGTCTGTTTCTGCATCCGCGAGGCGTTCCGTGGACGAGTTATTTCTGGCACATCTGGGGCGATTTCGGCTCCAACACGAAACAGGTCGCGTTGATGCTTGCGTTTCTACCGCATCAAGCCTGGATGATGGTCGACGCCATCGCTCGTGTCGCTTACCGCAAGCTGATTTCGGGAAAGCGTCTGCTCGAATGGGTGACAGCGGCTCAAGCGGAAAGAGGCAGCCGACACGACCTTGTGGCGTTCTGGCGGTTGATGTACCCCGTGACGTTGTTCGCGATTGTCTCCGCCATTTCCCTCATCCTGCTTCGACCACGCGCACAGTTGATTGCATTGCCATTTCTGACCGCATGGGCGGCGTCGCCGCTGCTCGCATACCTGATCAGTCGCCCAGGTCGTTCGTTCAAGGAGTCGAATCGTGAGCTGAGTAGTTCAGAGCGGCAGACAATGCGATTAATTGCGCGGCGCACCTGGCGTTTCTTTGAGACATTCGTCAACGATGCAGACCACTGGCTGCCGCCTGATAATTTCCAAGAAGATCCGCGCCCGATCATCGCTAACCGAACCTCGCCGACCAACATCGGCCTGCTGTTGCTCTCGACCCTCGCCGCGCGCGATTTCGGTTATGTCGGTCTGCTCGAAACCGTCGAACGCCTTGAACTGACTTTTCGGACACTCGGGCGTCTGGAAAAATTTCAAGGACATTTCTTCAATTGGTACGACACGGCGACGCTCAAGCCTCTCGCGCCGCAGTACATTTCGACAGTCGATAGCGGCAATCTCGCGGCTCATTTGATCGCCGTCAAACAGGCGGCGATTGAACTACCAGAACAAACACTATTTGATCTGTCACTACTGCAAGGCTTGACGGACACGCTAGCGCTCCTTTTCGAAGAGGCGAAACGATTCGACACGATCAAAGAACGCACGCAATTTGTCACCGTCAGGCAGTTGAACCGAGAGCTTGAAGCGTGTGTCTCACTGGTTGAGGGGATGAGGGGCGAGCCGGATGATTTAGGTAATTGGGCCAAATTCTTCGGTGAATTGACGGCGCGCGCTGGCGAAGTCAAAGATATCGCACACGCGCTCGAACAGGAGCAGGCGCCGGACACGACGGAGAATTTCGCGGAGTTCCATTTTTGGATCGCTTCGCTCCTAAATCAAATGCGCGCGGCGCGGCGCGATTTCAACACGCTCATTCCATGGGAAGCGTCGCATGCCAGACATCTGACACCGCTCATCGAACGCTCCGCGCCCCAATTTGTCACGCGCTGGCGAAACATTGCCGAAACATTCAGTCGCATGCCAACCGTTGGAGAAATCCCTGAGCGCTGTACGGAGGCTTTGGACGGAATCAAATCGCTTTCAAGCGAACTCGACTCGCTTGAAGTCTCCGAACGCGCCGCGCTTGGCAGCGGACTCGGCATGCTAGCTGCGTCAATCGAAAGAACTTTGGAAGCGGCAATAGAACTCTTGGGACGCACAGGCGCGCTCGCTCAGGTCTGCGATGAGATCGTCGAAGCGATGGACTTTCATTTCCTGTTTGACGACGAGCGCGAGATGTTCGTTATCGGCTACAACGTCTCTGACAGTCGCCGCGATAATTCTTTCTATGACCTGCTTGCATCGGAATCGCGGCTCAGCAGTCTCGTTGCCATTGCGAAGGGAGATGCGCCACAGGAGCACTGGTTTCGTCTCGGCAGACAATTGACACAGATTGACGGCGCAGGGCGGGCGCTCGTGTCGTGGACGGCGACGATGTTCGAGTATCTGATGCCTCTCCTCGTCACGCGCGACTACGCTGAGACGTTGCTTGACCAATCCTACAAAGCCGTCGTCGTTCGCCAGATCGCCTATGGGCGCGAACACGGCGTGCCGTGGGGTGTTTCCGAGTCAGCGTACAACGCGCGCGATCTGCAGTTCAATTATCAATACGGACCGTTCGGCGTGCCGGGCCTCGGTTTGAAGCGCGGCTTGAGCGAAGACCTTGTAATCGCGCCATATGCGACGGTTCTAGCAGCGATGGTCGCGCCTCGAGCCGCGCTGCAGAACATGCAACGACTTGCGCAGATCGGCGCGCTTGCGCGTTACGGTTATTACGAGGCGATTGATTACACGCCGGAGCGTGTGCCGAAGAATCAAAAGCACGTCGTCATTCATTCGTTCATGGCGCACCATCAGGGCATGAGCCTCGTCGCGCTTGATAACGTTTTGCATGAAGATGTGATGCAGAGGCGTTTTCATGCCGACCCCCTCATTCAAGCGACAGAACTATTGTTACAAGAGCGCATCCCAAAGGGGGCGCCTATCGCGCAGTTCCGGACTGAAGAAGTGTTGAGGGGGCGTATCGTCAGCACCCTGATCGCCCCACTCGCCGCCAGTTACGACTCGCCTCACTTGCCCACGCCACACACGCAGTTGATTTCAAACGGCGAATATACAGTGATGGTGACATCGGCGGGGGCAGGCTTTTCGATGTGCGGAAGCCATGGCGAGACAAGCTGGGCCGTTACCCGCTGGCGCGAAGATCTCACGCGCGATAACTGGGGCAGCTTTTGTTACGTTCGTGACGTGCGAAGCGGCGCGGTCTGGTCAACCGGCTATCAACCGACAGTGCGCACGCCGCAGAGTTACGAAGTGACTTTTATGGAAGACCGGGCGGTGTTCAAGCGTCTCGATGCGGGCATTCTGACTCAAACAGACATAGTTGTGTCTCCTGAAGACAATGCCGAAGTCCGTTGCGTTACAATCACGAATCGCTCACCGCGCGTCCGTGAAATCGAGTTGACGAGCTATGCCGAAGTTGTTCTGGCGCCGCCTGCATCCGATGTCGCCCATCCTGCGTTCAGCAACCTTTTCATCGAGACGGAATTCATACGTGAAGAGACCTCGCTAATTGCGCGTCGCCGCCCGCGTTCACAGAAGGATACGGCTATTTTTGCCGTTCACACGGTCGTTACCGACGGCGACGCCGTTGGCGCAGCGCAATACGAGACGAGTCGCAATCGTTTTCTCGGTCGTGGTCACGATACTCGCGCGCCGCTCGCCGTGGTTGGGGACCGCCCGCTGTCGAACACAGTTGGCGCTGTTCTCGATCCTATTTTCAGCCTCCGCCAGCGCGTGCGATTGAAGCCGAACGAGACGGCGCGCGTTACTTTCTCAACTGCCGTCGCATACTCGCGCGAACATATCCTGATGCTCGCCGACAAATATCACGACATAAACATCTTCGAGCGGGTTGAACGTCTTGCCTGGACGAAGGCGCAGATTGAAATGCGCCACTTGAACATTGGCGCGCGTGAAGCTCATCTCTTCCAACGTCTCGCCGGGCGCGTGTTGTATTCCGATAACTCGTTGCGCCCGCGTTCAAATGTCCTTGCGCTGAATAAAAAGACGCAATCCGAGTTATGGAAGTACGGCATCAGCGGAGACCTGCCTATCGTACTGGTCCGAATCAGCGTGACTGATGATTTGGGCATGGTGCGGCAGATTCTCCGCGGGCATGAATACCTGCGTCTGAAAGGTCTGCATATCGACCTGGTAATACTCAATGACCATCCGCCAAGCTATTTGCAGTCGTTGCAAGATGAAATTCAGACGCTGATTCGTTCGACGGGCATGCAAACGTTGCAGGATAACCCCGGTGGCGTTTACCTGCGCCGCGCGGACATTATGCCCGATGAGGATAAAATTCTATTGCACACTGTCGCGCGCGTCGTCTTAGTTACTGAACGAGGCACGCTCGAAGAACAACTCGCGCTGCGCCCGGCTGAAGATAAAGAACAGCCCGCGCCTTTCGCGCCGCGCCTTCCTTCGCGCACTTATCCCGAAGAACCGGCAGTCAGCGTCTCCGATTTGCAATTTTTCAACGGTCTCGGGGGCTTTGCGCGGGAAGGGCGCGAATATGTCACGGTACTGAATGAAGGGCAGTGGACGCCTGCTCCATGGACGAATGTGATTGCCAACGATCAGGACTTCGGTTTCCAGGTGACAGAGACGGGCGCGGGTTACACGTGGTCGGTCAACAGCCGCGAGAACCGCCTGACGCCCTGGTCGAACGACGCGGTCAGCGATCCTCCCGGCGAAGCGATTTACCTGCGCGATGAAGAGACTGGAGATGTCTGGACGCCGACGCCGCTGCCAATTCGCGAAGCGCAACCGTATGTCATCCGCCACGGACAGGGCTACACGATTTTTGAACATACCAGTCATGGCATCGCACAGGAGTTGATGGTGTTCGCGCCGCTGGATGCTTCGGTGAAGATATCGACATTGCGTCTGAGCAATGGCGCCGACCGACGTCGGCGGGTGTCGGTAACGACGTACAACGAGTTGGCGCTTGGCGTCATCCGCGAAAAGTCCGCGCCGTTCATCGTCACTGAACACGATAACGATTCCGGGGCGATTTTCGCGCGCAATGCTTACAACAACGAGTTTGCGAATCGCGTGGTTTTCCTGGCGATGAATCCGGCTCCCGCGAGCGCATCTTGTGATCGCAAATCTTTCCTGGGGCGGAACGGCGCCACGGCGCGCCCGGCAGCGCTTGGTCGCGCGCGGCTTGATGGGCGTTTCGGCGCTGGGCTCGACCCGTGCGCGGCGTTGCAGAGCGTCGTTGAAATCGCGCCTGGCGAATCGCGCGAAATCATCATTTTGCTCGGCGAGAGCGACAGCGCGGAAAAGGCCCGCGAACTCGTCGCTCGTTATCTCGAAACGTCAACGGTCCGCGAAGCTATCGAGCGCGTCGTGAACTACTGGGACGAGACGTTGTCGAGCGTCGAAGTTCGTACGCCCGATGCGACGATGGACCTGATGCTTAATCGTTGGTTGTTATATCAAACGGTCGCGTGCCGTGTCTGGGCGCGTTCGGCGTTCTATCAGTCGGGCGGCGCATACGGTTTTCGCGACCAGCTTCAGGACGTGATGGCCTTGGTTTATGCCAAGCCGGAATCGATGCGCGCGCATGTTCTTCGCGCCGCCGCGCATCAGTTTAAAGAAGGCGACGTTCAACATTGGTGGCACCCGCCAACGGGTCGTGGCGTCCGGACGCGCATCTCCGACGATTTGCTTTGGCTACCTTACGTCACGATCTTTTACATCCGCGTGACCGGAGATGGATCGATCCTCGACGAAATGATTCCGTTTCTCGAAGCCCCGCCTTTAGCCGAGGGCGAGGACGATTCGTACCTGCATCCGAATATTTCAGATGAGAAAGCCACTCTTTATGAACACTGCCTGCGCGCGATTGACCGTAGTTTGGCGACGGGCGCCCACGGCCTGCCTTTGATGGGAGCGGGAGATTGGAACGACGGCATGAACCGTGTCGGCAATGGCGGCAAAGGTGAAAGCGTGTGGCTCGGTTGGTTTCTTTACGCCACGCTCGAAGGATTCGCGCGGTTCTGTGACGCTCGCGAAGACCAGGAACGCGGCGCGCAGTACCGTGCGCATATTACGAAGTTGAAGACTGCGCTTGAGAATGCCTGGGACGGCGACTGGTACACCCGGGCTTATTTTGATGACGGCGCGCCGCTCGGCTCGTCGCAGAACGATGAGTGTCGCATCGATTCCATCGCGCAATCGTGGGGCGTGCTCTCCGGCGCGGCGGATAAACAGCGCGTGACGCGTGCGATGGCGGCTGTCGAGGAATACCTGGTTCGTCGCGCCGACGGCATCGTGATGCTGTTCTCGCCGCCGTTTGATCGCGGCGCGCTCGATCCGGGCTACATCAAAGGGTACGTGCCGGGTGTCCGCGAAAATGGCGGGCAGTACACTCACGCAGCCTTGTGGGCATTGATCGCTTACGCGATGCTCGGAGACGGCGACCGGGCAGGTGAAATGTTCGGGCTGCTTAATCCGGTCAACCATTCCTTGACGCGCGTCGGGCTGCACAAATATCGCGTCGAGCCGTACGTCGTGGCAGGCGACATCTACGCCGTACCGCCACACACGGGGCGCGGGGGATGGACCTGGTACACAGGCTCCGCAGCCTGGATGTATCGCGCCGGCCTCGAATCGATTCTGGGCTTTCAACTCGCCGGCGCCCGCTTGCGAATTGACCCGTGCATTCCACGCGGATGGCGCGAATTTGAAATCACCTATAAGCATGGCCGACGAGGCGCCACGCGCTACCACATCAAAGTTGAAAATCCACACGGCATTTGTCGCGGGATTGCAAAATTGGAAATTGACGGAAAGGTTCAGCAATCGTCTGAAA
The DNA here is from genome assembly GCA_036565725.1 of Blastocatellia bacterium. Classification (GTDB taxonomy): domain Bacteria; phylum Acidobacteriota; class Blastocatellia; order RBC074; family RBC074; genus JAJVID01. The sequence goes on from DATCXQ010000613.1 coordinate 9,831, forward strand.
TCGTTTTGGCTGATGATGCGCAATCACACGACGTTCGTGTGATTCTCGGCGCGCAAGACACCGCATAGTCTGCATGGTCTCGCGCCGCCTGGCGCTATCTTCCTACGATGCGCAGTATCAGCTGTGTCGTTGAAGCGTTATTAAACCTTGCGCCGAGCAAATGAAAAATCCAGAATTATTGCGCCTTGCAGCGCGATCATCAGAAGGCTACCGAGCAAAGGAACAATCAATCCGATTCGCAGGTTTCCGTAAAAATCTGACGCCCAGCCGACCAGCCAAGGGATAACCGCTCCACCAAGGCTCGCCAGCACAAAGAGCATTCCGGCAATTCGCGTTGCCTCTGCGCCGCAGCGTTGAGTGAAGATCGCGAATGTTGTGGGGAAGACTGCCGCCAGACCGAAACCTGCCAGACCGGCGCCGATTGAAATCGTTAGCAACCCCTGTCCCAAAATGATCACAAGGATTCCACCGACTGCCCCAATCAGGCTGAAGAATATAAGCCGCATCTCGCTGATGCGGCGAAGGAAAACTGAAGCCGCGGCTCTGCCCGTCAGCAGCCCTGCATAAAAGAGCGAGGGCGTCAGCGCCCAATACGATTGCGCCGTTGCTCCGAGCCGCTGCGCGTATGCGGCAATCCAGCCTCCGATGGCAGCTTCGGTTCCCACGTACATGAAGATGAGAACGCCGGTCAGAAGCACAAACGAATTTAGACGCGCGCGCAGTGTAGATTCCGATCGCATCGTCGACTCATCTGATTTGACAGGTAAAGAAGGCAGATGGGAGAGCGCGAGCGCGAGGGACACGATTGCCAGCGCTGAAGCCAGCGCGCCCAATGGTCTCGAAGCATTGCCGCCTTTTGCGAGTGTCGAAATCAATGGCGGACAGGCGATCGCGCCCACCCCCCAGACTAGATTCAATAGATTGAGCGCCGCAGCGCGTCGTTCGGAATTGAGTTCTGAGATGAGAAGATTGGTCGCCGGATTAGTCAGACCGAGACTGAAACCGAGCGTTGCAATTGCAATCACCCCAGCCAACCAGGGGCTGAACGCCAGCGTGGCGGTTGCCACGGCCAGCCCCCCGTAGCCTGCCGCCAGGACGGGCATCACGCCGAGCTTTTTCATCAGCGGTCCAGATAAAGCCGAGCCTGCAATCGCGCCCGTGAACTGCGCCGTGAATAGGTAACCTCCTTGAGTGTCATTGAGTTTCCACCTCTCCGAAAGCAGCGGCAGGACTGGGCCAAGCAAGGTGTTGGCGATGCCCACGAATAGAAACCCGATGTGACTCAGCGCCACGACTCTCCGCGTGCGCACTGACGAGGCAATTGTGGCAATGATCCGCGACGTAATCGCTGAGGTTCGGCGTCGAGTATCGCGAGATGAATCGTTCATGCTCCTCTTTCGGCTCGTCCCTGATTGTTGTCTCTTCGAGGGCATCGCGAAGACCCATTCGATCAAGCCCCGAAGTCGAACGCAATCCGAATTATCGCATTGTGGGAAGAACAACGCTCATCAATTGAGGCGAACTCTTTTCAAACCTGTCCAATATTGGACAGCCATTTATCCCCGGCTGGCTGATCATCAGTGTGGAATTTGAGAATTAAGTAATAGCGCTCGAGATGAAACACACAATCATGCAAGCGATTTTCTTGGTTTTGACGATCACACTGTTTAAGTCCGGCGTGATGGTTGCTTCATCTTGGCCGCGAATGCAGAATCGAGTATCTGAGAAGCCGTCGCCGCAGCAGTCGCAAAATCCAAAAACCACTCCGACCAAAAAAAAGGGACCAGTAGCAGAGGATTTGTCTGACGCGGAAATAAGCGAGGCGAGAAGGCTTCTCGATCAGCTTGGCTATTGGGTCAGCCTTGAAGCAACGGGGAATGATGTCTCATTGCCTCACGCGATAACAGCTCTCCAAAAGGTCGAAGGACGCGAGCGGACAGGCATTCTGACCAGGGAAGGGCTCGAAGTTTTACGCAGCGCCCGAATGCCGCAACCGTTGGAATCGGAGTACCCGCATCTTGAAATTGATCTCGACCGGCAGATTTTGTTAGTCATTGACGGCATGGGGGCTGCGCCGCGCATTTTATCGATCTCATCGGGTTCCGGTAAGCTGTTTACCGGAGGTGGTTGGACACGACGAGCTATTACACCCACAGGAAGATTTGAGGTTCATCGCAAGATCAAGGGCTGGCGAAAAAGCCCGCTTGGATTGCTTTACTATCCCAATTACATTTACGCAGGGATAGCCATTCACGGCAATCCATTGGTTCCACCTTATCCGGCCAGTCACGGTTGCATTCGCATCCCAATATTCGCCGCCAAAGAATTCAGTGCAATCGCAAAGATGGGTATGGTCGTGATGGTTTACGATATTAACCCTCTAACCGAAACTGAGCGCCGCAGCCCGTCTAGCGTCAGAGGGAAGAGCGCTGAACTGAAATTATCTTTATTAACATCGCAGCGTATCGAACCCCAAGGAGGGCCGAATGATCAGTCTCCGCAACATCGCAATTTCAGTTTTTGGCGCCGTGATAACAGCGGCTCCGACCTATTCACAAGATCTCTCCCGGTATCGGGAGTTCCAGTTGGGAACGAATTTGCCCGCGATCGCAAAACAGATACGCGTGAAGCCTTCGGAGGCGAAGGCGATCCACGAGCGCCCGGGCGAAAAGATGATTTCAGATCGGAGCGAAAAGGTCATCGCACGCTGGGAAGACTCGCAATACTCGTTCAACCTGTTTCAGTTTTCCTCCGGGGCTACGTTTGGCCTGGTTGTGTATTCGAAAAGGCTGGATGACTTGGCCAGGGCTGCAATCGTAGAGTCCGTCCGGCTGGATAAGCAAGAAGCCCCTCAAAGAGAGATCAATAATCGAAAGAAGAAGGATGAGGCGAACCGCGCCAAGCAAGAGAAGGCCAGGGGCGTGAACAAGCCGCCTTTTCGCCCTTAAGCAGGCTGCAGGCGAGATGATTTTTTTGCGCTCTTCGCTGCCAGCTTTGTTACAGCAAAATG
>DATCXQ010000284.1:0-10519 GCA_036565725.1 Blastocatellia bacterium
ACAACGGCTGCCGTCAGCCGCATACTACAGCGACAAGCTCCACCTACAACGCGTTAGCCTTTAGATGGAGTGGGTGACTCCCAAGTCCCAATCTCAAACCTCAAATCCGAATTGCTTAAGGAGAGACATCAATGTCCCTGCAACCCGACACAACCCCCTCGCAAACGACGGGCGGCAAACATGCGACGAATGGCGAATTAGACGGCCGGTCGCAACCACTACACGCCACAGGGCCGGCCGACGGCGGCAAATTGATCGTGTTGACGGCCCCACTCACCGAGACGATTGACCATGCCGGTTATTTCATCCAGATGGGAATGGCCTCGATGCCGATCTGGATGGAGGGCTGGATGACCAAAAAATATCCGCACTGGCGCGAGGTCGAATACAACCCGGACGGCTCGGCGCGCTACATGCCGGCGGGCGCGCGCCTGGTCGAGGCCGCGCTGCTGCGAGAATTCCGGCCGGATGACATCGTCTGCTGCTACCCCGACGACCTGGACAAATTCATAGGCCCCGAAACGCGCGTCGTGGCCGTCTCGACGCACAACCCGCTGGGCGTGACCTTCGCCGCCGGCGTCTACACTTCGATCTTCGGCACGTCGAAGATGCCGATCAATTCGCATTACGCCCGGCTGATGTTCGCCAAAATCAAGGACAGTCCTTACCGCCGGAACTTCAAAGTCATCGTCGGCGGCTCCGGCGGGTGGCAGATCACGCAGACCAATTCATTCGACGAACTCGGCGTCGATTGCGTGGTCGAGGGCCGCAGCGAATCGGAGGACACGATGGCGGTCTTCCGCAAGGCGATCGGCGGCGAAGAACTGCCGCGCGAGATCGAGGTCGGCCACCCGAAAGAGCGCGAGGCGCTGCTCGTGCCCGACAAGCGCACCACCTTCGGCGTTGTAGAGATGACCACGGGCTGCGGACGCCGCTGCAAATTCTGCGTCCCCGACCTGAACCCGCAGATAGACTTTCCGAAAGAAAAGATAATGGCCGCCGTGCGCGCCAACGTGCGCGAGAGCAACAAACAGATCAGCCTGGCCACCGAAGACATGTTCATCTGGGGGCAGGTGCATACAGACGTGCCGTTTTACTTCCCGAACCGTGACGCCCTGCTCGACCTTTATTCGTCGGTGATCAACACGCCAGGCGTCGAACAGCACGTCCTGAGCCACGCGACCATCGCGCCCGCCGTCGTAGACCCGGTGATGATCCAAAAACTGTCGGAGATGCTGCTGCCGAAAAGCCCGATTCATTTGCCGTATCTGAGCTCGCATCCGCAGAAGAAGGCCCTCTCCCCGTTGATCGGTTTGGAGACTGGCTCGGTCCGCATGGCGAAGAAGATCATGCCTAGCAAAGGCATTCCGTTCTCTATCGAGGATTGGCCCAGCGTCGTGCTCGAAGGGCTGCGAGTATTGAACGATAATAACTGGTTCCCGGTGATGACGTTGATCATCGGCAGCCCCGAAGAGACCGACGAGGATGTGATGGCCACGCTCGACCTGATTTACGAGTTGGAGCGGCGCGGCCTATTCGCCTTCCTCGTACCCTCGATCTTCACGCCGCTGCACGACACGCGGATGGAGAAGGAGAAAGGAGTCGCCGAGACTCACCAGCTCACCTCGCTGCAATGGCAGTTGATGATGAAATGCTGGAAGCTGAATTTGCGCCCAGGCCTGTACAGCTGGTGGGGGCCGATCGCCTGGCGCACGGGCGCGCTGGCGCTCTGGGCCTGGAAGCTGCGCAAGATTAATGGCCCGAACTTCACCTGGCCGCTATTTATGTTCGCCTCGGCTTTGCCGGAAGAAACGATGGCCAGTATGGGCAAGATTTATCTAGGCAAACGGCTCAAGACGAAGACCCGCAAGGAGCTGCTCGCGACTATCCGCCCAAACCAGTGGCAGTACCTGCGCGAAGATTGCGGCGATCTGCCGGACGGGTGGAGGCCGCATAAGCCGCTGAGCGAGTTGAAAGCGGGCTTGATTGCAGCTGATTAACGCTCCGTCTTTGTGGTAAGCTAGGCGGTCCAGAGTCAACGACAATTTAGGACAGGAGACGGATATAAGAATGCTCAATGCGATTGCCATTCAGGAATTGCGGGAAATGTACGAAGGCCTGAAGCCGCGGGTGGCCGAATTGCGGAGGTTTCTTTGACGTAGAGGCCAAGCGCGCGGACTTGCAGAGACTGGAGGCGCAGGCCGCCGCGCCCGATTTCTGGAACGACCAGGAGAAGGCTCAGAAAATCTTACAGCAGCGCGCGCGCGTGGAGCGCGCGATCAACACCGCCGAGGGGCAGCGACGCCTCGTTGATGACATCGCCGTGCTGTTCGAATTCGCCGCCGAAGACGACGCTTCGGACCGCGAGTTGCGCGAATCGCTCAACCGCCTCGCCGAAGAGGTCGATGAGAGCGAGACGCGAATGTTGCTCGGCGGCGAAAACGATTCGCTCAACGCCATCGTAGCGATCAACGCGGGGGCCGGCGGGACCGACGCGCAGGACTGGGCCGAGATGCTGCTGCGAATGTACCTGCGCTGGTGCGAGCGCAACGATTTCAAGACCGAGATGTTCGACTATCAGGCCGGCGAAGAGGCCGGGATCAAATCGGCCAGCTTCCGCGTCGAGGGCGATTACGCTTACGGGCTGCTCGCGGGCGAGGTCGGCGTGCACCGGCTGGTCCGCATCTCGCCGTTCAACGCCGGGCAGAGCCGTGAAACCAGCTTCGCCTCGGTCTTCGTCACGCCGGAATTCGACGACAACATCGAGGTCGAAATCCTGGACAAGGATCTGCGCGTCGACACTTACCGCTCGACCGGCGCCGGCGGCCAACACATCAACACTACAGATTCGGCGGTGCGGATCACCCACCTCCCGACCGGGATCGTGGTGACCTGCCAGAACCAGCGGTCGCAGCACCAGAACCGCGACGTGGCGATGAAAGTCCTCAGGTCGCGCCTTTACGAGATGGAGTTGGCGAAGAAGCGCGCCGAGACCGATAAGCTCGCCGAAGCGAAGCGCGACATCTCGTTCGGGTCGCAGATTCGCAATTACGTGCTGCATCCTTACAAGCTGGTCAAGGACGTCCGCACGAAGCGCGAGACAGGCAACGTCGACGCTGTGCTCGACGGCGAAATTGACGATTTTATCAAGGAGTTTTTGTTGTCGAAGAGAATCATTCAATAGGACTTATAGGACTTATGGAACCATGAGTCCTGTAAGTCCTCTAAGTCCCATAAATCTTCTAAGTCCTATGGCTCGACGTAAGATCATAAACAAGCAAAACTCCACCGGCCCGTGGAATGAGATAATCGGGTTGATCCTGATCGGGGTCGGGATCGTGATTTTGCTTGCATTGATAAGTTACGACTCCGGCGATCCGTCATGGAATTCGGTGAGCGAGAGGGCTCGCGTGCGCAACTGGGTCGGGCCGATGGGCGCCCATGTGTCCAACGTGCTCTTTCAGGCTTTCGGGGCCGCCTCGTGGATATTGCCCTTGATGTTGTTTATCATCGGGGGCTGGCAATGGGACGACGACGAATCGGAAGTTTCAAAGCCGAAGATTCTGGGATTCTTTCTGATAATCGTCGCCATAACGGGATGGGTCACCATGTTCGGCCCTGAAAAACCCGGCTCGTATTATTGGGGCGGGTTCGTCGGTCAGTTCTTGATGTATGGGGAGATATCCAAGATTCCGATCGGGATGGCGCGGCTCCTGGGAACTCTGGGGGCCTTCGTCGGGTTAACCATTCTCTTCACCGCGGGGCTGCTCCTCGGGACTAATTATACGCTGATCGGTATGGTGGAGAAGTGGTCCCGGTCTCGTCCTGACGGGGCGGTGGCGGGATTGACCAACCGATTGCGCGGGTTGAAGCAAGAGCGCAATCCGCAGCCTGTAGACGCGGTGCAGCCCAGACAGGTTTATGCGAAGTTCGATCAACGCAAGCGGGCGAACCGGCAAGGCTCCCCGCTCGGCGGGATGAAGGTGACGGTGCGTCCGGGAGTCCCCGCAGGGCGAAATACGGCGCCGCCCGCAATCCAATCGATGCAGGAAGTCAACGGCGAGGTTAGCGATCAGCTGGAAGAGGCCGGAGTGATCGCGACTAACGAGGATGCCTTGCAGGTCGCCGAATCGGCTCAGGCCAACCCCGACGCCGGCCAGCGGGCGGCGCGCATCCCGCCTTCTACGGTTACTGGGCCGCGCCGTTCCAAGACCGGCAAAGAGGACGAATCGAGCAAGGTTGACGAACCGGTCGATCTCGGCAATGGCGCCTTCGACCTGGATGAATTATCCACTCAGCGGAGTGTGGATGAGATGATGGCGACTGCTTCGGTCAAACGCGTTGAAGCCACCGAAGCGTCCGTTGAGAAGGAGAAAGGCGGCAAGTCGAAGATCGGCCAGCTGGTCAAAAACATTTCCCGCGTCTTATCCAATTACAAATTGCCTTCGACGGAAATGTTGACCCCGCCCGCGCCGCGTTCCGAGATGGCCGAGGCGGAGTTGATGGAGCGGGCAAGGCAGTTGGCCGAGAAATGCGCGGAGTTCAACGTGTCGGGACAGGTCAAACAGATCAGCCCGGGACCCGTCGTCACGACCTTCGAATTCAAACCGGACCCCGGCGTGAAATACAGCCGCATAACCAACCTCGTCGACGACCTGTGTCTGGCGTTGAAAGCCGAGTCGGTTCGCATCGACCGCATCCCTGGCAAATCAACGGTCGGCATCGAAGTCCCGAACTCCCACCGCGAGATGATCCGGTTGCGCGAGGTCTTGGAGTCGAAGAGGTTTCACGAGTCGAAATCGAAGCTGACGCTCGCGCTGGGGAAGACTATAGACGGGGCGAATTACGTGGCTGATCTGGCGAAGATGCCGCACCTGCTGATAGCCGGCGCGACGGGCGCGGGCAAATCCGTGGCCCTCAACACGATTCTCACCTCGATGCTGTATAAGGCGACGCCCGAAGAGGTCAAATTCATTCTGATCGACCCGAAGCGGCTCGAACTCGGCTTGTACGCAGACATCCCCCACCTGCTCTCGCCGATCGTCACCGACCCGAAGCGCGCCAGCTACGCGCTGAAGTGGGCCGTCTCCGAGATGGAGAACCGCTATAAGCGCCTCGCCTCCTTCGGCGTCCGCAACATCGAACAGTACAACGCCGAGGTCGAATCGAATTCGAAGCGCGCCTCGGAATCGATTGACGAGGAGGAGACCAGGCCGCTGCCGTACATCGTCGTGATCATCGACGAACTGGCCGACCTGATGATGGTCTCGGCGCGCGACGTCGAAGAGAGCATCACGCGTCTGGCCCAGATGGCCCGCGCCGTCGGGATACACCTGGTGCTGGCCACCCAGCGGCCCTCCGTAGACGTGATCACCGGGTTGATCAAGGCCAATTTCCCGTCGCGCATATCGTTCCGCGTCTCGTCGAAAGTGGATTCGCGCACGATCATCGACACGAACGGCGCCGAGCAGTTGCTCGGGCAGGGCGACATGCTCTTCCTGCCGCCAGGGACTTCCAGGCTGGTTCGGGTGCATGGCGCTTACATCGACGAGAAAGAGGTCAAACGCATAGCCGATTTCGTCCGCTCGCAGGCGGCGCCCGCTTACGACGGGCAGATCGGGTTGAGCGAGAAGGAACTTCAAGGCGATGAGTTCAGCGAGATGAAAAAAGACGAGAAGTATGACGAAGCCGTGCGTATAGTCATCGAGATGGGCCGCGCTTCAACTTCGGTCTTGCAGCGAAGATTACGAATCGGTTATGGCCGCGCCGCTTCGATCATTGATATGATGGAGCGCGAGGGGATCGTCGGCCCTGAAGACGGCAGCAAACCACGTCAGGTCCTGGTCAAAGCCGACTTTTTAGAGCGGCTCGATCAAATTCGGGAAGAAGACGACCTGTGATCTGCTCCCAGTCTGTGGAAAATCGAAAAGATATTAAAATTCCTAGCATTTTCGAGGATTTCATTAAGGCCCGATGGGTAAATACTGAAATAATGAGGCTTACAAAGTTGTCGAAAATGTGTGCAATCTGCTATAAGTCGCGATTTTAGATAGATTTAAAGCGCAAATTCACAGTTTTTCCACAGAGTTTTCCACAGGAAGTGTGGAAAACTCTGGACCTGTGCGAATGACCTCAGAGCCAGTACCGCGAGCGGTGGCGAGCGAGGTTTTCGCATAAGGATCTATAACAGGACCTCGCTCGCCACCGCTCGCGGTACTGACTCGAGATAAGCGAACCTCGCTCGCTACTGCTCGCGGTACTGACCCTTTAGAACTTTTGAGTAAGAATCAGAAGGCGATGAAACTGCAACTGGCATTGGACACCCCCGATCTTACGCATGAGCTGGAGCTGGCTGGTAGAGTGGCGGCTTATGTCGATCTGATCGAGGCGGGGACGCCGCTGCTCATCCGCGAGGGCATCCGAGCCGTGCGGGAGTTGCGACGCCGTCATCGCGGGCGTCCGATTGTCGCCGACATCAAAGTGATTGACGCGGGCGAACCTATCGCCGAATTGGCCTTCGCCGCCGGCGCCACGGTGGTCACGGTTCTCGGAAACGCCTCCGACGAGTTGATCGAGAGGGTCGTGCGTTCCGCGCATCGCTATGACGGGCAGGTGATGGCAGACAGCTTGACGGTTTCGGACATCGCCGAGCGCGCGCGCCGGCTGCGGGACCTGGGCGTTACCTCGCTATGCGTCAACCGCCGCGGATTCAAACGGGCGAAAGGACTCGGCCGCGAAGAGCGAATCGATCAGGTCGCGGAATTGATCAAAGATATCGAACTGCCGGTCTATCTCGCGGGCGGAATAGACGCGGCCGAACTCGCGCTTCTGCGTGAACTGCCGCTGGCCGGAGTGATCGTCGGCGCCGCCATCGCCAACGCCAATTCTCCCGTCGAGGCGGCGAAAAAAATGCGGGCCATCCTCGATGGGAAATAGCCAAAACTCTCTGTCTTTGCCTCAGGCCGTTTTGGGGGAACTGTTCGATTCTTATGCATCGGCGATGTACATTTAGCCAAAACAAGTAGCGTTGAGCCACGAACGACTCGGTCCGATGTTATATACGTCTTAAATCTTCCATTTAGAGCTTGAATAGATCGGGGCGAATTTTTCTATCTCTTCAGGGAGAAGGTATACTTGCGGCCTTCTTCCGCAACTCTGGCAAGCAGTTTGAATACAATTACAAGGAGCAGTGAATCTATGTTTCGCTTACTGCCAAGGGAAGACAAATATTTCGACATGTTCAATCACATGGCGTCGCACATGACTGAGTGCGCGCTGTTGTTGCAAAAGCTTTTTTCGGATTTTGATAATCGCGTCGCTTATGCCGACAAGATTAAAGATATCGAGCACAACTGTGACCTGCTCACTCACGAGATTGTCAAGAAGCTGAATCAGACATTTATCACGCCGATTGACCGCGAAGACATTCACGCACTGGCCAGCGGTCTGGACGACATTGTTGACGCCATCGAATACACAGCCAAGCGCGTCATTCTTTACCGCGTCGAGGGGCCGACCGAACATGCGCGCAGGATGATCGACGTGTTGGTGCGGATTGTGGCCAGTCTGGAGACCGCCGTCAGGTCGCTCGAAAATGACAGCGATCAGGTGTTGAAAGAATGCATCACCATTCACGGTCTGGAGAACGAGGGCGACACTTACCACCACGAAGCCATCGACGAACTATTCGCCCAGGAGACCAATCCGATCACACTCCTGAAAATGAAAGAACTGTACGCGAAGATGGAGCGCACGATCGACAAGTGCGAGGACGTCTCGAACATCCTTGAATCGATAGTTCTCAAGAACGCTTAGACAAAACTCTAAATATAGAGAAGAAGAATTTTCAGTCACGAATGAACACGAATGAACACGAATCTTTTTCTTGGCCTCGTGCTCCATTTGTTCCCCACCATTCTTGCCGCTATTCGTGATTATTGATGTTCAGTAGGGGCTGATGTCCCTTTATCGAATTCTACAGAACCGGAGTGCCTCGAACATAGAGGTCTTTATGAATTCAACGTTTGCGATTGTCGCGGTAATCGTGGTCATCGCTTTGATTTTTGACTTCACCAACGGATTTCACGACGCGGCCAATTCCATAGCCACGGTCGTATCAACCCGCGTACTCTCCCCGGGGCGCGCCGTTTTGCTGGCGGCCTTCTTCAATTTCATCGCATTCTTTCTGGGCACACATGCCGTCGCCAAGACCGTCTACAGCGGCCTGGTCGACCCGAAGCAGGTGAACGAATGGGTGGTGCTCGCCGGGTTGATCGGCGCCGTGACCTGGAACCTGATCACGTGGTATCTGGGGCTGCCGACCAGTTCGTCTCACGCGCTGATCGGCGGATACGCCGGGGCCGCAATATCAAACGTCGGGTTTCAGGCGCTGGTCTTCGACGCCAAATGGCCCAGGGGATGGTTCGGCACAGTCTCATTCATCATCATTTCGCCGACCGTCGGACTGTTAGCAGGTCTGGCGCTGATGACCGCGGTCTTCTGGATTTTCCGCCGGGTCGCGCCGTCGCGGGTGGACAAATATTTCCGTTTCATGCAATTGGTTTCGTCGTCGCTCTTCAGCCTTTCTCACGGCAGTAACGATGCTCAGAAAACGATGGGCATCATCATGGCGGCGCTGGTCACCGGCAAATATATCGACCCCAAGGCCGACATACCTTATTGGGTCGGGCTGGCGGCCTTTACTTCCATCGGGCTGGGGACGATGTCTGGCGGTTGGCGGATCGTGAAGACAATGGGGTCGAAAATCACCAAGCTCAAACCCGTCGGCGGATTTTGCGCGGAGACTGGCGGCGCGGGGGCCGTATTCCTGGCCACTCATTTCGGCATCCCTGTCTCGACAACTCACACGATCACCGGCGCCATAGTCGGGGTCGGCACGACGCGCCGGCTATCCGCCGTCCGATGGGGAGTCGCCGGGCGCATCGTCTGGGCCTGGGTGATCACTCTCCCAGCCGCCGGATTAATCGCCTCTGTCGCCTATTTCATATCCAAGCTCGTTCATTGATCTAGTTCCTGCGCGTCGTTTTCGTCTTCATCAGGCGTCTCATCCGACGACCCTTTGCCGCGGCCCGGTCGCTTGATGCCGAATTTATCCAACCGGTATTGCATCGTGCGGAACGACAGCCCCAGCAGCCTCGCTGCCCGCGTGATGTTCCATCCGGTCTGTTCCATCGCCTGGATCAGCAGCGAGCGTTCGAGTTCCTCGAACGAGATGCCTTCGGGCGGAAGTTTGAATCCGCCCGCGCCTTCCGATTGCGCGCTGGCGCGGATTTCGACGGGCAGGTCTTCGGCGGTGATCTCATCGCCTTCGGCAAGCAGCAGCGCGCGTTCGATGGCCGATTCCAGTTGGCGCACATTGCCAGGCCAGGCGTAATTCATGATCAGGCTCTTCGCGTCGGCCGAAATTTTCATCGGGCGCGATGGCGTCCCGTGTTTGGCCAGGAAATAGCCCATCAACACCTGGATGTCGTCGCGGCGGCTGCGCAGCGGGGGCACGCTGATCGGGATCACGTTCAGGCGGTAATAGAGGTCCTCACGGAAGCGCCCGTCCTTGACCATCGCTTCGAGGTCGCGATTGGTGGCGCCCAGCACGCGCACGTCGACCTTGATCGGTCGCGTGCCGCCGACGCGCGTGACCTCTCTCTCCTGCAAGGCGCGCAGGAGTTTGGCCTGCATGCTCGGGCTGACTTCGCCTATCTCGTCCAGGAAGAGAGTGCCTTTGTCGGCTATCTCGAACAGCCCTTTCTTCTCGGCGTGCGCCCCGGTGAACGAGCCTTTCTCATGTCCGAAGAGTTCCGATTCGAGAAGGTTTTCGTTGATCGCCGCGCAGTTGACGGCCTGGAATCTTTCGCCGGCGCGCGGGCTGGCCTTGTGTATGGCGCGGGCGATGCGCTCTTTGCCGGTCCCCGATTCGCCGCGGATCAGCACCGTCGAATTGGACGGCGCGACTTTGACGATCATCTTCTTGACCCGCTCCATCGCCTCCGAAACGCCGATGATCTCTTCGTCCACGGCGCGCATCTGCGCCATCGCTTTCGAGACCGCCTCGAGCAGTTTCGTGCGGTCGACGGGTTTTTCGAGGTAATCGAACGCGCCCCCGCGCAGCGCCTCTTTCACGGTGTTGATCGAGCCGTGAGCGGTCATCAGGATCACGGGTGTGGAGCTGTCAAGCTGCGACAGCTCGTTGAGCAGTTGAATCCCGTCCATCCCGGCCATCTTCAGGTCGGTCAATACCAGGTCGAAATTTTCGTTTTTGAACGCGCGCAGCGCCTCCTGGCCGGAGCTCGCGGTCTTTACTTCGTAAAGCGGGTCGCCCTGCTCGTCGCGTTCGCCCGAAAGGATCAATTGGAGAATGTCGCGTTGATTTTTTTCATCATCAACTACGAGAATTTGTTTTGCAGACATAGTTTCCTCATCTGACGCGCCGGTAGGTAGCGGGGAGCGGTAGCGACCTGGCGCCTCGTAAGTCGTACACTCCAAGGGCGTCAAGTCGCTACCG
>DATCXQ010000686.1:0-6873 GCA_036565725.1 Blastocatellia bacterium
GGTGGTTGGTGGTTGGTGGTTGGTGGTTTAGCCATCGCCTGGCAACCAACCATCAACCACTAACCACCAAAAACCAGCTAATTAGCTCTCCTCGACCGCCGCGCTGACCTTGCCCTGGTCGGCCTTTTTGGCTTCGCGGTAGCCCTGCTTGCCGGCTTCGATGGCTGCGGTGAACTGGCCCTTTTGACGACTGATCAAATCCTTGCCGCGGTCGGTCAAGTCGCCGACCGCCTCTTTTCCGCGCGTGGTCAGATCGGACGCGCGTTCGACGCCGGTCTGGTAAACCTCGCTGGCGCGTTCGCCGATTTCACGCCCGGTGTCCCGGGCGATATCAAGCCCCTTGCGCGTCGCGTCGGCGAGGTCAGAACGAAGCTCGCTGCCGGATTTCGGGGCGAAGAGCAAAGCGGTGATCGCGCCGATGCCGGCGCCGACCAGAAAGTAGACTAGTTTATCCCCGCCGCCACCACCTTGATTTTCTGCCATGACTCTACCCTCCAATTAAGATGATTTCGGGGCGTCATAATCACCCCTGAAATGCGAGCGCAAGCAGCCGCTTGCGCATCGAACTATTGATAAATACTGACTATTTGAACCGGCGCGCAATATAGCATCCGAAGCTACGCGACTTCAAGGAAGCGCCAGATTGACACCCCCGCGAGCGCGAAGCTACAATAGCCGTCGAATTCAACATCCACAATAAGACATCGATTAAGGCATCGATATAAGGCATCAAAAGGCATCAATAGGACATCAAGGAGACCTCCATGAACAACCTGCTTTTATTTTGGGCGCCCGGCATGCCGGAAATGATCATCATCCTCGTTATTGTCCTCGTACTCTTTGGCGCGAATCGTCTGCCCCAGCTTGCCAAGGGAATGGGCGAAAGCATCCGCAACTTCAAAACTGGCATGTCCGAAGCCGAAGCCGAGGAAGAGAAGAAGGATAAGACCAAATCCGCCTGAGGCCGCCTCATGGGGTATTATCTGGCCACAGCCGGCTTATTGACATTCATCGTCCTAGCGCGCGAATTTTCGCCGCCAAACCAATGGCACGCAAACGGAACAACGCCTATCGGCGACACGGGAAAGCGCCCGGCTCAGAAAGGTCTTATTACGCTTACCAGGTCGACCTGCCTGCTCCCGTGATTTCGCGCGGCGAGCTGATGCGAATGGTGCGGGGCGGCGAAGACACATACCTGGAACTCAAAGTCCGCTTCAGCAACGTCGAAAAATTGACCGCCGAGATCATCGCGCTGGCCAACTCCGCCGGCGGCGCAATGGTCTTCGGAGTCAACGACCAGTTGCGCGTCGAAGGCGTGGAAGACCCCGAGGCGGTCGAGACGGAGTTGCGCGACATCTGCGCCAACTACATTCAGCCGCCCGTTTTCCCTTACATCAACAAGGTAGCCTTCGACAGCGGGCGCCGCGTAGTCATTCTGCAAGTGGACACTGACGACCGCCCGCACCGCACGCTCGACGACCGCTTTTACATCCGGGAAGGCTCGACGAAGCGCGAGGCCACGCGCGAAGAGATTTCATTGCTGATGCATGAGTCGCGGCTGACGGGCTTCGAGCAGGTCCCGATCTTCGACGCCGAGATCGAGAGCGACGTCGACGAATCGCTCTTCTGGAGCTACGTGCGCGGCGTCAATCCGGGCTACTGGGGCGAATCGACAAAAGGTTTTCCGACTGATTCCGTGTTACGCGACATGGGGTTGGTCGTGAAGATCGAAGACGAATTGTTCCTTACGGCGGGGGGCCTGTTGTTGTTCGGGTTGAACGACCGCGTGGCCAACCTGGCGCCGCAAGCCAATCTGCGGATCACGCGATACAGCGGCGATGACCAAAACTCGCCCGTCATCGAGGAATCGATTCTGCAAGGCAATCTCTTCCGCCTCTTCGACGGCGCCTTGAGCTTCATCAATCGCTACGTCGACCTGTGGGACGCGCGCCCGTCACGCAAAACCAGGGAGCAGAAGGTCGAGGAAGATTCCTTCCTGAAAAGCCGCGCCGGTTATCATCGTGGGGCGATCATCGAAGCTCTTAACAACGCCCTCGCCCACCGCGACTGGAGCGAGCGCGCCCGAGTGGCGCGAATCAACATATACGACGACAGCTTCGAATTCATCAACCCGTCGCAACCGATCGAGCTGCCGGTCATCTCTCTGCGCTACGGCGTCGCCGCCCCGCAGAATCCGCGTCTGAAGGCGATCTTCACAAATCAGCATTACGGATTGCCGGCGGCGCGCGGAGGCGTGCCGATGATTTGCGCCGAGGCGACCAACTTCTCCCGCCGCGCGCCCGAAGGCCCTTCGATCATAAATGGCGAGTACAGATTGAAGATTTATGGGCTGCGCTGACCGGCGACGGCTAAGAAGAAGCAAAAAAGGCAAATGGGGAGTGAGGAATGCGGAATGCGGAATGCGGAATGCGGAATCTGCAGGAACGCGGGCCTTAACAGTTCGTTCTTCTTCCTCTTCCGCATTCCGCATTCCCCACTCCCCACATTCCCTCAGATCAAGCAAGACTATTCAATACGGGCAACTCGCGCCGATGGCCCTGTGTTTCCCGCTCTGCGGGGACGGCTTCGCTGATCGTGCGCGCGTTCTCCGGCTTATGTTCGTGAGCATGATAGCTGGAACGAACGAGCGGGCCCGACTCGACGTAGCGAAATCCCATCTCCAATCCAGCGCGTTTGAATTCGGCGAACTCCTCCGGCGTGTAATATCTCTCGACCGGAAGCCGGCGTTCGGCGGGCTGCAGATATTGGCCCACCGTCAAGACGTCGCAATCCACTGCGCGCAGGTCGCGCATCGTTTCGACGACCTCCTCGGTCGTCTCGCCGAGGCCGACCATGATACCGGATTTGGTCAGCATCCCGCGCCTTTCGCTGTCGCGGCGTTCGGCGGCGCGCGCGAGCAGTTTCATCGTCCATTCGCGGTATCGCGCGTGAGGGCGGACGCGGCGGTAGAGGCGCGGGACGGTCTCGGTGTTGTGGTTGAGCACGTCCGGCCGCGCGTCGAGAACGACGTCGAGCGCGTCGTCATTGCCCTCGAAATCAGGAATCAGAACTTCGATCTTGCAGTCGGGGTTGAGCGCGCGGACCGCGCGGATCGTCGCAACCCAGTGCTCCGCCCCGCCGTCGCTCTTGTCGTCGCGATTGACGCCGGTGATCACCGCATGCCGCAGGTTCAATTTGCGCACGGCCTCGGCGACATGCGCCGGCTCGCCGGAGTCGAGCGGCTTAGGCTCGCCTTTGCTGACGGCGCAGAACCCACAGCGGCGCGTGCAAACGTCGCCCGCGATCATAAAAGTCGCGGTGCGATTCGACCAGCACTCGTAAATATTGGGGCAGCGCGCCTCCTGACAGACGGTGTGCAGGGTCAGATCGTTGAGCGTCCGCCGCACTTCCAGGAAGTCTTCTCCCATATTGAGCCGGATTTTCAACCAGCTCGGTTTGGGTATTCTCTGTGTCGCTTTGTTCATAGCCATACTTTAATTTGCCCTGGGGGTTAGCGCAAATACCCTGTCGTCCTCTCAGTAGGCGCAGGGTCCCAGGTTTACAATTTCGACGAGCGGTTTTATCATCGCCCGTCCCCGGCCGAGTCGATGAGTTATTGGCAGCCCGCAACCGTTCCCCGAAACGCACAATCTAGATTGGTCTTCTATTGCGTATACGGGATCAGCAACTGGTGTTTGCGGCAGAAGAACGCGGATGACGCGAATTCAACGTATCATTGCGCATAGGACCAAAAAGATCGGCGTCAATCCGATCTATCCGGGTCAATCGCGTTCTATTAACTCGTATACTGATCTGAAAACCGCCTTAGAATCCGAAAACAGATGAGGAGCAATATGGAAAATAAACAAAAAGACCCCCGCTCGATGGAACAAAGGGAATCGACCACGGACCCGGGCGACCACGCTCCGGATCGGCCTAAGGGAATGCCGCTGCATACGCGCATCCTGATCGGGTTGGGGGTGGGGTTGGTGACGGGCATAGCAGCTAACTACTTCCTCGGAGGCGAGCATCCACGCGTCACATGGACGATCTACAATATTACCGATCCGATTGGACAGCTCTTCCTGCGACTGCTGCTGATGATCGTCATCCCTCTCGTCTTTTCGTCGTTGATCGTTGGGGTAGCGGGTGTGGGCGACGTGCGCAAACTGGGACGTATCGGGTTGAAATCTTTCGGCTATACCCTCGTGCTTTCGGCGATTTCGGTGGTGATCGGGCTGACATTGGCCAATACGATCCGGCCCGGCAACCGCATCGATCCAGTGACGGCGACTAAGCTCCAAGAGCGTTATGGTTCGGATGCGACCAAAACAGTGGACACCGCGAAGAAGGCGGGCGCCGTAAATGACTCCCCGCTCATGCAGGTAGTCACGACTATAGTTCCAAAAAATCCCATTTACGCGCTGGCGCCCGAAAATCCGAACATGCTCCACTTAATGTTCTTCGCGCTGATGATCGGCATCGCCATTTCGCTCATTCCGAGGCCGACCGCCGCGCCGCTGATGGATGTCTTGCAAGGCGTTTATGAAGTCACCGCCAAACTCATCGCCATGATTATGCGTGTGGCGCCTTACGCCGTCGCCTGCCTCATCTTCAGCAATATCGCGCGGTTCGGACTCGATCTTTTACAAGCGCTCTTCTGGTTCATGGTCACGGTCCTGGTGGGACTGGCGCTGCAAATGTTCGGCGTCTATTCAATATCGGTCTACTTCCTCTCGCGGATTTCGCCGCTCACATTTTTCCGCCGGATCGAGACAATCATCCTGACCGCCTTTTCAACATCTTCCTCCAACGCGACCTTGCCGACGGCGATCCGCGTTTCAGAAGAGAATCTGGGCGTTCCACCGTCGATCAACAGGTTCGTCCTGACGGTCGGCGCGACGGCCAACCAGAACGGGACGGCGCTCTATGAAGGCGTCACAGTCCTGTTTCTGGCGCAACTGGCCGGCGTGGACCTTTCGTTAGGGCAGCAATTGACGGTCGTTTACCTGGCGATCCTGGGCGGGGTTGGGACTGCGGGCGTGCCTGCCGGCTCGATTCCATTCATCGTCGGTGTGCTGGCCACGATCAACGTCAATCCGCTGCTGATCGCGATCATTCTCGGAGTGGATCGCATCCTCGACATGTGCCGCACGACGCTCAACGTGGTGGGTGACCTGACCATCGCCACCTACGTCGCGCGCTCGGAAGGTTACAAACTGCTCGAGCCGCAATCGGGCCAAACCGACGGCGAGTTGGCGTAGGCAATGTCGCAAGAGCTTCTCTAAAGAATAAACCAGTTTTCAAATGGACGAAGATTGTCAGCCACAGAGGCCACAGAGGACACAGAGGAAATGAAAGATTTCTCTGTGTCCTCTGTGGCCTCTGTGGCTATTCATCCTTAGGAAAACTTCTGTATGACTGTTGGACGATTTGGCGATCGAAGACGTCGCCGAAGTGGCGCGCGACGCTTTCAATCACAGCGCCCATCTCGACAGGACGGCCAAGCAATTTTTCCAGGGAAGTCACTCCGTGACCGCGGATGCCGCACGGAACGATCAGTTGAAAGTAATTCAAATCGGTGGCGATGTTGAATGCGAAGCCATGCATCGTCACCCACCGCGAGACGCGAACGCCTATCGCCCCGAGCTTTTCGTCGCCCACCCAGACGCCCACGAAATCACCGCCGCGCGGCTCCGCATCCACGCCGAAATCGCGGGCCGCGCGGATCAATACCTCTTGAATGTCGCGCACGTAGCGGCGAATGTCCTGACGGCCGGGCAGTAACTTGATGATCGGGTAGCCGACCAACTGGCCGGGGCCGTGGTAGGTCACATCGCCGCCGCGGCCGGTTTCAAAAAGCTCGACGCCCAGTCGCGCGCGAGTCACGCCGTCGGCCAGGACGTTCGCGCGATTGGCCGCCCGACCCAGCGTTATGACATGCGGGTGTTCGAGCAGCAGAAATTGATCGGAAATTTCATCGCGCTTGCGTCGCTCAACGAGAACGCCCTGCAGCGCATGCGCTTCGTCGTAAGGCGTCAAACCGAGGAAACTTGTTTCGCAGACTGGCATAAGACTAATGGGACCTATAGGATAGGGCTTATTGGATTTATAAGCCCTTTGAACCCTATAAGTCCCATTTTTTATAACAATGCCGAGAAATCGGTCGTCTCGATCGTCTTCTTGATGTATGCGAGGAACTGGTCGGCCACCGCGCCGTCGATGACGCGGTGATCGAACGAGAGGCTCAGAGCCGCGATGTGGCGGATGGCGATCGCGTCGCCGTCAGCGGTCTCGACCACCCAGGGCCTCTTGTGGACGCCGCCGAGCCCCAGAATGGCCACCTGCGGCTGGTTGATGATCGGCGCGGCGGTGTAACCGCCGAAAAGTCCGAAGTTGGTGATCGAGAAGGTTCCGCCGGAGACCTCGTCCGGTTTGAGTTGTTTGCTGCGGGCGCGGTTGGCCAGGTCTTGTGATGACCGCGCCAGCCCCGTCAGGCTCAGCGCGTCTGCCTGTTTGATGACCGGCACGATCAATCCCCAGTCGAGCGCGACGGCGATGCCGATGTTGTAATCGTGTTTGTAGACGATGTTCTCGCCCTCGACCGACGAGTTGACCACCGGAAGCGCCTTGAGCGCGTCGATCGTGGCCTTGATGACGAAGGGCAGGAACGTCAGCTTCGCGCCGTTCTGCGCCTCGAACTGTTTCTTCACCCGCTCGCGCAGCCGGGCGATGTTCGTGAAATCGACCTCGAAGATGGTGGTGACGTGGGCCGAAACGCGCCGGCTGTTGAGCATGTTCTCCGCGATCCTGCGGCGCATATTGCTCATCGGCTCGATGGTCACGCGATCGCCGGCCGCGAACGCCGGGGTC
>DATCXQ010000689.1:0-8393 GCA_036565725.1 Blastocatellia bacterium
CGCATTCCGCATTCCGCATTCCGCATTCCGCATTCCGCATTCCCCTATTTCGCCCTGACGGGGAACAGCCGCACCAAGACGAGCTCGATAATGATCAGCGTCAGAGCGACCGCCGAAGTATTCGCCGCCAAGTAAGTCCAATAACTCGCAAACCAATCTTTCATCGGCCCGAAAGCGAAGTGGGCGACGTTGACGTTCGTGTACGGGCCGGGGTCGGTCAAAAGCCGCGTGATCTGCTGAAGAATTACGAAGTAGATGAGCGACGGAATCCAACCCCCAGGTTTCGCGCCCACCCGCCGAATCGCCATTATCGCCACAATGAATCCGCCCAGGTGCGAAAAGATCGAGACCGCCGTGGTCATTTTGCTCCAAATCATTTCCGCGATCCACGGCGGCACGCCCAGGATCAGCCAGAAAACCGCGACGCGGATCAGAAAGTGATTGCCCATAAACAGCCCGGCCGCCAGCATAAGGTTGGAAATGTGACAGCTCCACAACATCTGCTCGGGCGTCTTTGCGACAATTATGTATTCGATCGCTCTGGCCAGGAAGAAGCAGAGTGGGAGAAACCCCAGTAGGCGGAACCGTAACGTCTGCCAGGGGGGGGTCAAAATGGCTTCGTTAGCGCTCATTGCGTGGTTCTCCTTCAAAATCTTTATACAATTATCGCCTACCCGCTATCCGCATTCCATCACTTCAGAGACCTCAGGCGCAACCGGTTTTACGCTGGCGCAATGCGTGGTTATAATGGCGTTCATAAACACACACATTGCTATCCCGAAGAGCAGGCGCGCAAAGATCGAGTTATGTTTAAATGGGCCAATTCACTTTGGCAGTGGAGCGGTGGCAAATGGATCAACTCATTCAGTTCTTCTTCAAACACAAGTGGTCGATTTTTGCCAGAGGGCAATTCGGTTTCGCCAATCGCCCTTCGTGGCTCTTGCTCGCGCTCGGCGCGGCGGCGGTCGGGCTGCTCGTCTATTTCCTCTACGTCAGGCCCGGCTACCGGATCAACTCGAAATCCAAAATCGGCCTGATCGGGTTACGCGCCGCGCTGCTGGCGATGCTGTTGATTCTGCTCATGCGGCCCGTGATCGTGGTCCCGTCGATCATTCCCAAAAGCGCGTCGGTCGCGGTGATCGTCGACGATTCGCGCAGCATGCAGCTCAACGACGAAAACGGGCGCAGCCGCATTGAAGCCGCCAAAGAGATTCTCTCGACCGGCCATCAATTCGCCCGCGGCCTGGACGAGAAGTTCAAGGTCAGTCTCTACGGCTTTTCGTCCGGCGCGTCGAAGCTCAAAAACGCGGGCGAACTGAAGGCCGAAGGCGGGGTGACGGACATCGTCAACGCTTTGCGCGAAACTGTCAATGATCAGAGTGGGTCGTCGCTCTCGGCGGTCGTCCTGGTCAGCGACGGGGGAGCTAACACCTCACGCGATCTGGGAGCGGAACTTCGGGAGCTGCGCGCCAAGAACATTCCCATTTTCACCGTCGGCGTCGGCAATCCTTTGCGCTTCAAAGACGCCGAGATGTCGCGCGTGACGACTCCCCGCCGCGTGCTCGCCGGCTCGGCGGTCATCGCCGACGCCCTGGTGCGCTTGAGCGGCTACGGCTCCAGCAAGGTCATAGTGGCGATCAGCGAGGACGGCCGCGCGTTGAAGACCCAGACGCTGGACGTGAAGGGCGGCGAGGCCGAAACTCTGACAGTCGAATTCACGCCGTCGTCGCCGGGCGCGCACCGATACGCCTTCGAGGTCAAGCCGCTCGACGGCGAGATGACCCTTGAAAACAACGCCCAGGACACTCTCATCGAAGTCACAAACGACCACCCGAAGGTCCTTTACATCGAAGGCGAGCCGCGATGGGAATACGGCTTCATGCGCAAGGCCCTGGCAAAAAATGAAAAGAACCTGGTTCTCGTCTCGTCGTTGCGCTCCGCCGACGGCAAGTTTTACCGGCAGGGCATCGAATCGGGCGGCGAACTGACGACCGGCTTCCCCACCACCGACGAAGAGTTATTCACCTATCATGGCGTGGTCATCGGCAGCGTCGAGGCCAATTTCTTTAATTACGACCAACTGAAAAACATCGAACAGTTCGCCGCCCGTCGCGGCGGGGGCGTGTTGATGCTGGGGGGCGCGCGTTCGTTCGACGCCGGGAAGTACGCCAACACGCCGATTTCCGATCTCTCGCCGCTGTACCTCAACGGCGAACCCGAGGGGTACGAGACCCAGATCGTGTCGAATTTCAAAGCATCGCTGACCCCCCGCGGGCGAGTACACGCAGTGACCCGGCTCAACGAAGACCGCGCATTGAGCGCGAAGGCCTGGGAAGAGCTCCCTCCGATCTCGATTCCCGAACTGCTGACCGGCGCGAAACCGGGCGCGACAGTCGTCCTGGAGGCCAACGCCATCAACGACCGCAGCCGCACGGCGCCGCTGCTGGTCGAAGAGCGCTACGGGCGCGGGCGCTCGATGGCCCTGACCGCGAACGACACCTGGCGCTGGCGCATGGAGACGCCGTCCCAGAACAATTCGCACGAAACTTTCTGGCGGCAATTGCTGCGATACCTGGTCAGCGCCTCGCCCAGGCAGTACGAGGTCGCCGCCGAACGCGACGTTTACACGAAGGGCGACATGGTGATCTTGCGCGGCGAGGTGAACGACAAGAAATTCAACGCGGTCACGGACGCCCAGGTCGCCACCCGCGTCACGAAGCCTTCGGGGGCGACCGCCGAAATTCCTCTCAAAATCAATTTCGGCGAACGGCAAAACAGCTCCGGCGTCGATTACCGCAACGAATTCACGCCCGATGAAAACGGGCTGTATAAAATCGAGATGACAGCGCGGCGAGGCGGCGCCACGCTCGGCGCGGCGCAATCGACCTTCTTGATCACTGACCGCACCCGCGAATTCCATGACGCAGCGCAAAACGTCGAACTCCTCAAGCGCGCCGCCGCCGAGACCGGCGGAAAGTATTTCCCCTTGAGCGACGCCAAAGATCTGCTCGACGAGATCACGCTGCTCGAAGGCAAAAACTCCGAACGCGTCAGCAAAGACCTCTGGGACATGCCGATCAATTTCATCCTGCTCATCGGATTGGCCGGCGCCGAGTGGTTTTTGCGTAAACGTAAGGGATTGGCTTAATGCAGGTTGTCATAAACACGTTTAGGATTGAGCCTCTGTGGTTTTCCGCCGCTCTAGCGGCGCATTGAATTTAGCCGTGGGTATATGGCTTTTGAAAAATAAGGCGCCCACGTAGGGGCAGACCTGTGTGTCTGCCCCGGTAGGGATTGTGCCCACCGGGGCAGACACACAGGTCTGCCCCTACGTGGCGCCATTAATTTTCAAAGACCATTAAACCACGATGGGCGCGAAAAATTTTTCCCGTCGCGTCAGCGACGGCTGATCCAATCGTCGCTGACGCGACGGGGGAACATACGCCAACCGCCCCGTGGGTTAAAACCCACGGCTAAATTCAATGCGCCGCTAGCGCGGTGAAGACTGAGGCAAACAGCTTTCGCAAACGGGCGCGCAAGCGCGCAGAACAAAGGCGTGAAGGCCGACGGAGATATAAATTTCATCGTGATCCGCCATCTTGTCACAACAATCATTATGCTGGCGCTCGTGACCGGCGCCGCCTGCGCGCAGGACGTTCCCGTCGCGCCCAAGAATCCGGTCGCCGCCAAACAGGAAGACCGTAAGGCCGAAGCGCATTCATCGCCGCGACTGCCTCCGGACCCGAACAAATTCGCGGTCATCATCAGCGGCATCGGGGGCGATGAGGCCTACTCGACCCGGTTCGCCAAATGGGCCGGCGATCTGCGCTCGGGGCTCGTAGAACGTCTGGGCTTCGCCGAAGAGCGCGTGACCACGCTCACCGAGAAACCGTCCGAGGAAGAACAACCCTGCTCGGCCGACGTGGTGCGCGACGTGTTCGGCAAACTGCGCGATTCGGTCAAGCCCGACAACCAGGTCTTCATCTTCTTCATCGGCCACGGCAGCTTCGACGGAAAGATCGCCAGGTTCAACCTGATGGGGAAGGATTTGTCCGCCGCCGATTACTCGCAATTGATCAAGAACCTGCCCGCGCGCAAGGTCGTCATCGTGAACATGGCCAGCGCCAGCGGCGAATTCATCAAGCCGCTCTCAGGCGCGGGACGCGTCGTCATCACCGCGACTCGCAACGGGATGGAGCAGAACGCCACGCGTTTCGCCGAACACTTCATCGCCGCGCTCGGCAATCCGGAGTCCGACGCCGACAAGAACGGCCGCGTCTCCGCGTTCGAGGCCTTCACTTACGCGGCGAAGCTGACCGGGGACTATTACGAAAAGAAAGGCCTCATGGCCACCGAACACGCGCTGCTCGACGACAACGGCGACGGCGTGGGACACGCGAAGGCTGATGACGGCGACGGGGCGCTCGCCAGAACGACCTACTTCGATTCCCTGCCGCTGCAGCAGGCCGGCGGCGACGAGGAATTAGCGAAACTATTCTCCGAGCGCCTGCGTCTTGAAGGCGAGATCGAACAACTCAAGACCCGCAAGGCGCAGATGAACGAAGATGAATACGACGCGGCGCTGGAGAAACTCCTGATCGAGTTCGCCAAGGTCGGTCAGAGCATCAAGGCGAAGCGGAAGTGATCATTTTATACGGGAATTAGGCAGGAAGAGCGGATAAATAGAAATAATAGAAACCGCTCCGCCTTAACTGAGATTGTAGCGCTTATGTCGAACATTAAATCAAAACCGGCTTTCGCCCTTCGATCCACTTCGGGCTTTGTGATCTGTTTGATCTTCGTCTTCTGGCTGCTCTCGTGCGCTTCAGCGCAAGACGCCCAGAACGAATCGCCCGAAGACGAACTCAAGCATGGCAAGTATCAATCAGCCATCCTCTCGTTCACTAAAATGCTCCAGGCCAACCCGAAAGACGGAAAGGCTCAAAGGGGCATTCTGCAAGCCTATCTCGAGACCGGCCAGTACGCCGAGGTCGAAACGAATGCGAAGAAATTTCTCGCGCTCGGCGGAAACGAAGGGCAATCGAGCCAGGCCAGATTGATGCTCGGCGAGATCTACGCGGTCACGGGCCGCTACGGCGAGGCGGTCAGAGAATTCGAGAAGGCGTCTGAGGTCGCGGGCAAGGCCGATGAGAAGCCCGCGGCGAAGCCGGACGAGCAATCGGATGAAAAATCCGATCAGGAGCTTATCCGGCTGCGCGCCGACTTACGCCGGGGCGAGATTCTGCAGTTGACCGGGAACCTGGAACCCGCGCGGGAAATCTTTCAGTCGTTCGTGAAATATTACGAGGACGAAGACGTCTCGGAGGCGGAGGCGTTGACGCTGGTGGCGCGCGCCCTGACGCATCTCGAAAGATACAAGGACGCCAACGACATCTACCTCGAAGCGATCGCGGCGGACGAAGAATGCATCGAGGCGCAACTCGGCGGCGGAGAGCTTTACACCGAGAAATACAACTACCAGGAAGCCTCCGAGTTCCTGAACGACGCTTTGAAGATCAATCCCAACAGCGCCCGCGCGCACCTGGCCGTCGCCGCGAACAAGCGGATAGAGGGCGGCGACGCGATGAACGCCGCGCTCACCCAGGCGCTCAAGATCAACCCGAACTACGTCGAGGCCAAAGCCTTCGCAGCGACGATCGACCTCGAAGCCGAGCGGCACCAATCGGCGGCCAAGCTGATCGACGAGGCGTTGAAGATCAACCCCAATTCGCTCGAGGCCCACACCCTGCGCGCGGCGATGTTCTGGCTGCAGGACAGACAGGGCGACTTCAACAACGAAGTCAAGACGACGCTCGGCGTCAATCCGCGGTACGGTTTGCTTTACGAAACGGTGGCTCATTTCGCCACCCAGACGCGCCGCTACAGCGAATCCGTCGATTTCCTGAACCAGGCCCTGAAGCTTTCACCCGACCAGTGGTCGTCGCATCTGGCTCTGGGAATTGGCCTGCTGCGCCTTGGCAAGATCGAAGAGGGCCGCGCGGCCGTAGAGAAGTCGTTCGAGGGCGACCCGTTCAACGTCTGGGCCAAGAACATGCTCGACCTGCTCGACGCGATGAAAGAATACCGCGAGACGAAACACGGCGATTTCGTCATCAAGGCCGACCCGAAAGAGAGCGACGTCCTCACCCCCTACGCCGCCGAGTTGCTGGACGAGGCGAAGGCCAAACTCTCCGCGAAATACAAATTCACGCCCCGCGCTCCGATCGCCGTCGAATTCTTCCCGAATCATGAAGACTTCGCCGTTCGCACGCTCGGCCTGCCGGGGCTCGGCGCGCTGGGGGTCTGCTTCGGCCAGGTTATAGCGCAGGATTCGCCCTCGGCGCGCGGCGGACAGTTCAACTGGGGGAGCACGCTCTGGCATGAGTACACGCACGTCATCACGCTGCAAATCACCGACCACCTGATCCCGCGCTGGTTTTCGGAAGGCCTGAGCGTCTTCGAGGAGCACAACGCGCGCCCCGGCTGGGGCGACGATTGGAGCGTCGAGAACATCAAGGCCTTCGCCGATAACAGGTGGTTCACGATAGCCAACCTGGACAACGGCTTCATTCGTCCCAAACGCCCCGACGACATCGGGCTGGCTTACTTCCAGGCCTCGCAGGTTTGCCACTTCATCGAAGACCGCTTCGGGTTCAACGCGATCCTCGAAATGCTGCGCGGCTACAAGGAGAAAAAGAAGACGCCGGAAATCCTGCAACAGGCATTGAAACTCTCGGAGACCGACTTCGACCGGGAGTTCAATAAGTACGTGCGCGGCAAAATCGATAAATACGTCATGGCGCTCGAACCGGGCTGGAAAAACAAAGGCTATGCGCAGACGTCGAAAGAAGAGTTGCTGGCGAAAGCCGCTTCTTCGCCGGGCGATTTCGCGCTCAATCTGCGCGCCGGCGCCATGTATTTCGCCGACAACGACTACGACAAAGCCGTCGCGCATCTGAAGCGCTCGGCCGAACTCTTCCCCTTCCAGAGCGGCGACGGGAACGCCTATGAACTGCTCGCGCAGATTTACGAGAAGCGCGGCGACAAGGCGGCGACGGCCGAGGCGCTGGAATCGCTCGTCAAAGTAGACGAGAACGATTACGACGCGTTGGACAAGTTGGCGCGATTGAAGGGCGAGACGGGTGACAAGGCGCGCGCGCTGGAGCTAATGAAGATGAGCTTTTACGTCAACCCGTCCGGGCATGCGGCGCACACGACGGCCGGCGACCTGCTCATCGAGCGCAAGGAGTCCGAAGCCGCGATCCGCGAATTCCAGATCGCGCTGGCGGCCTCGCCACCGAACATCGCCGAAGCGCAGTACAATCTGGCGCGGGCCTTCTACGCGGCCGGGAAGAATAAAGAGGCCCGCCGCGCCGTCCTGCGCTCGCTCGAGGCCGCGCCCGGCTTCGACAAGGCGCAGGAGTTATTGTTGAAATTGGCGGGTCAATAGAGAGTTCGTAGTCCCGCCTTCAGGCGGAAAGGATGAAGGCTTCCGCCTGAAGGCGGGACTACGAACTCCGAGGCAGTATGAATCGAAGAAAGATAATCATCTCAATCGTCGCGCTCTCGTTGATTTGCGGCTTTGCGCTGGCGCAGCGTCCTCGCGGCGGCGGCGGCGGCAGGCGCCACGGTGGAGGGCCGCGCATATCCGAGTTGCCGAAAAACGACCATGACCTCTCGGGCCGCTTCACCTTTGTGCGCATTCGTTACGCCGACACGTCGTGGTGCAATGGGCGATTCGACCCGGTCATCGGCGACGGCGGGTTCCCGTGGTCGCACGATTACCCTACCGCCGCGCGCCACCTAATGAAGATCATGGCCGAATTGTCGAAGATCGACGCGACGCTCGACGTCGACGAGCCGATCTTCACTTTCGACGACCCGCAGCTATTTAAATACCCGTTCGCCTACCTCTGCGAGATCGGCTGCATGAACCTCGACGATAAAGAGATTGCCGGATTGCGCGAATACATTCTGCGAGGCGGCTTCCTGCTGATCGACGATTTCCGCACCCAGGGAGAACTCTACAACTTGCAGCGCCAACTCAAACAGGCCTTGCCGGAGTATGAGATAAAGAAACTTGACCTCTCGCACCCGATCTTCAACTGCTTCTTTTCGATCAAGACGCTCGACGTCGACCCGATCTACGGCTCGTACTACACGCCCGAATTCTGGGGCATGGAAGACAAGGACGGGCGGCTGATGATGGTCATCAATTACAATTATGACGTGAGCGATTACTGGCAATTTTCGGACGACCCTTTCAGGCCGATCGAAGCGACGAACGAGGCTTATAAATTCGGGGTCAATTACATTATGTACGCGCTGACGCATTAATACAGTGGTTGGCGGTTGGTGGTTGGTGGTTAGTGAAGCGGCTCCGACCAACCACC
>DATCXQ010000696.1:0-3439 GCA_036565725.1 Blastocatellia bacterium
CGGAGACCCGTTCAACGGCTACGTTGTGACAACTCCAGATGAAGCGAGCGCGGCGGTGAGGAAGGCCAAAGCCGCCGGCTATGATTTCATCAAGCTCACCATAGACATCTCGCGCCCTGTCTACGACGCGGTGATCGAGGCGGCCAGAGAAGCCGGCATCCGGGTCGTCGGCCACGTCGATTTACGAGTCGGCCTTCGGCGCGCGCTCGAAACAGGTCAGCAGATCGAGCACCTTGATTCATATATGGAGGCCGCGCTGAAGGACGACTCGCCCATGAAGGTCTCGGTCTCGGACTCGGGCGTATGGCGGAAGGCCAACTGGGAGAGCCTCGATTACGTTGACGAGCGCAAGGTCACCGAGATGTCGCTCGCGACCGCGAAGGCCGGCATTTACACCTGCCCCACGCTCACGTTCTTCAAGCTCTCATTCGCCGTCGCACAGAGCGACGAAGAGATTCTCGCCCGGCCCGATTATCGATTCTTCCCGCCCGAAATGCGTAAATCGCGACACACAGCGCGCCAGCGGTTCTGGACGGCGCCGCCGACGCTCGAGCGGCGCGAAAAGTACATCCGCATCCGCAATCAAATGGTCAAGGGCATTCACGACGCGGGCGGAAAAATCATGGCGGGTTCGGACACGCCCGAATTGTTCCTGCTTTACGGTTTCACGCTCCATCGCGAGTTGAAGAACCTGGTAGAGGCGGGGCTGACGCCATACGCCGCGCTCGAGGCCGCGACGCGCGTTCCGGCTGAATTCCTGAACGCGCTCGGCGAGGCCGGCGTGATCGGACGCGGCAAGCGCGCCGATTTAGTCCTGCTCGAAGCGAATCCGCTCGAAGACATTTCAAATACTGAGAAGCGTGCGGGAGTGATGGCGCGCGGGCGGTGGCTGCCGGAGGCTGAACTGAAAAAGACGCTCGACGAGATTGCGTCGCGCTTCCAGGCTGTATCCGGCGCGGAGAAATGATCCTCGGTCATTTCACCTTCATGACGACGAATGTCAGATCGTCATGTTGAGGGGCGCTCGCGATCCATTCTTTCACACAGCGCGCGATTTCATCGCGAATCTCCGGCGCCGAAAGATGGGCCGTTGCGGCGACGGCGTCCTTGATTCTCTCCTCGTCGAACTCTTCGACTTGCTCGTTGCGCGCCTCCGGCAGCCCGTCAGTACAGGCGATTAGCGCGTCGCCCGGCCGCATCTGCGCGACCCCCTGCTCGTATTTTTCATGAAAGTTTCCTCGGTCGGCGTTAGGGCGGTTTTCAGATCAGTGTACGGGTTAATAGAACGCGGATGACGCTGATAGAGCGGCATCGGGCGCAGCAGCACACCGTTCACAACGCTGAAGATCGCGCTGTTCGCGCCTATGCCGAGCGCGAGCGTGAACATCGCGACGACTGTAAAGCCGGGCTTCTTCGCCAGCATTCGCAGTCCGTAGCGCAGGTCTTGCAGAAGTGTTTGCATATTTCCTCCATGATGAGGATGTCAGATGTCAGATGTCAGATGTCAGATGTCAGATGTCAGATATCAGATATCAGATGTCAGATGTCAGATGTCAGTAGAAGAGTGACGGCAAAGCTCTCTCACTGACATCTGACATCTGACATCTGATATCTGCTGATTTTTAGCGGAGTTTCTTCAACAACTCCTTGAACCGCCCGGTCTCGCGCAGGCTGTCGAGATCGCTGTCGGTCTCATACTGCTGCCGGTCGGTGAAACCTGCGTTGACAGCCTTCTCCAGATTGTCGAGGGCTTTTTCTTTCTCCCCCGACAGCGAGAAGGCGCAAGCCAGGTTATAAAAATCCAGCGCCGCGCCGCCTCCGATCTTGATCGCTTGTTCAAGGCTTTTGATCGCATCCGCGAGCTGTCTGAGGTAAATCTGGCTCGTTCCCAACCGATGCCACGCTACAGGATCGTTCGGGATTTCTTTGACCAGTCGCTGATAAGCCGCCGCCGCCTCGGCCCATTCCTGCGCCAGGTAATGCGCTTGCGCTTTGGTCGCCAAATCTTCTTGCGACTGCGCCGCCAGATGCGGGGTTCCCGGCGGAAGCAGGCTGACGGTGTCTATCACGATGCGCCATTGTCCCTCCGCGTCGCGCTTCCAGACGCGCGCGAAATAGCCCTTCTGCGGCTGCGCCCCGCCCAATTCGTAACTGCCGTAGGCATAGCCCAGATCGCCGGAGCGTGACACGTCGACCTTGATCGGCTCGCCGCTGAGCGTCATCGTCTGCAGGGCGAGCCAATCACGCAGCGCGTCCTTGCCGACCACGGGCATGACGCCCGGGCGATGTATTCTGGCGTCATCATTCAAACGGCTCCGGTACGCCTGTCCCAGGCCGCTTGCTTTGGCGGCGCCGAGGAATTCGCGCTCCACCTTGAGCAAACCGGCGATCTCTTCCCTCACATTCACGTTGGCTATCGGCCCCTTGCCCGACGCCCGATAGAATGTCTTGAACGGCGCGTTCAGCGGCGCAACCGCGGTGGGCACATCGGCGCCCAGGTCGAGCGCCACGCGCCAACTGCCGTCGCTCTGCTTTTTCCAGACCGAGAAAAACATGCCGTGCCGCGCCGGCTTCTTTTCCGGACTTGTGTCTTCAATCAGGGTCGGGCCCGTGTTCCAGCCGAGATCGCCCGCCTGCGCGATGTCGCCGTAGACGGGCGCCCAGTTAAGAGTCAGCGGCGGGCGCGCGGCCGGAGCCGGGCTGTTACTGAATCTCTCTTTCACCTTGTGCGGATGCGGAGCGAAGCCGATGCCGTCGTCGGCGAAGTAGGCGATGAATGATTCGCGGACGCCGCGCTCACCAGCCAGTTTGGCGAACGCCCGTTCGGCGTTGACCAAATCGGCCTGCGCGGGCGGCAGGTCTTTCTCCTGAGTCAAAACAGGAAAGGTCAGAACGAATAGCAACAGTGTTATGGCGCCTAATAGTTTCATTGGTTATCTCCTTGCGGTGTTTTGAGCGATGGGGGCTGATTGTGGCTGTTGCGCCGCTATAAAAGATATGGTCAATGACAATCGCGCAATATCTCTGACAATTTTTTACATTATGGCGATTAGCAAACGAGTGTACGGTGTGGGGCGATTTGTTTAGATCGGATTGCAAACGAGTGTACGGGGTCGGGCGATTCGTTTAATCGCCCTGGCTGCGGCGCGTTACAGTACCGGGAGCGCTCCTTCCCGTACATCCAATTGAGATCCGCTCAAATCGCCCTGTTTGTGGCCTTGTCCGATCAGGGAACAAGCGCGAGTAAACAACCCGAATCCACGGTTAAGGAGGCGAAAATGCGGTTTCGACCAATAACCATAGGCTATTTCATGATTTCGCCCTGGCGCCCATCAAGTGAAAGTGGCCGCTTGCTGCGGCCCGGGCCTGCGTTATAACTCCGGGAGAACAGTGGCGCGGACTAATGGCCTTTGAAAATTGAAAATTAAATGCAACCACG
>DATCXQ010000286.1:0-9956 GCA_036565725.1 Blastocatellia bacterium
CTCGATGCGATGCTCTCCGCCAGCCAGTTCGGCATTACCATCGCAAGCCTCGCGCTCGGCGCGGTTGGCGAATCGACGCTCGCCCATCTCTTCGAGCCGATCTTGTTGAACATTCTCCCGCCGTCAGCGTCGTCCCTGGTCGCGCATTCGATAGCCGTAGCCATTGCGCTGGCCGTGATCACTTATTTGCACCTGGTGCTGGGTGAATACGCGCCGAAGGCCCTGGCGATCGAGAAAGCCGAGGCCATCTCGCTGGCTACGGCCCGCTGGATGGAGCTTTTCTACCAGACTTTCAAACCCTTCATCTGGCTGATCAACGTCTCGGGCATCAAGTTTCTCAGGCTTTTCGGCGTCAATTTCAGACCGGGCCATCACACCGTCTACACCGAAGAAGAACTCCGGCGCCTGATCGATATCAGCCATCAATCGGGCCAACTGCAGGAGGAAGAGCGTGAGATGATCCACAACGTCTTCGAATTCGCCGACCTGACCGCGCGCGAGATTATGATCCCGCGCACCGAGGTCGTGGCGCTCGAACAGCGCGCCGGTTTCGAAGAGGTAGTGCGCCAGTTCCAGGTCTCTGGCTATTCGCGCCTGCCCGTCTACAGCGGGAATTTCGACCAGATAGTTGGCGTGCTTCACAGCAAGGACGTCATGCCTTTCCTGCTCAAAAAGGGCGTGTTCGACCTGGAAAAGGTCATGCGCCAGCCGATCTTCATTCCCGACACGGCCAGGCTCGGCGACGTCCTGCAGAGCCTGCAGAAGAGCAGCGTCCACCTGGCCATAGTCGTCGACGAACACAGCGGCGTCGAAGGCATTCTGACGCTCGAGGACATACTCGAAGAGATCGTCGGCGAGATTCAGGACGAACACGACGAGGCGCTGGCTGTGAAACTCAGCCAGAGCGGCGAAGGGGTCTTCAGCATCGACGCCGGAATGACCATCCGCGAGGCCAACCGCAAATTCCGCCTGAAACTGCCCGAATCGGATAATTACACGACGGTGGCCGGGTTCCTGATCGCGCGCGCCGGACGGCTGTTGAATCAGGGCGACACCGTCGAATACGGCGGCGCGAAATTCACCGTCGAGCGGGTCGCCAGCCGCCGCGTCACGCGCGTCAAGATGGAGCATTTGCATGAGCCGTCCCAGGTCGACGGCGGCGCGCCGGCGGGCGAACGCAAATGAGACCCGGCTGATCGCGGGCAATCACGGGTATTGACGAAGTATTCGTAATTTGCGAACATCTGGCCGGCGCCCGATATGATCATTCGCAACTATGAAGAGATTGAAAAATTTGCGCGGAGACACGCAAACGCAAGGCCGGCGTTCAACCGATGGCGGCGGATCGCCGAGGTTGTAATTTGGGAAGACTTTGAGGACGTCAAACGGGATTTTCCGGCCGCAGACAAATACAGAGCCTGTGTGATCTTCGATATTGCCGGCAACAACTGTCGGTTGATTGCCAAAATTGACTACGCGGCGCAAATAGTCGCCGTCCGAAAGGCATTAACTCATGCTGAATACGACAAAGAGAAGTGGAAGAAAGATTGCGGCCGGCATTGACAAGAAAGCCTATGGTCGGCTGCTGGCTGAAACGCTGCCTGAGGTTATCGAGACCGAAGCGCAAAACCGCCGGATGAACGCCATCGCCGATCGCCTGCAAGGCAAGCGGGATCGGTCGCCGGAAGAGGACAGGTTGTTGAAGCTGATCGCTACGCTCTGCATGAACTTCGAGGAGAAATACTATAACGTCCAGGAAGGCGTGACGCCTGCGGCCATTTTGGCCGACCTGATGTCTGAGCGCGGCCTGAAGCAGGCCGATATGTTGCCGATTTTCGGTTCGCGCAGCGTCGTTTCGGAAGTGATGTCCGGCAAACGGGGGATCACCAAAACCCAGGCTAAAGCGCTGGCGCAGTTTTTCAAGCTGCCGGTGGAATTGTTTCTTTGAGATCCGTCATTTTGATTGTCTCGATAAACAAAAAGCGGAGACCACATCGGTCTCCGCTTTTCAGCTTCAGACTCTCAGTTCTCAGTTTTTAGAACTGGAATCGGATTCCAATTTGAATTTGCCGCTCACGGAAGAGCGTGCTATCGGCCATGGTGACTGCCCCGAATCCGTTTGTGGCGCTGGAGTTAAAATCCAGCGTTGGCACAGGATGTTGCGGCGTGATTGAGGTGTTCAGGATGTACATTGTGCTGTTGACGTTGGTGACCAACAAGGTATTGGGCAGATTGAATACCTCGCCCAGGAACTCCAGGTTCGCCTTCTCCTTTATGTAGAAGCGGCGTGATAGGCGAAGATTAAAGATCTTCTGCGTCGGCCCCGTGAAGGCGTTGCGATCCAACAGCCCAACCAACCGGTTTTGCCCGCCCGAACGATTGAGGCTGCCTGCGCCGCCATTGCTGCCCGACACCCCGCCGTCAAAAGGAATACCGCTAAACACCTGGAAGACCGGCGCGATTGACCATCCGTCAAGTAAAGCCGTGCCGAATTTATTGCCCGACTTCACACGCGGCGCATAAACCGCGCTCAGCACGAATTTATGACGGCGATCAAAATTCGATCTGCCGTTATCCAATGCTGGATCGAAGACATTGAACGGAGAGTTGGTGGCCGTGAAGGTAGTCGAGTTTTGCAAAGTGTCCGTGGCTTTCGAGAACGTGTAGTTGGTCATGAACAGCAAACCATTCGAGAAACGTTGATTGGCTTGCAACACGAACGCGTTGTATTCGGATTTCACCTTGCTGGCAATCTCGGTGAGCGACGCGAAAGTGCTTAGGGGACGCGCAGTGGGAAAGAGCGCCGCCGTAAACGTTTGGCCACCCAACGGCCCATTCACGAGGGGTAAGCTTAGTGATGCATTCGGCGTCGAGAGATTGCGATCAAAGAAAGTCGGCAGCCCGCGCCCAATGCTGCCAAGGTATGACGCCGACACCGTCAGATTCCGCAACAATTCGCGCTCGAAGATCAAATCGAACTGGTGGATCATCGGGTTACCAAAGTCTTTGGCAAAGAATTGGATCGAGGGAGGCGTTATTCCGGCGGAAGGTAGCACATTCGGGAAGATCGGCGCGTTTGGCGCGCCTCCTCCAATGCTCACTTGATTTTGTCCCCCCGGGTTGCCAGTGTTGATCAAAGCATTGTAGACGGTCGAATTGACGATGCGTCCATAATACAAGCCGTAGCCGCCACGAAGCGCAGTCTTGCCATCGCCGAAGAGATCAAGGGCAAACCCGACGCGCGGGCCGAAGTTGTCCTTGTCGCTCGGCATGAACGAGGTCACCTCATTGATTGTCCGGCCAATGTTCGGAATCCCACTGGTGTCGGAATTCACGAGTTGCGGCTCCGGCAACTGTTGGTATTCGTAGCGCACGCCCAGGTTGAAGGTCACACGCGGCAGGAATTTCCAATCATATTGCACGAAAAAATTGTAGTCGTTTGTTGAAAATTCCGCTCCCAGCGGACCGAAGCCTTGCTGAAAGTTGCTGGTGTAGCATTTGCCGCGCGTGCGCGTGCTGTTGACGCAGGGCACGGTCGCGGGCAGCGGCGTTTTCGAGTTGACGTAATCAATGATGAAGTCATTGATGTTGTTGTAGGAGTAAGCGCCGCTCTCGTTGCGTAAATTGGCCAGATCTTCATTGACGCGGTTGAAGTCCACGCCGAATTTAAGCGTGTTCGCGCCGACCGAGACAGTCATGCTGTCGGTGAACTGTTGTCGTCTTTCATCCGGAAACTTTGTGCGTTCCAGGAATGTGGGTTTGCCGAATTCGAGGCCGTTGGTCAGGAAGACATCCGGCGCGCTGCCATTGAGCGCCGTAGTGGGTTCGCCTGGCAGCGGCTTCTGACTGTTTTGAAACTCGAAATCGCGCGCGACCTGGACGCGGAACTCATTGACAATCGTTGGGGTCAGCGTCGAAGTCAACCGCGCCGTGGCCCAGTCTATCTTCACGAAATCGTCGCCGAAACTGGCGCGTCCGCGCTGATTGACCGGCTGCGTCTGGATACCTGCCGGCGATTCCCAACGCAGACGATTGTAATTGATCGTGAAGGTGTTTTTGCTGTTGATCTGCCAGTCAATCTTCGGCAGGAGTAACAACTGGTCGCCCCGGCGCGGCGTCTGACCGGTTAACGAGTTGAGAAACGACAACGTATCATTGATTTGCGCGTCAGTGAGATTACGACTGGGATTTTTCAGCGAGCCGGAAAAAGCGTTCGTGCCAGTAGTAATCGAAGGATCTGTGTTGCGGTTGACCGTGTTTAGAAAGTTTCCCTGTTGGAAGACGCCCAGTCCAGGGAAATTGCGCTTTTGCTGATCGTAGCTGAAGAAGAAAAAGAGCTTGTCCTTTTTGATCGGCCCACCCAGCGTGCCGCCGAACTGATGGCGCACATCTTCAGGTTTGGCGCCGACCTGAGTGGCGAAGCCATTGACCAGCACGGATTGGAAAGCCAGCGGAGGGCGCGCGCCCCAATCGTTGTTGCGCTGATAATAAAACGCGTCGCCATGCAGATCATTCGTGCCGCTCTTGGTCACGGCGTTGGTCACGCCGCCCGCCGAGCGGCCGTATTCGGCGGAATAATTCGAGGTGTTGACCTGAAACTCACGGACCGCCGACTGACTGATCGAATAGTTAATGCGAGTGCGGCCACGCTCTTCGGAAAAGAACGCCTGGTTGTTGTCGCCTCCGTCTATCGTGTTGTTGTTCAGCAGTCCCGAAATTCCGCGAAAGCTGATCAAACCGAAGGAGCCGTCGGGCGTCGAGCCGGGCGTCAAGAGGGCGAAATCAGACCAGCGACGCCCGTTGATGGGCAGTTCGTTGATGGCCACCTGATTGATGTTAGTGGTGAATTCTTTGGAATCGACGTTGATAGCACTGCTCGCCACAATGTCAACGGTGGATGTAGCCGCGCCGACGCTCAAGACGGCCTCGATGTTGCTCAAACGTCCGACCTCGACTATCACCTGATCCAGCTTGAACTCGGAAAACCCGGTGGCGGAGACGGTCAAGACGTAGACGCCTGGTTGCAGGTTGGTGAAGCGGAAGCGCCCCTCACTGTCGGTGGTCGCGGTATCGACTTTATTGGTGTCAGCGCTGCGCAGTGTAACCGTCGCGTTTGCCACCACCGCGTTATTTGAGTCGATGGCCGAGCCGCCGACAGCCCCGGTAACCGCCGATTGGGCCAGCGCCATGCTTCCTACGCTGGCCACCGTAAAGGCGAAAAGGATGCCCAGGTATGCCAAACGAACAGAGTTGATTTTGAACATATGTCTGCCTCTCATTTTAAGAATGAGGAACAATCGTCCCCATAAAAGATTTCGGCCGCGCGCAGACCCCGCCGCGCGCGCCTCGAATACGCGTGAAATTCATTCGGATTGGTTCATCCCTGCTAGAAGCCTTGGCCGGAGAGCGGGTCTTCCTTATCGTCCGCTTGTTGTATCGATCAGCATGGCGTGGGGCTCAACTGATCGCCATAACTCCGTGATGTCGTATTGCGGAAATAGCTTAGTCGAATTTAGGGGGTCAGGGTAAATCAGGGGTTAGGTAAGGTCAAGTTAAGTGAGTGTCAAGAGTCTATGTTTTTTGTTTTCTTGAGCTTTCCGATCGCCTCCGCCATAAAGAGTGGCTTAGCCGCTCACCAAATCAGGGTCGTTGCGGGGCTTTCCGGGGACTTACGGCGCTTTTGGCGCAAAGCTGGGGCGCCGATGAATCTTTTGACGCATGCCCAGCGCAAATTTTCGGGCAGGGAACGCGTGTATCCACACTCTTTTACTTTGCCATGCTCTTGAGACGCCGCCACAACAATACTATACCGGCCATAAGAACTATCCCCACAACGATCAACGCGCCGAAAGAATTTAAAGGCTGATTTTTATAATTCACGTAAAAAATATTTCCGGATAGAAGTCTGGCGACTGCCTGAAGAAATATGGTGGCTACAAGTAAGCCGATGACTACACACTTCAAAATTGTTTTCCCTCTAGACATCTGCCTATCACTCCCGATATGCCATGCCTTACGACTTGATCCAGCGACATGTTGCAAACTCTCCAACTCCGCGGCAATCGAAGCCGTCAGCGGTGGAAATCGAAAATTGGGGATGTCCGTTCGAAGCGGAGAAGAGAGGCGGGAGCCGCGCGTGTGATGGTCCGTATCTTTGCGCTTCGCCACGCTGGCTGTGCGATTGGAGGTTAGGCGCCTATAGGGGTTTTCGAGTGCGCTGGCGGTCGATTGTGCGAAAAACTCACAGTCAGGCGTACATCCGTTTCCCACATCAAATCCGTATTACAAATTCCCACATCAAATTCGTAACAGGTCAACATTGAGTTGCCCCGTCCCCCAGTTGAGGGTGGCGGGTCGATGCGTGTACTCGTCACCCTCATCGTCCTGGCGCTCGGATGCCGGATCTGGCGCTACGCCTTGCCGTCGCGCCAGCCCCGCGCCAATGGAAGTACAGCGCGCGGGCGCAGTTCGTCCGCGCTGTGGGTCGATTCTGCAAAAAAGACGGGGCGGGCGCTCGAGAGTTCGCGGCCAATCTCACCTGCAATCGTCGGCGGAATTCGGCGGCGTCTCCCTACGAGTGGCTAGATGACCACCCCGGCGGCCTCCTCCATACTGACTTTCAGTTGCGCCACGCCCACAGTGAACAATCCAGCTTGGTATCGACGTAACAAACAACTATCCCACGTGTACACATCAATGCCGGGCCGGACACCACGCATGGGCGTGACGAGGGCGATTCCCCAATCGCCCGACCAATGAGGGGCAATTACCGGGCCGAAATGAAGTGTTGAATGTAAGGCAATTCGCTGGTTTAGGGTGTTGGATATGTCCTGAAATGGTCACATTTCTGGCGTAAAAGCGTTCCGAAATACCACATTGGTTTTGCGGCGCCACGACCTGCCATTACCATCCCCGCTGACACGCCATTACCTTTATCAAAGTGATAAACTGTCACGCCCTCGCGCCGGACGGCGTCAATTCATTATGGGTTTTGCGACTCTCACTTTTCCGCCTTCGAGCATTTCGACGCCATAGGTCAGATTTCGAGTCTGCCCGCTTTTATCGACCACGATGATTTGGAAGTATCCGCGAGAGCCATCCATCTTCAGAGTGACGGGGAATCGTCCCGCGACGTCTTCGCGAAAGGGCGTGGAGTAGTCGCGCGTCGCGGGGTCGTAGGCCAGCACTTTGACGCGGTCGAAATCCACTCCTTCGTCGGCGCCGAAATTCTTGCGCTCGATCGCCAGAAAATGTTCGCCCGATCTGTTGTCGCCGCCGGTCGCGGTTCCGATTTTCTGCCAGCCGACGATTTCTCGCCCGCTCGAAACGAAGTAAAAGATTTCGGGCGGAATTTCCAAGGCGACCGAGTCGCCGTAAATCCATCCGGCGGGCAAAATGGCGTAATCTTTCAACCTCACTTTGTACCAATTGTCGTATCTTACATTACTTTCCGAGTCCTCTTTCGCCTCGCCCTTGCCTTCGATTCTCGTGGGGCGCGGTTTGCGCTCGCGGGCGACGATTTCGAATTCGGTCCCCAGAGGGAGCGTCGTCGCCACGTTGTCATCGTCGCTCCGGTCGGGCGACAGGCGCAGTTTGAGCTTCGCATTCGATTTGCCGACGGCCTGCGTGGGTATGTCTTTGATTTCGGCGGCGATCTGGCGCGATTTTTCCACGATCTCCCGCCTCACGAGGGTAAGCGATCTGATCCAGCCCGATTCGCCGTTCGGCCCTTCCACTTGCGACCAGCTCTCGCCATCCTCGGCGTTCGCGCGGTCGACAACGGTGACCTGGTCACCACTCTTCAACTCGCCGACGGAGCGCGCGGCCTGAGCCGTCGAGCTTTTAAGCCTCAACCGCTCTGGCACGACGAAGGCTTTTTCGTCTTGCGCCGAACCCTGCGAACAGGAGGCCATGATCGCGGGGAGCGAAAGAATTATGGCTGCGCATGAATAAAACTTGAGGCAATTGACAAGCCGCTTCATTGTTTCTCTCAATACGTAACGGCGCCGGGAGCGTTAGCTACCGGGCGCTAATGCTCCCGGCGCCGTGCAAAGACGACCTGAAGATCAGGGGCGCTTGGCCAAAGGCGTCACGCGATCAATGCTGGTCTTCAGGTCCGCGTTGTTGCGCCCGCTGGCTTCGAAGGCCCGGTTGTAAGCGTCCAGGGCCTGCTGGTAGCGGCGCAGATTTTCGTAAACGTAGCCGAGATAGTATAGCGTGTTAAAGTCGCCGGGGTTGAGTTTGTCGGCCTGCGCGAGCATCTCGGCCGCCCGCGCCCACGACTTGTTCTGCGCGTGGGCGAAGCCGAGGTTGAAATAGAGCGTGGCGGAAGGCGGTTTGCTTATTTCGAGCGCGCGCGACAGAGTCATCTCGGCGTTGGTGTATTTCTTGGCAGATAGAAAGGCCCGGCCGAGCAGTTCGAGCGACGCCCCGTCTTCGCGCAGGTTCTTCAGGCTGGTCGCCACGCGGGCCGCCTCCTCGAAGTACGAATTCGCTTTCTTCTCGTCACTCTCGTTCGCGCCCTGCCGCAGCAGGGATTCGGCCAGGAGCCCGAGCATTTCCGCGTTCGCAGGGTCGGCGGCTGCGCCTGTTCGCAGCGCCGCGATGGCCTCGTTCAGCCTGCCGCCGCGGAAGTGGGCGACGCCCAGGTAATACCACGAATCGGCGTCCTTCGGGTCGAGTTTGACCGCTTTTTGAAAAGCTTCCGAAGCAGCTTCCGCGCGGTTGAGATTGGCGTAGGTCACGCCGAGCAAGTAGAAGTTGGACGCGACGTTCATCTGGATTCTGACCAGCGTTTCAAAGTAGGGAAGCGCCTTGTCGTAATCCTTGATCAACATGTGCGATTGGCCGAGCGCGCGGTAAAGGTCGGGGTCATTGCGGTTATCTTTACGCTTAAGCTCCAGAGCTTTTTCGAGGGGCTGGATCGCCGATTTGTAATCCTTGATCTGGTAATAAGACAGCCCTATGAATTTCCAACTGTCGGGATGATCCGGGGCCTCTTCCAGCACCTTCCGGAATTCGGCGATCGCTTCGCGGAACTGGCCCTGTTTGTAAAGTGAGACAGCCCGCTCCCAATCGAATTTGATGAACGGCGTCGCGCCAGAAATTGCAACAGAGGATGTCGCGACGGAGATCGAAATCAGCAAAGCGAAAACTGCAAAAATCTTTTTCATCGCCCCTTCTCCTGAATTTTCAACGACAGCGAGATTCCAAGCGCGAAGGCGCATGCGTTGGTCTTAGAATGGCTCACAATACGCCGGGTTGTATTGGGAGTCGATTTGCCGGGGGGTAATTTATGTTAACTCAATCGGCGCCTCTTTTCCACGAGAGACGTTTCCTATAAGCCCTCCCTCATGGCGCCGCCTGCCGGCGCTTTCTTGTCATTGGTGAAACCATTCCACCACCATTTCGCGCAGCTTGGCGCCCTCGAAGCGGCCTCGCAAAGCGTTGATGATTTCAAGATGCGCGCGGTCGTTCCGCTCGTAGACCCCGACCCAGTAAGGGATGTGCAAGCTCGTGGCCAGTTCGATCTCTACGCTCGCTCGCCTCAGCTTGAAGAAGCCCT
The DNA here is from genome assembly GCA_036565725.1 of Blastocatellia bacterium. Lineage (GTDB taxonomy): Bacteria > Acidobacteriota > Blastocatellia > RBC074 > RBC074 > JAJVID01. The sequence continues at coordinate 9,566 of DATCXQ010000286.1, forward strand.
TCATGAAGATTAACCGCATCATGCTCTCTCGAACCAGCCTGTAAGCCTCCTCTTCGTTGACGCGTTCCGCGGCGACCATCGCGGTTTCAACAGTCGTGCGATCCCCCTCCTCCGGCAGTCGGTCGAACTGTATCAGGTCGAGCTTGCCGGCGCCGGCGTCGGCGGCTATGAACGCGTCATTCGAAGAACGCCCGTCGCTCCAGGTCATTCGGAAGAAGCGATACGGGATGTAAAAATCCGTGACGATTCGCGGCCGCCCGCGTCGCAAAGCGTTAAAGCGCCCGCAAAATTTCGCGACCGCCTGCGCGCGCGAGATGTTCGGTTTAATGGACGTGATGATCATGCAGATGAATTTGCCACAGAGCCACAGAGCCACAGAGCCACAGAGCCA
>DATCXQ010000710.1:0-6152 GCA_036565725.1 Blastocatellia bacterium
TCGCCGGCAGCCGTTGTTTATTTGAAGCATGGGCCATTTGCCATGAGCGCCCTGTACAAAATGACAAACCGTGGGGTTAAGAAGCCGGGCTTCATTTTCTGCGCTGAAGAGTGGCTATGGAATCAATTATGTACCTTGCAAATCGTCGGCCCTTCGGTTCGGACGGCGCCACAAGCCTGACTATAAAATTCGCTTCCCTGAATTCAATCGAAATCCGGGAGCCGCGCTTAAGTTCCACCAACCGCGCTTCTTGTCCTACTCCCTGTATCTCCACTCCCCTGTCACCGGATTGCGGGGGAGGGGCTTCGGCAAGATTCTTCGCGGCCGCCGCGACTGAGGGTGTAATTATGATGACCGCATAGTACGTTTCCTTTTCTTCAGGCAAAGCGTTTTGCCATACAATCAACATCGAATCGCTGTCGACATGTTTGTTGAACAACTCCCACTCCGGCCGGCGGGATTTTATTCTTTCTTCCAAAATATCCGAGAGAACCTGCAAATCCCCGGTTTTTGCGAAAGCTGGGGTGAAGCAAACGATGATAAATAAGACAGTAAGCATCCTGTTCATAGATAACCTCTCATTCATTCCAGGCCGTCGTGGTAATCAAATCGGCGAGCAAATCCGCGAGCCCTACAATAAGCTGTTCTGGCGCCTCGGTAAAACTGCTAAAATCCCTCCGATCCTGCCATATCCGGCATTAATTTAATTCACCAGATAGCTATGAACCAAGAAGAAAAACGCCTGCAACAGTCGCGCACCCGCGAAAAACACTGGAAAAGATGGGGGCCTTATCTAAGTGAACGCGCCTGGGGCACAGTGCGCGAGGACTATTCCGCCGGCGGCGACGCCTGGGATTACCTCCCGCACGATCACGCGCGGTCGCGGGCATACCGTTGGAACGAAGACGGCATCGCGGGTATCAGCGATCGGCATCAGGTGATCTGCTTCGCCATAGCTCTGTGGAATGGGCGAGACCCGTTTTTGAAAGAGCGGCTGTTCGGTTTGACAGGGCCGCAAGGCAATCACGGCGAGGACGTGAAGGAATATTACTTCTACCTCGATTCGACGCCGACGCATTCGCACATGAAGTTTTTGTACAAGTACCCGCAGGCCCGGTTCCCGTACGAACAGCTCGTCGAAGAGGCGCGCCGCCGAGGGCGCAAAGACCTGGAATACGAGTTGCTCGATACGGGCGTCTTCGATGGGAATCGGTATTTCGACGTCTCCGTCGAATACGCGAAGGCCGACGTCGAAGACATTTTGATCCGCGCGAGCGTGGTCAATCGCGGGCCGGAAGAGGCGAGGCTCGACCTGCTGCCGACGGTCTGGTTCCGCAACACCTGGTCGTGGGGCGTCGACGAGCGGCGTCCGCGATTGAGGCGCGAAGATACGACGCCCGATCTGCTCGCCGTTCGATTGCGCCATTTCGAAATGCCGCTGCGATGGTTGATCTGCGCCCAATTGCCCGAAAGTTCTCCCGAGCTTCTCTTCACCGAAAACGAAACCAACCTCGAACGAGTCTTCGGCGCCGAGAACTCGATAAAATACGTCAAGGACGGGATCAACGATTACGTGGTCAATGGCGTCCGTGACGCCGTCAATCCGCAATTGGCGGGAACCAAGGCCGCGGCCCGTTACCAGCTTAACATTGGCGCAGGCGATACGGTTACTGTCAAATTGCGATTGACGACGAACGAGCCTAAAGCCGAAATGCTCGGAGAAGAGTTCGAAGAGGTGTTCGCCGCGCGCCGCCGCGAGGCCGATGAATTTTACGCGAAGGTTCAACCCGCCGCCGCGAGTGAAGACGCGAAGAACGTTCAGCGACAGGCCTTCGCCGGGATGCTGTGGAGCAAGCAGTATTACCACTATGACGTGCGGCGCTGGCTGCGCGGCGACTCGGCCCAGCCCGACCCGCCGAAGTCGAGGCGGCAAGGCCGCAACCACGAATGGAGACACCTGCACAACGAAGACATCATTTCGATGCCGGACAAATGGGAGTACCCGTGGTACGCCGCGTGGGACCTGGCTTTTCACTGCCTGCCGCTCGCCCTCGTAGACCCGGACTTCGCCAAAGAGCAACTGATCCTGATGCTGCGCGAATGGTACCTGCACCCGAACGGCCAGATGCCGGCTTACGAATGGAACTTCGGCGACGTCAATCCCCCGGTTCACGCGTGGGCGGCATGGCGCGTATACAAGATCGAGCAGAAGCATTGGGGCAGGTCCGACCGCGCCTTCCTCGAACGCGTCTTTCACAAATTGCTGCTGAACTTCACCTGGTGGGTCAACCGCAAGGACGCCGGGGGCAACAACGTTTTCGAAGGCGGATTCCTGGGGCTGGACAACATCGGCGTCTTCGACCGCAGCGCGAAACTGCCGGCGGGCGGCCACCTGGAGCAATCGGACGCGACGAGCTGGATGGGAATGTACTGCCTGAACATGCTGGTGATCGCGCTTGAATTGGCCAAAGAGAACAGGGCTTATGAAGACGTGGCTTCGAAGTTCCTGGAGCATTTCGTCTACATTTCGCGCGCAATGAACAATATCGGCGACAAGCGAATCGAGTTGTGGGACCGGCGCGACGGGTTCTATTACGACGTGATGCTGCTGCCAGACGGCCGTAGCTTACCCATGCGCGTGCGCTCGATGGTCGGATTGATCCCGCTCTTCGCGGTCGAAAACCTGAGTTCCGAAGTGATCGACGGCCTGCCCGGATTTAAACGGCGGATGCAATGGTTCATTGACCACCTCTCTGAATTCGGCGACTTCATCGAGACGATGACCACGCCGACCGGCGTTCAGCGTTTCCTATCCCTGGTCAATAGCCAGCGTTTGCGGCAGGTCTTGAAGGTGATGCTGGACGAGAACGAGTTTCTATCGCCGTACGGCATCCGCTCGCTTTCGCGCTTCCATCAGGACTACCCGTATCGGGTCTACGTCGATGGCGTCGAGCACCGAGTCGATTACGAGCCGGCGGAGTCGCAGACCGGGCTGTTCGGCGGCAACTCCAATTGGCGTGGGCCGGTGTGGTTCCCGGTCAATTTCCTGATCATCGAATCGCTGCAGAAGTATCACGAGTATTTCACGCACGATTGCGACCACGACGACTTCTTGGTCGAATGCCCTACAGGGTCGGGAAAAATGATGAACCTCTGGGACGTCAGCCAGGAGTTGTCTCGGCGGTTGATCAAGCTCTTCCTGCGTGGCGAAGACGGGCGCAGGCCCGCATACGGCGGGGTAGAAAAATTTCAGCGCGACGAAAACTGGCGCGACCTGATTCTCTTCTTCGAATACTTCCACGGCGACAACGGCGCGGGGCTCGGCGCCAGTCACCAAACCGGCTGGACCGGGCTGGCGGCCAAGTTAATTCAACAGGTTTACAAAGGACATCGCGAGAAACCGACCGGCGTGCTCGATCCGAAGTATTCAGAAGCGCTTTCAGGAGGGTAGTACGACAAACATAATATCGGCCACGAATGAACACGAATGAACACGAATCTCTTTCCTGATCTTGACAATCCTTTATTTCTGCCCCCCGGCTTCATTCGTGAATATTCGTGTTCATTCGTGGCCGATATTATTCTTGAAGCCCACGATAGAACGGCGCCATATTATTTCACCGCGCCCACCATCCCCGCCTCATACAACCTGCGATCCATGCGCCGTCGCTTTCGTTCAGCCTGCGGCGACATGACGCGCGAATGCGGGACGGCGCAGAAATATTCGCAGACCTCCCATAATTCTTCCTCCGTCGTCATCCAATTCATCCGATCGAATCGTTTTAAATTGACCGGCCGCGGCGAATAGGCGCGCAGCGTCTTCTCGCCCGCCGGGTTGTAGTAATGCTCGAAATAACTCATCACCAGTTCGCGGATCGTGCGGTAGACCGGCTCGCGGTAGCGCAATCCGGCGTAATTCGATTTCGCGATCGCGCCCCATCGCCCGTGCTCCTTGAAGACAGCCAGCAAATGATCGTCGTCACGTATTGCCTCCAGATCCACGATCAAGGGCTCGTGGCCGTGAACGCGCAACGCCGCGGCGGCGAAGAAGGCGCCCTCGGCGCAATGCGCCAATCGATCCCGCAACACGCGGCGCGGCGAACGGCAGGTCTCGCCGTCTAATTCTTTGTTATACCCGATGTCGTAATCGAGGAAATACTGAATCTTCTCAGGGCCGGACAGCCGCTTGATGATAGAGAGTTCCCGCCTCTCCAATCCAAAGTAAGCATCCATATTCTCATTGTAACCGCTCCATAACAGCGGCGCCAAAATGTCATTTTCAAAATGTGCTCGATCTAAAAATCGGGCACAACGATTGCTGCCACTCTGTCTGACAAGTATCCCCCTCTTCGCGACGCTAACCGTGGCCGCGAGCTACTAAGGCCATTTCAAATTAGCGTCGAGGAATAACAACAATGAACGTGAGAAGGAGAAACACAATGAAAAAACTATTTCTGGTTGCGTTAGTTGTCGGCGTCTGTACGCATGCCATTATGGCGCAGGAGACCGCGAAGGCCGGGATCTACGGCGGTCTCCAAAACTCGCGTTTCGATGCCAACGGAACGAGTATGCAAGATTCCAAACAAAAGCCCGCGAAGGTCGCGATTTACGGCGGTCTCTCAAACATGCATATGGCTGCCCCCGAAACCAGCGACCAAGATGCCAACAGCCTCCCCCAGGCGCCGAAGTCGACATTTTTCTCGGCCATTTCCCGCGAAATTGGCCAGCAATACGCCATCAGTCCCCCACTTAATTCGCGCGGCGCCGCGGGCAGCGCTGGAAGTCCGGTTCAATGTCCGCCTAGCTGTCCGAGCGACAATTTCAACAGGTTCGAGATTTATGGCGGCTTCTCACTCCTGAGCTACGATCTCCGCCTCTTTGGCCTTCTCACCCGGACGTCCATCACTGGTACGACAAGAGTCTTCGACTTAGACAGACAGGTGAGATTTAACCTTAGTGGCGGCGAGGTGGCATTTACTGCCAACTTTTCTCGATACTGGGGCGTGCAATTTGACTTTTCAGGTCACAGTAGAGACCTCCGTCGTCTCAATGCCGATTTCATAATCCGTAACAGCCCCGTCTTCGGCAATATCCTCGTCACCTCAGACATACCCACGACCAAATTTAGAGTCCGGAATTTTCTTGTTGGAGTTCAAGTTAAAGACAATCTGGAGGAGGGCCCCCGGGCCAGGCCGTTCGGATACTTCCTTCTGGGCGCTTCCAGACAAAGGCTGGAACTAAGGGACGTGACCATATTCACCGACCTCAACCGCGATGGCATCATCGAGACTTTCCCCCTCAGTAATTTAGACAGAGATGACAACAGGTTCAGGCGAACATCCTTTGCGCTAGCCATAGGAACCGGATTCGACATCCGCGTTACGGACCGCTTTTCGATCCGCCCAATCAAATTCGATTATCTTCCCACCCGGGTTCGTACCCCCGTCCTGATCTTCACTGCCCCAACCCTCCCCATCCTTCCCACCAGCAGGTTCACTCTCGCTTTTGCGGGCGACGACGTGAATGATGACAAGAGTGTCCGAAACAATTTTCGCATCGGAGCCGGCGTTGTTTTCAGTTTTTAACTGCTGAAGTTTTCGCCGGAGATAATTTATCGTAGGTCATTTTATAGCGCGGGTCGGGTCGATATGCGCCCGGTCTATAAATCGGGCGCAACTGCGTAGTGTCACTTTTTTTGAAATTCAATACAGCTGGCAAATGAATCGCTGATTTCAAAAGGTGTGCAGTCGTCAGACCTGAAAGCGCTCTCGGTGATCAATGAAGCGTAATGCGCCCGCTAAAGACCTTGTGTGCGCAATTAGCGGATCAGTTTCTTAGATGCCTCCATCCCAATCATCGCCCCCGATTTCAATTTCTTTCTTCCGGACTTGGATACTGGTAGGAGAACCCGACACGATTTTCGCGTCGGGTTCGGCGCTCTTTTCCACTTTTAAATCGAAGGGCGCATCACCGGTATGCTACAGAGATTTGAGCGATCATCGATTCATATCTGGTTCTTTGGGAATTGCCGTGAAGGCCCCCAATATCTTGTGCCATCAACGCGCAAAAGCTTCGTAGCCGCTTAGATCCAACCAGATGCGGCGGAAGAGACTGATCGGATTGGCGATTCCGTAGCAACGGCGCTTGAGCAC
>DATCXQ010000711.1:0-4016 GCA_036565725.1 Blastocatellia bacterium
GTGCTCAAGCGCCGTTGCTACGGAATCGCCAATCCGATCAGTCTCTTCCGCCGCATCTGGTTGGATCTAAGCGGCTACGAAGCTTTTGCGCGTTGATGGCACAAGATATTGGGGGCCTTCACGGCAATTCCCAAAGAACCAAAACTTAGTTTACAGACTATTCAGTTTTAATTTGCATAGTATTCATTTAATTGCACTGATGAGGAAACCTGTTTCAACACAAAGAACGCAAAGAAGAACACAAAAGGCGCAAAAGATATTTGGGGTCGAGTCTCCCCTTTCCATATGCTTTGCGCCTTTTGTGTTCTTCTTTGCGTTCTTTGTGATAGATCGTTTTCCGAATCGCCAGATTGTTTTGGCGCGGGCGCCTCAATCGTCCACAGCCAGTCAGCAAAAAGCGCAACCCGGTTCAGCGATTGGGGAAGCTATAGCTGCCTTCGAACGCGGAGACTCGGACAGGGCGCGCCGACTCTTCGAAGAAGCGTTGGGCGCCAATCCGAAAAACACAACGGCCCTGACCTTTCTCGGCCTCATCGCCGACCGTGGCGGCAATCTGGCGGAAGCCTCGGCGTATTTCGAGAAGGCGGTTAAGCTCGATCCCGACCAGGCCTCCGCGCGCAACAACTACGGCGCAATACTGCTGAAGCTGGGACGCCGGCGGGAAGCCGCAAACCAGTTCGAGGCTTCTCTGCGATTGGACAATCGACAGATGAGCGCTCTGGTCAATCTGGCGCAATTGCGGGCGGCGAGTGGAGCCAGGGAGGATCTGCGCGCGGCTCTCGATCTGTTCGAACGGGCCTCGGCGATCGCCCCCGACGCCGAAATCATGCGCGCTCTGACTGTGATCGCGCTGCGGCTGGGCGAACGTGAGACGGCAAGCCGATATTACAAGGATTACTCCCAGTCGCTGGCGAAACAAACCGCCCCGCCCGCGCCTGAGACGCGGGCCGAATTGGGCGCCGCGATGAGCGAGGCGGGTCTGTTCAAAGAGGCGGTGGCGGAATTCACAGCGGCGGTTCAGGCGTCCCCATCCGCCCCGGAGACCGTCTTACGTCTGGCCAAGGCCTACATCGAACTTCGCGATTTGCCCGGCGCCGGAAGAACGCTAGAAGGCGCGGTCGCGCGCGGCGTAGAAACCGGGCCTATCTACGCCCTTCTATCCACGGTCTATGAGAAGTCCGGTCACATCGAACGAGCCATCCCGGCAATGCGGCTCGCAATCGAGCGCGAGCCGCAATCCGAACAGCGGCGCTTCGAATACGGAATGCTTCTGACCAACGCTATGGCTCCCGCCGCCGCGGTCATTCGGCTGGAGGAATCACTGCGAATCTTCCCCGAATCTTCGCGGCTCTGGTTCGCTCTGGGCATCGCGCGCTTCAAGCAGGATCAAAATGAAGAAGCGGCGCAAGCCTTCGCTCGCGCGTCCGAGATGGACAGGAAGTTCGCGGCCCCTCTCGTTTATCTCGGCCTGACGCGCGTCGAAAAAGGGCAGTATGAGGAAGCGGTGAAGCTGTATGAGCAGGCGCTGGCGATCAACGGCGACCTCGGCGTTGTTGATTATCTGATCGCCAACGCGCTTACCAAGGAATCTTCCACGGACAACGCAAGGATCGAGGCGCATCTTCTGCGGGCGATCCGATCGGAGCCATCATTCGCGCCGGCCCGGCTGAGTCTGGCAAAGCTCCTATTGCGCGCCAACCGCCTGAATGAAGCCAGGACCGAGTTGGAAAGAGTGATCGCGCTGGACGCTAATCTGGCGGAGGCTCATTACCAACTCGGTCTCGTATACTCCCGGCTGAGAAGAATGGATGACGCCAAATCCTCGATGGCGCGATTCAAACAACTCAGCGATTCCGAGAAAGAACAGGCGATGAAGGAGCGAAAAGAGATTGTTGATCGCTTAGCGAAAACGCTATTTTAGTCTGGAGGCGGATTCGACGCTTCATCACTCGTTCACTTGTTTTTAAATGAGTCTCCAGCTATCTCTTGATCATGACCGCTTTCTCAGCCATCAACTTATTGCCGCTCATGATCTTCAAGACGTACATTCCGGCTGGAACGTCTTCGGTATTCAAGTCGCATTTCGAACCCGCAAACGCCGCCGACAGAACAACTCTGCCTGCGCCATTCAGGAGGCTGGCGACTTTCTCTCCCGCGCTGAACTCCGGCAAAACTATTACAAGCTCATTTGTCGCCGGGCTTGGATAAAGTTGAAGTCCGGGAGATTCTTCCTTCGCCCCCTCGTTCAAAACCGATTCTTCATACGCCAACTGCTCGTCCTCAATCAAAGCCGTCGCCGACGTTGATGAGCTTACGAATTGGAAATTCCACTGCTGGTTGAAGCTCACGCCGTTGTACCAGTGCTGCATGGAAGCCCCATCGACGTTCGACCCGCCTGTGTCGACGCATTTGCCGTTGGCTCTGTTGACGACCTTGTAATATGAGCCTACGCGAACGATTGACCATTGCTGGTTCGGGCTTGAACCGTTGCTCCACTGACCCACGATTGAGCCGTTGGTTGCGCGCCCTATACTGTCCAGGTTTTTACTTCCGGTAACACAGCGCAACTTGTAAAACCCTCCTGAGTAGGTGACCACCCATCGTTGATTATTGCTGCTGCTGGATGCCCACTGGCCAACATTTGCGCCGTCGGCCGTTGCGCCGAGATTGTCCAGATTTTTTCCGTTCGCGCGATTTTGCAATCTGTATGTGCCGTTCGCGATCGGTTGATCATTAGGAGGGGACGCCCCGTCCGCCACGGGCCATCCATTGCTCCAACTCAAGGTTGTGATCCTGAGTTTTGGCGCGCCGTTATCATTTCCGTCATAGAAATGATAGGTCAATTTTCCCTCGCCATATCCGACATGCCCGGGCCCTATGTATCGTCCGTCCCTGTTGGAAAGAAATGTACTTCCGCCCCCGGTCAGCAACGTATTGCCGTTTTTATCGACGTAAGGCCCCGTAACGCTGGTCGAGCGTCCTACTTGCGTGTAGTAGGCGGTGTTTACCCCGCTGCAACACAGCCCTCTTTGAAAAAAGAGGTAGTAAAAACTCCCGTTTTTTATCAGAGCAGGGCCTTCCACCTCGCCGGGAATTAAATCCCAGTGGTTTGAATTCAGCCGAGTTCCAGTCGAAGGATTGAGTTGTATCAAGTCTATGCCGCTGTTCCAATTGCCGTAGGTAAGCCATAAATTGCCGCCGTCAATCAAAACGGACGGGTCAATGGCGTTGTTGCCGGCGACAATCATCCCACGATCAGTCCACGGACCGGCCAGATTTGAAGCTGTCGCCAGCCCTATGGCCGCAGGGGCCCCGACGCCCGCGCATGAATAATAGAGGTAGTACTGATTATTCATGAAGATAACATCCGGCGCCCAAAAGAATCCCTGAAAGCCGTTGACGAAGTTATTGATCCAGGACGGCCAAGTACCTATCGGAAACACCGTACGTTCGGCTCTCCAATCGGTGAAATTGGAATTACTCGAAGACATAGCCCAAACTCCGTCTCCGGTAGTGAAGATCCAGTATCTTCCGTCCGTATTTCTGATCATTCTCGAAGGGTCGTGGCTTGGCGGCTGGGCCCGCGCAGCCTGACTTAACAGAATGAATAACGCGACGCCCAAAACAGCAAACCAGGCGCGCTTTTGTCCGCGCATCGCCTGTTGAAGCAGTGTCGTTTTCATGGGGTACCTCCTGTTGTTAGGACAAACTCGTGTTTAGATATGTAAACGGCGGTTCACGTCGAGCGAGCGCCAGGGCGACCGCTTTTCTCGAAACGCCATTTAAACATCAAAGTTGTGTCTGAATTGACTTGTTACAAACAAATTTGTGCGCAAATCTATCACGACTACAAATATGAGGGAAGCAAAAAGGTAAAGAGGGTAAAACAGGCAAAAAGGGATCGTGGAGTGGGGACTAAGTGCTCTGTAAACTAAGTATTTTGGTAATTTCAAGCCCGCGGAGCGGGCGTCAGAATAAAGCCTGGGGTGGAGCCGAAGGCGGAACCCCAGGTCAGG
>DATCXQ010000748.1:0-4908 GCA_036565725.1 Blastocatellia bacterium
CGCCATAACAGCCGAGGGGGATCGGGAGGCGGGGCAGGAGAATTTCGATAAGGCCCTCGAAAAATATGACGCGGCTCTCAGGATCGATCCGTCCTATGAGCTCGCCTATTACGGCAGAGGGCGCGTCTATCTCGAAAGGAAGCAATTAGACGAGGCGCTCGCCGATTTCGATAAGGTTATCAATCTGGATGCGAATTACGCGGCGGCTTACGTCGGACGCGGCGACGTGTACGGGCAGAGGCGCGACTTTGCCAAGGCCCAGGCCGCTTACGATCACGCCATCAAACTCGATCCGGACCTGTCCGACGCCTATGTCAATCGTGGAAAAGTCTTTGCCGAGCAGGACAGCCGGGACAAGGCGCTGGCCGATTACAATCGCGCGATTGATCTCTCCAAGGATAATCCGATCGCCTTTCTCTGGCGCGGCAGCGCCTTTTCGGCGTCCGGCGACTACGACCACGCGCTCGCAGACTTCGAACAGGCGCTCAAATTGAAACCGGGTTTGTCCGAAGCCTACATAAGACGCGGCGAGGCCCGTATGAAGCGCGGCGGAGCCGGAGATAGCGAAGAAGCCATCAGCGATATCAATACGGGGCTTAGTGATGGCGTCTCCTACGACCCGAAGCCTTACCTTAATCGCGGCCTCGCATACAAAAAGACCGGCAAGTTCCAACTCGCCATCGATGATTTCGAAAAGGCGATCAATCTGAGTAAGAGCAAACCGGAGTACTCTAAAATCGATACTGAAGCTTCAAATCTTTTGAAAGAGCTTCGACCAAAACCGACCTCAACGCCGTTCATCGGAACGTCGGCGCCGCCCAAAACCAATCCGACGATATATCTGCACTACCGCGGCCAGAATGACGTCGCCACGCTTAAAAAAATCGCCGCGGCGCTCAGAAAACAGACGAATTACGTAGTGCCAGGCGGTTTTCAACTGGTGACGCTGCCGACCACGGGCGACGTGCGCTATTTCCATAAGGAAGATGAGGCGAAGGCCACCCAAGTCAAAGAGATTGTCGAGAACGCGCTCAGGGCCGGCGGGATCGAAAAAACGCTTGAATTGAAGCCGTCGTTGAGACTGGGCGCGGCCAAAGACATTCCGCGGGGGTCGATCGAGGTCTGGCTGCCGTCTCTGCCGGCGCCGTCGAATATCCGGCGCCCGTTACCGAATAGCGATATTAAGCAGGGGCCAAAATTACAAATGCCGTACAGCAAGAAATGATGGCAGGACTGAACAACTAAATGGAGATGTCACAACGCATGACACTCTGAACATAATCCGCTTTTGCAAGCAACTGACGTTGCGCGAAGCGTGATCTCTTTCACCAGCGAGGTTCTATGTTTGATCCCCTACCTACAGAGCGGACGCGCGTCTTCATCAGCTACAAACACAAAGTCGAGCCTGATCAATCAGTCGCCGATCAGGTCGTCCTGGCGCTCGAACCACACCACCCCCTATTCATAGATAAAAAAATCCTGCCTGCCCTGGAGTGATGAAAAGGGAACGACCGAAATGTCATCAGAGATGAAACACGCCATATACACCGTCGGAGGAACAGTTCAAGCCGGCGGCGGTCTCTATCTTTCGCGCCGGGCCGATGACGAACTGCTCAACCTCTGTCGTCAAGGCGCCTTCGCCTACATCCTGACCGCCCGCCAGATGGGCAAATCGAGCCTGATGGTTCGCACGGCGAACCGGCTTGCGGGCGAAAAAATCCGCTCAGTGATTATTGACCTGACGCAGATCGGCGCGCACGTCACGCCCGAACAATGGTACATGGGACTGCTCGCCATCATAGAAGACCAGTTGGCGCTCGGCGTCAACGCCGCCGCGTGGTGGGAATCCAACGCCCACCTGAGCGGCGCCCAGCGCATGACCAAATTCTTCGAGGAAGTGTTGCTGAAGGAGGTGAGCGAACCCGTGGTCGTCTTCGTTGACGAAATTGGCGCGACGCTGGGCCTCGATTTCACCAACGACTTCTACGCGGCAATCCGGTATCTGTACAACGCTCGGGCGATCAAGCCCGAATTCAAGCGGCTTTCATTCGCGATCTTCGGCGTTGCCGCGCCCGGCGAACTGATCCGCGATCCGCAGCGAATGCCGTTCGACTTCCGGCAAAGCGTTGAACTGGGCGATTTCACATATGAGGAGGCCGCGCCGCTGGCCGAGGGCTTAAGCCTCCCGCCCGGCGAAGCCAAACAGGTTCTACGGTGGGCGATGAAGTGGACGAACGGACACCCTTACCTGACGCAGCGCCTCTGCATTGCGATGGTGGAGGCGCGCCACCTGCGTTGGACCGAGGCCGACGTCGACCGCGTGGTCGCCGATACCTTCTTGGGCGCGATGAGCGAACAGGACGGCAACCTGCAGTTCGTCCGCGACATGCTCACCAAACACGCGCCCGACGTCGAAGGCGCGCTGACGACTTACGGGGAGATTCGCGCGGGGAACGCCGTGCGGGACGAAGAGCGCTCGACGGTCATAACGCACCTGAAGCTTTCAGGCGTCGTGCGGCGCGAAGGCGCCCAGTTGCGGACGCGAAACCGGATTTATGAGACGGTGTTCGACGAGCAGTGGGTGAAAGATCATTTGCCGTTCAATTGGCGCAAGCGAGTCAGTCCTGCGGCGGCTGGATTGATCGCGGCGACTTTCATGATCTCTTTGCCGACGGCGTTTTATGCTCTGAATCAGGGTCGTAAACTCGAAAAGGCGCTGGTCAAAACCGGCGATTCGCTGAAGGCGGAGGAGGCGAAGAGAAAGATTGCGGAACAGAGCTCGGCGGAAGCTCAGGCGCTAAAAAAGTCCGTCGAAGACGCGTTCAGGGAGGCGGAAAGCGCGCGCAGGCGTGCGGAAGCGTCCGCCCAACTGGCGCGGGCAAACGCTATCGACGCCGAACGACAACGCGACATCGCTCAGTCGCGTGAATTGGCTACCAACTCGATTTCATTGCTGCCGAATGATCCTAACCTCAGTTTAATCCTGGCGACCAATGCGGCGCGCATCGCCCGCACAACGCAGGCCGAAAACGCGTTAAGGCGGTGTTTGCTTGAAAGCCCAATGCGCGATCGAGCGATGTCTATGCGTTTCGATGAATTGATGGAGTCGGCGCGCAGACTGTCGCCGCGCGAGTTGACGCCGGAGGAACGCGAGAAGTATCTGCACGAATCGACGGGCAAGCGGGAAAATCGGAAACGATAGCCCTATATCGAAGAACAACCCGAAGCAGCGATCAGACAGGAGACGCTCTATGCCAAACAGCCATGACAGCAATAACATCAGTCGCGAGAGCGAAAACGTAAAACTGGCAAAGACGATCATCGCCGGTCAGGACGCGAATTTCGACATTATGTTCGGCTTGGCCAAAAAGCTCAAAAACGAGCGGGCCTTCGGCTACGCGCGAAGGATTCTGGAGCGCGCGCAGGACAAGCCTGAAGCCAATCATCCAGACAACCGCTTGAAACTCGCGCAGCAACTCGCGTTGGTCACGTATAAAGACCCCGATCTGCCGCCGGACGAAAAGCTCGACGACGCGTTCAACATACTATGCAAGGCCGACGACATCCGTACCACAAAGAATCAGGAGACGCTGGGATTGGCGGGAGCGATTCACAAACGTCTTTGGGAGTTGGACGGGCAGAAACAGCAGCTGGAACGTTCGATGGTCTTCTATTTGCGCGGCTACGAGCAGGGGGTTAAAGGTGATTTTGGATATACGGGGATCAACGCCGCCTTCGTACTCGACCTGATCGCCGATCAGGAAGAGGAAGCAGCCAGAGAGACCAACATCTTGTTGAAAAGTACCGTGGATCGCCGAAACAAAGCGATTGAGATTCGCAGGAAGATCGCCGAGACGCTGGTCGATATGGCGGAGAAAGACCAGTCGCTCAAGCAACAATGGTGGTTTATCGCCACAATCGCCGAATCATATTTCGGGCTGGAAGATTATGACGAGGCGCGGAAATGGCTGAAGGAAGCCGCAGTATTGGAAGGCGTGCCGGAATGGGAGCTCGAATCAACAATCAGGCAATTCGCTCAGTTGTCACGCCTGTTGGACAAGCGTGCGATAACCACTGATCGAGGACGTCAACCCCTAGCCTGGGACACGCTGTTCGAAGCGCTCAAGGAAATATACGGCAAGGAGCGCGAGGCTCAAGCCGCAGAGCACATGGCCGAAGCCGCCTGCGCGTCGGCCTTCATGGGCAAGATCGGTTTGGCGCTTTCGGGCGGAGGGTTCCGCGCAGCGCTCTACCACATAGGCGTGCTTGCGAAACTCGCGGAACTGGACTTACTGCGAAAGGTCGAGGCGCTCTCCTGCGTCTCCGGCGGCTCGATCATCGGCGCGCATTATTACCTGGAAGTTCGGAAACTGCTGCAGGAAAAGGCAGACCAGCAAATCACAAAAGAGGATTACATCGAGATCGTCAAACGCGTCGAACGCGACTTTCTTGCCGGCGTTCAGACCAACATCCGCACGAGCGTAGTGGCCAACCCGTTCGTGAATCTGAAGATGATCTTCTCGTCGAATTATTCGCGCACGACGCGCCTCGGCGAGTTGTACGAGAAGAGGATTTTCAGCCGCGTCGAGGACGGCGAGGGGGCCAAGGCGCGATGGCTGAATGATCTTCAAATCCGGCCGATAGGCGAACACATCGACTTTCATCCCAAGAACGACAACTGGCGCCGCGCGGCTAAAGTCCCGATCCTGATCCTGAACGCGACAACGCTCAACACCGGCCATAACTGGCAGTTCACCACGACGTGGATGGGCGAACCTCCGTCCTCCATCGATTCCGAGGTTGACGGCAATTATCGGTTGCGGCGGATGTATTACGAGGACGCGCCCGAAGGCCACCGGCGGGTTCGGCTCGGCCATGCGGTGGCGGCATCGTCCTGCGTGCCGGCGT
>DATCXQ010000776.1:0-17146 GCA_036565725.1 Blastocatellia bacterium
AGCCAGTTCCAACCGCCCCTCCCAACAACACCAGGATGATTTTCAGCATAGGCTCCTCTTGCGACTTATGCTAGGGCGGCCCTGACGGTCGCGAAACAGATTCTTGCGACTATTTCTCAAGCCTGTTGAAATCCCGACGCATGTCGCCGAGCGCGGGAAAGTTCCGCCGCCAATCGAGCAGCGGCTGCAATTCCAATTGCGCCTCGATCCAGCCCTCTTCGCCGCCGGCGTCGGCCATTACGCGCCCGTGCGGGTCGTAGATAACACTGCGCCCGGAGTGATAATGCTTCGGGTCCTGGCCGCAGCGGTTGACGCCGACGACGTATGCCAGATTCTCGATCGCGCGCGCCTTGAGCAGCGTCACCCAGTGGTCGTCGCGCACGGCCGGCCAACTGGCGATGACTACGATCAGGGTTGCGCCACGCGCGGCCGCACGGCGAAAAATTTCGGGAAATCTCAGGTCGTAGCAGATGAATGGCGCCGCCATGAATTCCCGCCACTCAAAGAGACACACCCGATCGCCCGCCGTGTAATGTTCCGATTCGCCCCCCGGGGCGAAAGGCTGCAACTTGCAATAGCGCGCGATTTCCCTGCCTTCCGGCGAATAGACGACGGCTTCATTTCGTCCGCGTCCGGTCGCCTCGTCCCTCATCACCACGCCGCCCATCAGATAGATGTTGCGCTCGGCCGCCGAGAGAGAGAGGAAATCCTGAGTCTCGCGCGATTCGTCATGTATCGCGGCGACGTTCATGCTGAAGCCCGTCGCGAACATTTCGGGCAAAACGACCAGCGCCCCCGCCTGCGGTTTGGCCTTATCCAAAAGCGAGAGGACCTTGTCATGATTTGCCGCTTTATTTTCCCAAACGCTGTCAAGTTGTAGACCGATGATTTGCATTGTCGTTACCTCTTGCCTGTGATGCTTCGTATCCCGCGAGCCAGCCGCCCGACGCCTTCGGCCACCGTCTCCGGCCGCAGGGCGCCGTAAGCGACGCGCAGGTAGCACCCATTCTCCATGCCGAACGCGTTGCCCGGGATCGCCGCCACGCCGTGCTCTTTGATCAATCGCTCGACCAAGGCCAGCGGCTTCATCTCAGTGTCAAGCTTTAGAAAGAAATAGAACGCGCCGTCCGCCGGCGGGACGACGACACAATCGCCTAGCGCCGCCAACTCGCTCATGACCATCTCGCGGACTGAGGCTAAACCTTCGACCTGCGCGCGGCAATATCCGGCGCCGACTCGCAGCGCGCCGGCCGCGGCAAACTGCGAGACGACCGGCGGACAAATCAGGATCGTGTCCTGAATCTTGTTGACCGCCTCGAAGATATGTTCGGGGATGACCATCCACCCTACGCGCCAACTCGCGAAGCCGTAAGACTTCGAGAGCGAATGGAGCGAGATCGTGTGTTCGCCGCTCCCCTCGATTGATCCAGGGGAAAAATGTTTCGCGCCGCCGTAGGTGAAATATTCGTAGGCCTCGTCGTGGATGTGATAGACGCCGCGCGCGCGGCAGATCTCGTTCACCTCGCGCAGAGATGATTCGCTGTAAACGGCGCCCGTCGGATTGTTCGGCGAGACCGTCACGACGGCGCGCGTCCTTTCGGTGATCGCCGAGGCGATCAGGTCGGGGCGAAGTTGATAATTCTCGTCGGTCGGAACTAGTGTGGCGCGGCAATCCGCCATCGTGATCGCCATCTCGTGGTTGAAATAATACGGCGTTTGCAGAATTATCTCGTCGCCCGCGTCGGCCACCGCCAGCAGAGCGTTGACGAAAGCCATGTTGCCGCCAGCCGTGACCACGACGCGTCTTCTCTGATCGGCGCGCTTCACGTCTATTCCGTTTTCGTCACTAAGTTTTGCTTCGATCAGTTCCAGCAACCGCGGGACGCCGTAGACGGCCTGGTATTTGTGCAGTTCGGGGTCGGCGAGAAATTCGGCGATCTGATCGAAGGCCTGCCTCGGCGGCGGGTAAGAGACTACGCCCTGCCCGAGCGAGATCACGCCCGTATGACTTCGTATCAATTCGCCGACCACCGGGATGATCGGCGATTGCACCATCCGCAATCGTAAGGATTCTTGCATTATCCGTCGATCTCGAAATTGTCGCACGAGACGTAAGCTTGAACGCAGGCCATCTCGCCCTCTTTGGTCTTGTTGTCCTTGACGCCGTGCTCCATCCCCACCACGCCTTTAAAGCCTTTTCTGTAAATGTTCTTGAAGATGTTGCGGTAATTCATCTCGCCCGTCGTCGGCTCCTTCCGGCCCGGGTTGTCGCCGACCTGGAAGTAAGCGACCTCATCCCAGGCCAGATCGATATTCGGGATGATGTTTCCTTCGGTGATCTGCTGATGGTACATGTCGTAAAGAATCTTGACTGAGGGGCCGTTGACCGCGCGGCAAATCTGATAAGCCTGTCCGATCCTGGTCAGGAATAGCTTCGGATGATCGCGGCGCGTGTTGAGCGGCTCCATCACCATCACCAGCCCGGCCTTCTCGCAAATCTCGGCGCAACGGCGGAACATGTCGATCACGCTGGCCGTCTGGTATTCCCAATCCAGGCGCTCGTCGTGGCAGCCGGGCACGACCGTACACCATTTGGCGTTGACGCGCTTGGCGACCTCCACCGCGTTGCGGATGTCTTTGAGGATCGGCTCGCGCACTTCGGGTTTCCAGGTGGCGACGGCGAAGGTCGGATTGACAAAGTCCTTCGTGGCTACGAAGACGCCCATCGTCATTTTCAAATCGGCCAACGCCTTGCCGATCTTCTCCTGATCGGCGACGGGACGGTCGGGCAAGCCGTTGTCTTCGAGCGCGGTGAAGCCCTGCTCACGAAAGAATTGCAGTTGCGCGACCAGGTCGTCGCCTGTGTGCAGTTTGAACATGCCGAAATGCGGCGCGTAGTTGAGTTTGAATTTGTGTGCGGGTTCGGCGCCGCTCGCGCCGGCGAGCGCCACATTCGGCGCGGCCACGGCCGTTACGCCGGAGACCAACCCCGTGGCGATAAAATCCCTGCGATTCATCGTGCCCTTCCTTTCGGATTGGATAATCTGTTTCAGAATTTGAGTGACGGTATTGCCGACTTTTGGCCAATCACGGCCAAAACGCGCACTTCCATATAAACCATCCCGCATAAATATGAAAGGCGAGGATGGGGGATTGCGGGTTGTGGATTGCGGATTGCGGATTGCGGATTGCGGATTTTTTGAACCTCAATCGGCAATCTAGAATTGCAAGACGCGGGAAAGTAATTGTGGAATTTCTTCAATCCGCAATCCTTAATTCCAGCCCGGCTTCAAAAACTCCACGCCGATCGGCTCTCCGTCGACGTCAGTGACGCGGGGCCGAGCCGAGCCGCGATAGGTCACGATCACCGGCTTGGCCGGATTGATCGGGCCGCAGATTATCGAGGTCGGGACGTCAGGCGTGTATCGGACGAGGGTGAGTTCGCCGGCTTGCGTCGTGCGGAACTTGAAAGACCGCGACTCGGTTTTGACCGTCAGCGTGACGCCCGCGTCGTCGCAATCGATCCGCGTCAGAAGGCCGCGAACCTGATCGCCCTGAAAACGCTGGCCGGGCAAAGGCGGCGAAGACTGGGCGCCTCGCGCCTCGTCCTCGGCTTTCATTTGCGCCAATTGCTCTTCGATTTTCGCGATATTCTCGAGCATAGAATTCGCCCGCTCGCGCGCCTCCGATTTCGCCGCGCCGGCCAGCGTCAGCGCGGTCCGGCGCGCGGCGGCGTAATCTTTCCTCCTCAGTTGAATCTGCGCCAACGTGTAGACGATGTCCTCGCGATGTGGCGCGAGCGAGATCGCGCGGTTGATAAGGTCTATCGCCTCGTCGAGGCCCTCGCCCCGAATCATATTGATGAACGCGAGCAGTTTGTAGGTGTCCGCGAATTCCGGGTTGAGCCGGCGCGCAGTCCCGAGCGCCGCGCGCATCTCCTTGGCGGACTCTTCGGGAAGCTCGGATATGTATTGGCTCTCGTCGACCTGCTCGCGGTGGATGGCGAGCGCGTAGTAGTAATGCGTCAGGTAATCTTGCGAGCCGGCTTCGATCGCCCGCCGGAAATAGCCCCGCGCCTCGGCGTAGCGGTTCTGCCGCAGCCTGAGCGTTCCGAACGATTGATGCGCCAACGCCAGCCCAGGGTCGAGAGAGAGCGCTTGGTTGAGAAAGGCCTCGCCGTCAACGGAGCGGTGAATGCGCCATAGCAGGTCTCCCAGATAAGTCTTAGCCTCGGCCTCGCTCAAAGCCGCGGTCTTCATCTCCGGTTTGAATCCGAGTTGTCGGGTGAACGCCGTCTCTTCCGTCGGATACGCGCCCTGGGCGATGTAATTTCTCAACTCCTGTTCGATGGTTGCGTAATCGGTTTGAAACGCCTGTCTGAAACTGAGGTCGGCCGGTTTGCCCTCCGCCAAAGCGTTGATGAACTGGCGGAATTGAGGTCGCCTTCCGCCCGGGCGCAGCAGGTAATGGGTGAGCGCCCATGACTCGGCGTAAAAGAGGCTCTTCTTTTCGGTCTCGACGTAAAACGGCGAAGTCTGATCGACCGCCAACAGCGTTTCGAGCGGTATCAGCGGACGCTCGCGCAACAGCCTCGCGTGACTCGCTATGGCGGCGCCGAGCCGGCCCTTCTTCCCCCCGGCGGTCACTTCAAAAGAGCTGAAATATTCGGCCAGTCCCTCACTGACCCAGGTCGGAAGAGGGGTTGGAAGAGGAGAGCCAAGTGGCGCGCCCCCCCTGCCGCCGCTCGTCAACGCGTGGACGTATTCGTGAAAGATGATCGCATAAGGATTGCCTGTCTCTCGCTCGGCGGCCAACGCTATGTACGCCGCGTCGCCGCTCGATTGAAAATGCCCTGACACCTCGGCCGGTTTGCCCTGGTGAAGCGGCTTGAACGGCCTGTACGCCGAATCGTTTTTGAAGACGATGACTGTGATCGGGACCGAAGAGTTGATGGCCGAAGGCGAGAAGATATGTGAGGAGATTTGCGAGAAGGCCTCGCGGAACTGCTCCAGACGCATCCCCGCGTCGCGAATCGCTTTTTCACTCGCGTCGCCGATGAGCGTGAAATGCGTCGATTGCGCTTTCAGCCAGACGTCTCCCGCCGCCGATCCGGGCCGGGCGGCGAAGCGCGGCCAGACCGCGACGGAAAGCGCGAAGGCGAAAGCGAATCTGACGATGTAACGCCGCATAGCGACCTCTGACTCAGGCTTTTTTTCGTATCAATAGAACGCGGATAGAGCGGATAGAGCGGATAGAGCGGATAAAGCCCAAAAAGGACAGCGTCAATCCGCTCTATCCGTGTCATCCGCGTTCTATTGACCCGTACACCTATATGAAAACTGATCTAACTTTAACGCGCCGGCGGACTTTTGCTCGTCCCCAACAAGCGATACAATCACGGCCATCCGCTGGCGATACCGTACCACATTTTACTCACTCAACCGGAGGAAATATGAGATTCATCGTCCCGACTTTGATCGTCGCCGCTCTCCTGCTCGCCACGTCTGGCCACAGGATGGCGTCAGGGCAGAAGGCCGAACCCGAGGCCGACATCGTCTTCAAAAACGGCAATATCTACACCGTCAACGACGGCAGCCCGAAGGCGGAAGCCGTCGCGGCCAAATTCGGCAAGGTTGTCTTCGTCGGCTCAAACGCAGAGGCGAAGAAATACGAAGGCAAAGGCGTGAAGGTCATCGACCTGAAAGGCGCGACGGTCGTGCCCGGCCTCGTAGACGCGCATTACCATTTCTCCGGCGTCGGGTTCCGCGAGATGAACCTCAACCTGGAAGGGACGACAAGCCTCGAAGATTTTCTGGCCAAAGTCAAAGCGCGCGTCTCGAAGGCCAAGCCGGGCGAGTGGGTGACGGGTCGCGGCTGGATCGAGACGTTCTGGAAGCCGCCCGTATTCCCGACCCGAGGGGACCTGGACAAGATTGCCCCGAACAATCCGGTCTACCTGACGCGAGCCGACGGCCATGGCGCCGTCGCCAACAGCGCCGCCTTCAAGATCGCGGGCGTCGATAAAGACACCGAAAATCCGTTCGGCGGCGAAATCATGAAAGACAAGAAAACCGGCGAGCCGAACGGAATGCTTTTAGACCGCGCGCAGGCTTTGGTCGCGCGCCACACCCCATCCTCCACCAACGCCGATCTCGAACAGGCGTTGATATTGGCCGACAAGCGCAGCCTCTCGCTCGGCTGGACGCAAATCCACGACGCCGGCGTCTCGTGGACTCAGATCGAGATGATGAAGAAGCTGCTCGCCGAAAAGAAGATGAAGATTCGGCTCTACGAAGCGATTCGCGGCCCCAGCGCCGACACCGAACGTTTGTTGCGCGAAGGCCCGCAGGTCGGCTTCTTCGACGGTCGACTCACGATCCGCACGATCAAAGTGAGCATTGACGGCGCGCTCGGGTCCAAAGGCGCGGCGCTGCTCGAGCCGTACGCCGATCACGACACGGCGGGGTTCCTGACGCAGAAAGAAGAAGACGTCCTGCCGATGCTCCAGTCCGCGCTGCGCAAAGGCATTCAGGTCGAAGTCCACGCCATCGGCGACCGCGCCAACCGCACGATTCTCGATTGGTACGAAAAAGCGTTCAACGAAACGCCGATGATCGAACGCCAGGATCGGAGCGACCCGCGCTGGCGCGTCGAGCACGCGCAGATCGTCCATCCCGACGACATCCCGCGTTTCGCCAAACTAAAAATCATCCCGTCAATGCAGCCGTCGCACGCCATCGGCGACCTGCACTTCGCCCCGAGCCGCGTCGGGGTGAAGCGGCTTGAGGGCGCATACGCCTGGCAGAGCTTTCTTAAACAGGGCAACATCATCGCCGGCGGCTCAGACGCCCCGGTCGAACGCGGCGAGCCGATGATCGAATTCTACGCCGCCGTCGCGCGCAAGGATCAGAAGGGATTTTCGGGCGAGGGTTGGCATCCCGAACAGGCCGTGACTCGCGAACAGGCGTTGAAGATGTTCACCATCTGGGCCGCGTTCGCGGCGTTCGAAGAGAAGTACAGAGGCTCGATCGAAGTCGGAAAATTCGCCGACCTGACCGTTCTCTCGGCCGACATTATGAAGATTCCCGAGATGGATATTTTGAAGACTCGGTGCGTGATGACGGTGATCAACGGCGAGGTCGTGTGGGAGCTGGCGCGATAAAGGCAGGGGAACAGAGAGACGGGGCGACGGGGCGAAGATGAAACGTCGCCTCGTCGCCCCGTCAGGTTCATTTCACCTGGAAAACGTCCTTGTCGGTCGTGATCATCTGGTTAAGGACGTTGTCTTTGATCATCACTTGAATGTCGTAGAAGCCCGGCTTGAAGTCCTTGAGCGAGACCATGCGGGCCAGCGTCATCTGCTGGCTGTTGATAGAGCCTAATCCGCCCTTGCCGTCCTCTTTGATCCGCGAGACTTCTTTGCTTTTTTGCGAAATTACGTATTCGATGTCCACGCTCGGCCGCAGCGTCGACTGGTCGATGCCGACGTTATAGACCTGCATGTAAACGCCGAGGGTCTGATTCTGTTTGAATTCTCCGGTCGCGTTCGGAATCACTTTGAGCGAGCCGAGCACGTGCTGGCCGCTGGGCAGACGCCCGTTGAGCGGCTCGATCTTCGAAGCCAGGATCATGGTCGAGGTCGAAAGCTTGCCTTCTTCGTATTTCGGGACCGTGAAACCCTGCTTGAGAACGCCGGTCTTTCCGCTGTTCACGTCGCGCACGACTATGTCAACCTTGTAATTGCCCGGCGGCAACACGACGTTCTTGTTGTAGGTCGACCTCTGCTGCTGGCCGATGTTGAGCGCCTCCGGCGTGAAGCTCGAAGTCACCACGTCCTCGAACAGCCCGGCGCGGCGGCCGGAGACGTTGGTGATCTTGGCGTAGATATTGATCGCCGCCTGCGGCAATCCGCCAACCTCTTTGTAAACCAGGTCCTGATTCGCCATTTCGACGGTGAAGGAAGTCAGCACGGCGTTTTCGGTCACGCGCAGCAGGTTGACGTTCAAAACCGCGTCGAGCACGTCGAAGCTGGGCTTCGGCAGGTCGGATTCGGCGATCCCCGCGAGCTCGCTGAATTTGACTTTCGGGGGTCGCGACAATTTGGCCAGCAGGTCGAGTTTTTCGAACGGATTGTCTTTGGCCCGCTGACCGAACATTTGATTGCCCCGGCCGCCACCGCCGAATCCGCCGAATGCGATGCGGTCGGCCTTCGTCGTCAGGCCGAGCTGCTCGGACAGCGTCAAGCCCGCGTTCGGGGTGTAAAGCAGCGCGTCCTTTTCATCGGGGCTGCGCGCGATGCGATATTCGCCCGAACCAGTCGGGTCTACGAATTCGATCTCAACGTCCGAACCTACTCCTTCGATGTAGCGATACCACCAGATTTCGAAGGGATAGGTCGACGTCGAGCCGCCGCCTTCCCAGGCTGGGCGGTCGTAGCTGCCGCCCGACGGATGCGTTTCGATCTGATCGGCCTTGCCGAACATGATGTAGATGCGCCCGCGGTCGGTCTTCCATCCGGGGATGCCGCTGGTGTAATGCTCGTTGGCGTAGGCGATGCGCTGGTAATACTCTTCGCGGTATTCGTTAACGTCGGTGTCAGGATCGGGGTCGCGGCGGTACCAGAACCCTTCGATGAATTGCTCCCGCTCGTCGTCGGTCTTGAGTGAGTCGAAGATCTTGCGCTCTTCATCGGTGATGATCCAGCGGACGTCCTCGTCCTTCCAGCGTTTGTAAATGCTCTTGACCCTCTCCTCCTGACTCTTCTTCGCCTTGTCCTTCTTCCTGTCCTCATTCTTCTTGTTGTCTTTCTCCTCCTGGGCGAAGGCTCCGAAGGATGGCAGGATGAACGAAGATAGCGACAACGCGAAAATCAGAAACAGCGCGATGCGGCGCGCCGGCGTCCGTTCGAAAAATCGATGTTGCATAAAGGTTTCTCTCCTCTCAGCGCCGCCTGATGCGGCCCTTCCTTGTAGGATTTGCTTGGGACCTCATTGTCAGAACGCGCGCTACGGCATCCCTTGCCCGTCCGCCGACAATATTTTTCCATTTTGCCTTTCAAAAGTCCGTGAGCGCTCCCATATCCGTGCGCGCCCGAGTTCTTAATCCATAACCCGAGTTGGAAGGTCTGACGTAGGCGAAGTGTACGCGAGGGGCGCAAATCACGTCAAGCTGGCGCTTATTTAATGAAAAGAACCTGGGTGCGCGTCGCTTCCAGCGCGCAGGCGTGGGTGGAAGATCAATTGGAGGCCCTTAGCGCTCTCGGGGCCGGATGCGCTCGATTGCAAGCGATAACCACCTGGCGCAGGCGAGGCGCCTTCGAGGCGTCTGATTTCGATCAATACGTCTTTCCCCATGACTGCGCGCTGGAAGCGACGCGTACCCAGCGCGCGCCGAACTCCGGCGCGCCACGCCCGACGCGGAAGATTGACAAGGAACGACGGCTTCTGATAGCTTCACGGCCTTGTTTAACGCCGTTGATTGGTAGGCTGACCATACTATGGTTCGAGTGGATTGTTCCCTGCAGGAAAATTCTAAAAGCCGCGCCGGCGCCCACGCGCGCCGCATTGTCTTGGCGGTCTCGACGCTCGTGTTGCTTATCCTGAGCGCCTCGTGCTCCAGTCTGCTAAAAGACAAGGACTACACAATCCCCAAACTGCTCACCCCGGTTGCCGATGCTAAATTCGACGATTTAACCAAGCAGCTTCAGCCCTTCACCGATCTGAAATCGCTTCGCACTTCACAGGCCTATATGCTGTTCACCGACGCTGCGGCGTCGGAAAAGTATCGTTTCGAAGCGGAATTAACCTTAATATTGCAGCGCCCGGATAAGATTCGGATGCTGATTCAGGTAGGCTTCGGGACGAGGGTCGCAGACATGGTTTCGGAATCGAACCGTTTCAGGGTCGCGATTTACACCCCCTCCGAATACCGGCAGTTTCTGCTCGGGACGAATGACGCTGATTACAGCGCGTGGATGCAGAAACTCAAAGGGAAAGAGAAAGAGAGCGCGCTTTCTTCGGCGCGCCCTTTCCATTTCACCGAAGCTTTGATGATGCGCCCGATAGCCCTGAATGACCCGCGCTTCGTTTTCGGGATCGAGGAGTCGCTCGTCGAGGAGCTCGACACTCGGCAGGGAGCGAAAAAAGGGGCCAGAGTTCTGCGAAGTTTCTACGTGATCTCGGAACTGGAAGTATCGCCAGAAGGGCAAGGGCCGGCGCGCGTCCGCCGCCGTTTCTGGTTCGACCGCGCGAACGGGGCTCGCTTCGCCCGCCAGCAGGTATTCGACCAGCAGGGACAACTCGCTACCGAAGTTCAATATACCGACTACAAGAGATTCAACTCCGGCAGCCAGTCTGGTAGCCCATCCGGTAGCGAGGCAACCTGGCCGGGCGTAATCCTGGTCAATCGCCCTCATGAAGGCTATATGGCGCGGCTGACCTTCAACGACGAGAAATTCGAGATCAACCCCGAACTGAAGCCGACAGCCTTCGCGCTCGAAAACAGCGAGAACCTCCGCGAGACCGACCTCGATAAGCCGGAGAAGAGACACTGAATTCAATGGACAATCTGGTTATATCGAACATCCGGCAGCGCCCCACTCGCACGCTGATCAGCACGGCCGGCGTTGCCCTGGGCGTGATTCTGATCATTCTCAACACGGGGCTGGCGCGAGGCATGCTCAACGACCGCATCAGGCGGGAGCAGGGGGTCGGGGCCGAGATTCAATTCTGGCGCGTGGGCGCGAATACGCTTTCGACGTCGAACGCCATGCCGCTCGACGTCCGATACGCCGACCGCTTGAAGAAGATTCCGGGGGTGCGCACGGTCAGCCCCTTCGGACATTACTTGCAAAGCGGAAACAGCGGACTCGGCTTCGAGATGATTGACGCGGTCGAGCTCGACACATATTCGGCCATCAGCAATTTGCGGATCGTCGATGGGCGCCCGTTCCAGGCCGATGACGAGGTGATCATTGACGAGTTCAAGGCGCAACACGGGAATATCGGCGTGGGCGACGAGATTCAGGTCTTCGGCAACAAAATGAAGGTCGCCGGAATATATTCGCCGCAGATCGGATCGAGGATAAAGATGTCGCTCGGCGCGCTGCAGCGCGCCCTGTCTCAGGAGAATAAATGCCTGGCGATACTGGTCAAAGTGGATGAGGGAACCGCCCCGGAAGAGGTCGCGCGCCGCATAGACGCCGAACTGCCCGGCAACCAGGTCGTGCTGACGCGCGACATAGGCATGAATTTCAGGGGCCAGATTCCGGGCATTCAAGGCTTCGTCAGAGCCGTTATGGGGCTGTCAATGGTCGTCAGCTCGCTCGTCATCCTGTTGGCCATGTACACGACGATAACCGAGCGCACGCGCGAGATAGGAATTCTGAAATCGCTCGGCGCTTCGAAGACTTACATCATCGGCGTCATCGAAAAAGAGGCCGTCGCGATCAGCGCGATCGGAGTCGTCGCCGGCCTCGCCTTGGCTCTGATCGCGGCGTTCGGAATCGAACGGGTGACCTCCTTGAGGCTCGAATTTCACTGGACGTGGATTTTGGCGGCGTCATCGATCCGACTGGGCGCGGGGGTGATCGGCGCGCTCTACCCGGCCGTGCGAGCGGCTAATCAAGACGCCGTGAAGGCTCTTTCTTACGAATGAACGCAATTCTAAAAACCGAAGATTTAAAGATGGTCTACCGCGTGGGCAAGGTCGATGTTAACGCGTTGCGCGGAGTCAACCTCTCGATCGCGCCCGGCGAATTCGTCGCGGTCATGGGGCCGTCCGGCTGCGGCAAATCGACGCTGCTGCACATCCTTGGCGGGCTGCTCAAACCGAGTTCGGGCAGGGTCATGGTCGACGGCGAGGACCTGGCCGCGATGAGCGACGCCGCGCGCACCGACCTGCGCCGCCGCAAGATCGGCTTCGTCTTCCAGCGGTTCAACCTCTTCCCGACGCTGACGGCGGAGGGGAATTTGAAATTGGCCGAGCGCATTCACGCCAACGGCAAGTCGGGCTTGGACGCCACCGCCCGCCGGGAAATCTTGCGATTATTGCGTCTGGAAAATAAAATGAGGCACAAACCGCTCGAAATGTCGGGCGGCGAGCAGCAACGAGTCGCAATCGCCCGCGCCATTATCAACCGCCCCTCGATCATACTGGCCGACGAGCCGACTGGAAATCTGGACACGGAAAACTCTACAATCGTGTTGGATATGCTGCGGGAGCTCAATCAGGAGTTCAGGCAAACGATCGTCATGATCACGCACAACCCCGAAGCCGCGGCGGTGGCGTCGCGAATCATCGAGATGCGCGACGGGGCGATCGTCAAAGAGCGTTGAAGTAGTGGGCAGTTGAACATACGCAACTACACACTACTCACTCCAGACAGGACAGTAGTTCTATGAAGTCCATACTGGTCGGAATTAAAAACGTCCTCCTCTGGTCTTACGCCCGCGGGACGTGGCAATACGACGCGCTCTGCATGCTGATTGTGCTGACGGTCTTTCTAGTCCCGAGCAGTTTCTTCGGAGATCGTGATCGCGCGAAACAAAATTCGGCGAACGAGATCGAGGCGGCCGCGTCCAGGGCAGGCGAAACTTATGTCGGGGCCGATGAGTTGGACGTTTTTCTTAAAAGACAGAATAGGATAGAGCTGGCCCGGACTCCGAATGAAGCGATACGGCTCTATTTGCTAGACAAATTTGGAAGGGACGTCATTATAGAGGGCTTGGAACATTTCACCTCCTCGGATGGAAAATCAATATACAGGGTTCGGTTCAAATGACGGTCCATCGGTTGTGCCCTTAAACGCCATACAGATATGGAGATTTTATAAATGAAAAAGCTCATTTCCCTGGCGATCATCGCGGGAATATCTCTTCTGATCGCGGGAGTTGATCGCTCGGCTTCCGCCAACGCGCAAGCACAACTTTTAACCGGCATTCTCAACAAAATGGAGAAGGCCCATCAGGATTTGAAGAGCCTCAAGGCCGAAATGATTCTTGAAAGGACCAACACCCAGATTGGCGTCACCGATTCCGAATTCGGCCAGTTGCTTTACAAGCCCGGCCCGCAGAAATCGAAACAGAAGCTGCGGATCGATTACACGAAGCCCAGCAAAGACGTCCTGGCTGTTGACGGCGACAATTTCGTCTTTTACCAGCCGCGCATCAACCAGGCGTTTAAAGGCGTGGCGTCCAAGTACTCGAAAGGCAAGCAGGGCGGACTCGCCCAATTCATCACCATCGCGCTCGACGGTTCGCTCAAATCGGCGTCCGGCAAATACAACATCGGCTTCGTCAAGGACGAAATGGTCGAGGGCGTGATGACCAGCGTGTTGCGCCTGACTCCGAAATCCAACGATCAATTCACGAGCTTCGACATTTGGGTCAATCAGCAGAGCGGTTTCCCGGTACGGTTCTCCGGGACCGAGCGTAACGGCGACCTGACGATGGTCACGCTCAAGAACCTGCAGTTGAACACGAACGTGCCTAACAATGCGTTCGCCCTCGACCTGCCGAGCGGGACCAAGATCGTGAAGTAGTTTCATACCTCTCTATCACCGGCGCGGTTGCGGCCCCCGACCGCGCCGAATCTCCGATTCAATCTATATCTCAACGGTTATCTATAGGGGCCAGTCTCGAACCCAGCCTCTATTCGCTCATAGTAGAATACTCCCGGCTCCTCCCGCAGGAGGGGCGGCGCCCCGGCATCCGAACTCCCAATGAAAAACCTCCGCAGCAGCAAGCTGAAAATAATCGCGCGTGAAACTAAACTTGTAATGAAGGGCCTGGCCTCGACCAGACACCCGATCCTGGCTCACGTCATTCCGATGCGCCGTTGCAATCTCTCCTGCGGCTATTGCAACGAATACGACAAGGTCTCGGATCCCGTGCCGCTCGACGTGATGAAGGGGCGCCTGGACCGGCTGGCTTCATTCGGCACCTCCATCATCACCATCAGCGGCGGCGAGCCGATGCTACACCCGCAAATTTACGAAATCATTTCGCACATCCGCTCGCGCGGGATGATGGCCGGATTGATCAGCAACGGCTATTACATGTCCCGCGACAACATCGAAAAACTGAACCGCGCCGGACTCGAATATCTGCAGATCAGCATCGACAACGTCAGGCCCGACAAGGTCTCGCAGAAGAGCCTCAAAGTGATCGACCGCTACCTCGTCCACCTCTCGCAGGACGCCAGATTCCACGTCAACATCAATTCGGTGCTCGGCGGCGGGGTCAAAAATCCGGAGGACGCGCTGGAGGTGGCCGAACGCGCGATCGAACTCGGCTTCGGCTCGACGCTCGGCGTGATTCATGACGGGAGCGGCCAGTTGAAGCCGCTCAGCGGAGTCGAGGAAGAGGTCTACAAAAAACTGCGGAGGCGCGGAAAGAAGAAGTTCGGGTGGTTGAATCAATTTCAGGACAACCTGGCCTACGGGCGGCCTAACGACTGGCGCTGCCGCGCGGGCGCGCGCTATCTCTACATCTGCGAAGACGGCCTCGTCCATTATTGCTCGCAGCAGCGCGGATTCCCTGGCATCCCGCTCGAAGAGTACACGCGCGAACACCTGGAGAGCGAGTTTTATGCCGAAAAACCCTGCGCGAAATTCTGCACCATCGCCTGCGTCCAGCAGGTGGCGATGCTCGACAATTGGCGCGCGCCACAACGGCCCTTTGACCTGTCGCCCGAGGTTCGACCAAAGGACGCCGATCAGGGCGACCTCGCGGATGAAGTGGTCAGAGCTGAATCCTAATTAGTGGCGATGTGTCCTATAGGACTTATAGGACCTATAAGTCCTATTTTACGGGCCGAATCCTGAAACGGAGGGGCCAATGATCAGAAGAGACTTCCTGAAATCGGCCGGGGTCGCCGGCGCCGCCGCGCTGGCCGAAGGCGCCGGACAAGCCCAAACGACCAGCCCTGCGCCCGGTCGCAAGCTCGACCTGCACACGCATTACTACCCGGAATCCTTCTTTCAAAAGATCCGCGAGACTCCCTCGGAGTTCTCCTTCGACAAAGACCCGACCGGGCAAACAATCATCAAATATCGCGGCGCACGTTTCTTCGGCGTCACTCCGCCGATGACCGACGTCAACAAGCGGATCGAGGACATGGACCGCGTGGGGATTGACGTCGAAGTGGTCTCGCTCTCGACGCCGAACGTCTTCTTCGCCGACGCGCAGCGCCAGCCCGAAATCGCCCGGATGGTCAACGACGCTTACGCCGAGCTGGTGGCCAAACATCCGAAACGATTCAAAGGTTTCGCTTCAATTCCGATGGACGCGCCCGACGCCGCGCTCAAAGAGCTGCGGCGCGCGATTGACGAGTTGAAGCTGAACGGCGTGATCCTGCTCAGCAACATTCGCGGCGCCGCGCTGACAGCGCCGGCCTACCGCCCCTTCTTCGAAGAGGCCAACCGAATGAAGCTGTGCATCCTGCTGCATCCTATGCTGCCCGCCAACTCCGAGCCTTTCCGCGAGTACGTCTTAGGCCCGATCATCGGCTTTCCCTTCGACACCACGCTGGCCGTGGCCCGGATGTGCTACGACGGGCTGTTGCGGGATTTTCCCGAAATCCGCTGGATCATCGCGCACATCGGCGGCGCCGCGCCTTATTTGATGGAGCGCATGGACAACGGATTCCGCGATTTCGCCGAATGCCGCGTGAAGATCGATCAACCGCCGAGCGTCTATCTGAAACGGCTCTATTACGATACCGTCACCTTCAGCCCTTACACGTTGAACATGGCGCGGGATCTGGTGGGCGCGGACCATCTGGTGATGGGCAGCGACTATCCGCATAAGCTGGGTTCGATCGACCGGGCGGTCTCTTCGATTGAAAGCCTGAACATTCCGCAGAGCGAGAAGCAGAAGATATTTGAAGGGACAGCGCTATCTATACTCAACAACATTTAAGCGCCGCATTTGAATCTGCCACAGAGGCGCCGCAGCCACAAAGAAAATGAAAAATAGTCGCTTCTCTTGATCTTTTTGACTTTTCTCTGTGGCTGCGGCGCCTCTGTGGCAAAAATACTGTTCCCAATGTTTGTGGTTAGATTTAGAAACGGTTCAGCCATAACGCCGAGCGGTCAATACTCCGCAGCGAAGGCCGCCCGGCGAGAGCCATCGCGATGCGGAATTCGGTCTGCAAAATATTGACCACGCGCCTCACGCCCTCCGGGCCCGCCACTCCCAACCCGTAGAGGTAAGGCCGGCCAATGAGAACGGCCGTCGCGCCCAGCGCCAGCGCCTTTAGCACGTCGGTCCCGCGCCTGACGCCGCTGTCCATCAGGACTGGGATGCGGCCGGCGACTCTCTCCGTGACCTCAGACAGGACGTCGATTGTGGCAGGCACTGTGTCGAGGTTGCGGGCCCCATGATTGGAGACGATGACGCCGGAAGCGCCGGCCTTCACCGCTTGATCGGCGTCGTCCGGATTCAACACCCCTTTGAGCAGCACCGGTACGCGCGCGAATGAGCGCAGCCAATCGATCTCTTTCCAGGTCAGGCGGGCGTCGAGGATCGGAGTGTAGATGTCGCCTTCCGGAGGACGCAGGTTGCCGCCAGGCCGCATCAACCCCTTTAGATTGGCCCGCTCCATTTCCGGCGGCAAGGCGAAGTTGGCGCGCTGGTCGCGATTGCGCGCGCCGACTACGGGAGAATCTACAGTCACGCAGATCGCCTTACACCCGGCGTCCTCGGCCCGCTGTACCAGATTGCGCGTAAAGCCGCGGTCTTTCAAGATGTAGGTTTGAAACCAGAGTGGACGTGTGGCGGCCTTGGCCATGTCTTCGATCGTGGTGGTCGCAAGCATGCTGGCGATCAATGTCGCGCCCGCGAGGGCGGCGCCCTTGACCGTGGCTATCTCGCCTTCCGGGTGGACCAGGCGGTGATAGGCCGTCGGCGCAAGGAGGATGGGGAATGGAAGTTCCTGGCCGAACAATGTGACTCGCGTATCGAGATTGGAAACGTCCACCAGGATTTTTGGCTGTAGGCGGATGCGATCGAACGATTCCCGGTTCCACCGCAGAGTGATCTCATCGGCCGCGCCGCCGCTGATGTATTCGTAAGCCATGCGCGGTACGTGTTCGCGGGCCAGCCCCTCGAAGTCCGAGAGGCTGACGGCTCCGGCGGGCGATTGC
>DATCXQ010000787.1:0-4052 GCA_036565725.1 Blastocatellia bacterium
ACTCGAACGGCGGTTATCCCGCCACGAAGGGGAGCCTGACGAAAGTCCTCAGCAACGGCGCGATAATAATCGCCGGTAGTGGTAAGGTATGGGGCAACGTTCGCTCGACGCAAGCTGGTGTGGCCATCTCAGGGGCGAGTAAGGTGACGGGCAACGCCACCGCCGGGACCACGGTATCAAGATCGGGGAGCGGCGCCGTGGGCGGGACGATAACTAATAACGCATTATCCCCGCTTGTGGCATTGCCCGCAGTTGCGGCCTGCGGGCCTGCGTACAGTTCCAACAGCGGAATCAGCGGGACCTATTCGTATGACGCAAACACGGGCGACCTGATTCTGAGCGGCATCAACAGCGCAACTCTGGCAAATGGAACCTACTGCTTCCATAATCTGACTTTGACAAATATCGCGCAACTCAAGGTCGACGGCCCGGTGGTAATCAAATTGACGGGCGCGTTGAAGATCGGACAAGCAAGCAGATTGTCCAATACGACCGAAATTCCGGGCGCCCTGCGAATTTTGTCGAGTTTTAGTGGGGCTAACGGCGTGACGATTAACAACGGCGCCAATAACTATATGTTGGTTTATGCCCCACAGACTGAGATCAATATTTCAGGAACGGGGCGGCTGTTCGGCGGCGCCGTGGGTAAATCCATTACGGTTGACAATAGCGGAGCGCTCCACTATGACACCAGGCTCGAAGCCGTTTGGCCGGAGATTTTGAGTTTGGTTTCTGGCGCTTTACCCTAAACCGAACCACGCGACATTTGGAGGACGGTAAAGCGCCGCGCGCGGCGCTTTACCGTCCTCGCGTGTTCTGACTTAGAAAGGAAAAGGTTCGTAAATGGATGTGAATGGTTTGACACGGCGCTCATTCCTCGCGACTTCGTTGTCGGCGTTGCCCGCGATCACACTCGCTTCCGGAACGTTCGATTCCAAAACCGAACAGAACTGGCCGGGGTTTCGCGGCCCAGGAGCGCAGGGGGTCGCAGAGGGCCATCCAACGCGCGCCGACTGGAACGCGGACGCGGCGGCGGGCAAGCTCTCGGGCGTGCTATGGCGCATTGACGTGCCGGGCCTGGGGCATTCCAGTCCGATCGTTTGGGGAGACAATATTTTTGTCGCGACCGCCGTACGGCTGTCGGGAAAAGCGCCGCTACGCATCGGCTATTACGGCGACGTCAAGGCCGCGCCGGACAATGATGAACAGAAGTGGATGATCATGTGCCTCGATAAGAAGTCAGGGAAGCGGCGATGGGAGCGGGTTGTCCGCACGAGCAAACCGGCCACTGAAAGACACGAAAAATCGACACACGCCAACACCACGCTCGTCACGGACGGACGGCGGTTGGTGGCGTTCTTCGGCTCGGAAGGGCTGTATTGCTTCGACCTCAAGGGCAAGCTGCTTTGGTCAAAAGACCTCGGGGTCATCAACAACAGTTGGCGTGGCATCGGGTGGGGGTATAGCAGCTCCCCGGCGCTGTACCGGGACCGCATCGCGCTGCTCTGCGACGACCCCAAGAACCCGTTCGTGGCGGCCTTCAACCTCTCCGATGGGAAGGAGTTGTGGAGGACTCCGCGCAAAGGGGATTGTGAGGGGAGTTGGGGGACGCCTTTGATCCACAATGACGGCGCGAGGACGCAAGTGATTACCAATGGATGGCCGTTCATCGTCTCCTACGATCTGGAAACGGGCAAAGAATTATGGCGATTGCGCGGGGGCGGAGACATTCCAATTCCGACCCCGTTCGTCGCGGACGGTTTGATAGTCATTTCCAACGCGCACGGCGGCAAGGCTCCGCTGTTCGCCGTCCGCCCCTCGGCTGAAGGAGACATCTCGTTGAAAGAAGGCAGCGCCAGCAATGACTCGGTCGTCTGGAGCGTTCCGAACGGAGGCTCATACATTTCCACGCCGGTCGTGTACCGTGGCCACATTTACCTGGCCAATTACAATGGCCTGCTGCGCTGCTTCGATTTCAAGACGGGCCAAAAGATGTATGAGGAGCGGCTGGGGACGGACGCTACCTGCTCGGCGTCCCTGGTCGCGGCCGACGGCAAGATCTATTGCCCGGTCGAACAGGGCAGTGTCCACGTCATCAAGGCCGGGCCTAAGCTGGAGAAGCTGGCGAAGAACGAGCTGGGCGCGCCCTGCCTGGCGACGCCCGCGATTTCACAGGGCGTAATTTACTTCCGCACCTCCGAAAGCCTGATCGCCGTCGGGTAAAATTTGGTACAGTACCGCGCGCGTAAGCAAGCGGCTGTCTCATAGGTCAGCCGCTTGCTTACGCGCGCGGTACTGTTATCTGGTCATTCCGCCTGAAGGCGGTACTACGAACTATAAAGTCAATCTCAGGTGGAAAGATTTCGGGCGAGTGAATGCCTCGAAACCCAGTTTAGACAACGTACAGCCGCGCCCCGAATCTTTCACGCCGGTCCACGCCAGCGCCGGGTCGAGATAATCGCATCGGTTCATATACCATGTGCCGGCCTCGACCCGATCGCCGATGCGCAGAGCCGCGTCGGCGTCGGTCGTCCAGATCGAAGCGGTCAAGCCGTACCGACTGTCGTTCATCAGCCTGATCGCTTCTTCGTCGTCTTTTACCGGCATTATGCCGGCCACTGGCGCGAAGGTCTCTTCGGTCATCACCAGCATCGAGTGATCTACGCCGACCAGGACCTGCGGCTCAAGATACGGCGTGCCTTCCTGAGCGACGGGAAAGAGCGCGGGGTCTATCAAAGCCCTGGCGCCTTTCTTGAGCGCGTCGGCTATGTGCGCGCGGGCTTTGTCCGCAGCGTCCGCGCGAACCATCGGCCCGAGCGTCGTCGCGGGGTCGAGCGGATTGCCCAGCTTGTACTGTTTGGTCATCTCGACGAAGCCTTCGACGAATCGATCGTAAACATCGCGATGAACGTAGACGCGCTCGACGGCGCAGCACGATTGGCCGGAGTTGAACATCGCGCCGTCAACCAGGTTCTCGATGGTCGCCGGCAATGGCGCGTCAGGCCGCACGTAGGCCGGGTCTTTGCCGCCGAGTTCCAGCCCCGTTGCTACAAACCTTTCTCCTGCGGCGCGCTGCACGGCGTGGCCGCCGGCGACCGACCCGGTGAAGGCGACGAAGCCGACACGCGAATCTTTGATCACTTCGGCCACCTGACCATGATCGATGTGCAGGAATTGAAAGACGCCTTCGGGCAAACCGGCGGCCTTGAACGCTTCGGCGTAACGTTCGGCGACGAGCGGCGTCTGCGGCGCGATCTTCAGGATCACGCTGTTCCCGGCCAGGATGGCGGGAACCAGCGCATTGACCGAAGCGAGCCAGGGATAGTTCCACGGCGCCAAGACCAGAACCACGCCGACCGGTTCGCGGCGGATGAAGCGCCGGAAGTTGTCTTTCGGTTCAAGCTCGATGTCGGCAAGTTCGCGCCCGGCGATTTCGGCCATGTAATTGACGCGCTCCTGAAACCCTCTGCGGATTTCATTCGGGCTATAGGCGATCGGCCGCCCGATCTGCCAGGTCAATTCTTCGCCGATTTCGTCGGCGCGTTCGACGAGCCAGTCGAGCATCCGCTTGCAGGCGGCCGCGCGCTCTGCGACCGGAACGCGCTTCCACTCAGCTTGCGACGTGACGGCTTTGGCGAGCGCGTGTTCAATTTCTCGCGAAGTCGCCAGTTGACGCTCGGCGTAAATCGAGCCGTCAACCGGGCTGATCGTTTGTTGAAGATTTGCAGTCATAGAAGTCAGGTTGAGCTTCTCTCCCGAATGAATTTGTACGCGGGAGCTTTCTGTAGCTCCTCTTTTACTATGGCCTTTATCTTGTCAGCGTCAGGCAGAGTGTAGGCTTTGTCGAAGAATTCCCCGCCCGCTTTCTCTTTGCCCGCGTATAAGAGCCGTAATAGCACGATCAGTCGCGGAGCTAATCCAGAACAATCAAGATTGGTACAGTCAGTAAATCGCGAAATGGCTGTTCTTCGCTCCGGAGGCGCT
The DNA here is from genome assembly GCA_036565725.1 of Blastocatellia bacterium. GTDB lineage: Bacteria > Acidobacteriota > Blastocatellia > RBC074 > RBC074 > JAJVID01. The sequence continues at coordinate 3,985 of DATCXQ010000787.1, forward strand.
CCGCAAATTAGCCGGCGCCGCCAGCCCATTGATATCTACGCAAATCGTGGATGCGTTTTCGTCCCGGA
>DATCXQ010000294.1:0-8621 GCA_036565725.1 Blastocatellia bacterium
CGCCCGGATCACAGACAGGGGCGGGGAAAACCCGCCCCTACGCCAAATTGCGTGGGCGCCATTAACTCTCAAAGACCATAAACGCTGGGTTAAACTCATGGCGCCGCTACGCGGGGGGAGCAGCCCTGTCATTTGATTTTAAAGAGCTTCAATTCGCACACTCTTCACATTAACTGGGCGTGACTATTTCGACGCCCTGGTTAGTCTTATCAGATTGACAACGCGCTGCCTGAGATCGAGCACAGTCACGGAATGTCCCGGTTCCTGCGGAGTTCCTATCACGGCGATGTAGGCATAGCTGCCATCGGTGGAGGCGGCAATATCATGCGGATTAATTCCTGATGGCAGCCGGGCGAGTACCTCGTACGTCGCCGGATCGATCAGCGCGGCCTGATTCTCGCCATTGACGGAAACAACCAGCGCGTCCCGCTTCAACACTTGCCCGACAGCAAGCGTTGTAAACGAAAACAGGAAGATAGCGACCAAACAACTCTTTCCAACCACTCTTTTTCTCCTGACTGGGTTTGGGATGACGCTGGACGCGATTTCGTCCTACCGTTCAATTTACGCCCAATGTAAGTTTCAGGTTGTTATCGAGTTGTAAAAGCTCGGATTCTTTTCGTTTCCTCCCGATAGGCCTCAACGCTTGAACCGAAAATCAGTTGTTGTGTCGCAAAAAATATGCTTGGACACAAAAATACTGAACGTCACTTCAGCTCAGGCGGCGACATTGAAGAGATCAGCCACGAATCTAACTTGACCGCGAATGCCGCCTTTCCCGATTCCTTCAACTTGTCCCTTCCGGATCGTGTTTATGACCTCATACCGGCCGATGGTCCGCCGCGCCGTGTTGAAACTGAAGAAGTCGAGTCCGGGATTAACTCGGCGTTTTATGAATCGGTGATTCTGTTGATTTTGACGTAGGTTTCACCTACCGCGAGGTGGATTCCACAGGCCAAACGATTGACTTTACGCTCAGCGTCAAAAGAGACGCGAGGTCCGCCAAACAACCGCGCCGCCTCACTCCTACAGGCTAACGTATTCAAATTCAAAAGGCTGACGATTGACGCCGGTCTTGGGCGGCGCGATCCAATTGGCGATCTTGCCCGGCTCGGTCACAGGCGCCATCAAACTGCGGACGTATTCTCGATCCTTCAATGCCGGCAGCCAGTCGGATTTGCGGCGCTCGAACTCGTCCTGTGAAATCGGGGCGCCGTGAATATCGAAATAGTGGCTGGCATATTCACCGACGCGCCGGTGGAAGCGGCGGCTCGGCAGATAGAGCCTTTCCTCGACGCCTTCATCAGCGAGGATTTTGTTCCATCGCGCCAGCCCACGCTCGCAATCTTTCGCGTATTCGCCGCGCAACACTTCGTTGAGCGCGTTGCGCAACGGCGCCTCGCGACTCTTCACCTGATTGTCCTCTATCACTTCGATGCTCCGGACGCTGTCGGCAGCAACGTGATCCTCGAACAACTCCTGCTCGCGGTAACGGCCTTTCAGACCTGCTGCGAAGAAATCCGCCGCATTCGAGCTAATCTCGCCGCCGAACAGATCGAGCGAATAGCTGTACCAGAAATTGACGTACTTCTGGATGATGTCGAGCGGGATTCCACCAAGCTCGCGCGCGTCGCCATTCTTACTCTCCTTCATCAACTGCGCGGCGCGTTTGACAATGCGCCCGACGCCGGTTTCACCGACGAACATGTGGTAGGCCTCTTCGGTGAGCATGAATTTGCAGGTGCGGGCCAGCGGTTCGAACCCCGATTCGGCCAGCGCGCAAAGCTGATACTTGCCGTCGCGGTCGGTGAACATCGTGAAGGCGTAAAAGTTCAACCAGTCGTCACACGGTTGATTGAATGCCTGCAGGATGCGCGGCTTGTCGGGATTGCCGCTGCGGCGCTGCAACAACTCTTCCGCCTCCTCGCGCCCGTCGCGTCCGAAATATCCGTGCAGCAGATAAACCATCGCCCACAGATGTCGGCCCTCCTCGACGTTCACCTGAAACAGGTTGCGCAGGTCGTAAAGCGACGGGCAGCTGTGTCCGAGTTGTCGTTGTTGTTCGACCGAAGCCGGCTCGGTGTCGCCTTGTGTCACGACGATGCGCCGCAACGGATTGCGAAATTCGCCGGGAACTTCTTGATACGCGGGTTTGCCGTAGTTGTCGCCGAAACCAATTTTGGCGTCCGGAGCGGGCGGCGTCAGAAAGATGCCCCACCGATAATCGGGCATCTTCACGTAGTCGTAATGCGCCCATCCGTCCGGCTCAACGCTGATGGCCGTGCGCAAATAGACATCTTTCTCCTGAAACCCCGCGGGCCCCATCTCGCGCCACCAGTCCAGGTAGTTCGGCAGCCATTTTTCCAGCGCGCGCTGCAGGCGCTGATCATCAGCAAGATTGACGTTATTCGGAATGCGGTCGTATAGGTTCATATTTCTCTTTTGGTTTTTAGGTTCGTTTGTAATCGAACTTCGGTTGCGACGGCTGGCCGTAATTGGTGAGCGCGCCGTGTTCGCCGACCGCATTGGGACGCTGGAAGATCCAATTCTGCCACGCCGTCAATCGTCCGAAAATTTTGGTGTCGGTTGTCTCCGGCCCGGCAAAGCGCAATGACGCCTCCATTCCGGTCAGCGCATCGGGCGATAACGAAGCGCGTTCTTCAATCGCCAGCCTGATCTCATCATCCCAGTCCAGCTCATCCGGCGACGAGGTGACCAGCCCCGCCGCGACCGCCGCCCCGGCGTTGAAGCGCCCCTCATGATTCAAAACCTCGACAACTTTGTCCGGCTCGGCCAAAAAGCGCGACTGCAATCGCGTCAGGCCGTTGCTCATCGGAAACGCGCCGTCATTCATCACGCTGGCTGCGATTTCGACCGGGCGCTCCGGGTCGTCAAGCATGTAAATCCGGTCCGCCGCCAACGCAAGTTCGAGCAGGTTACCGGCGAAACAACTGCCCGGCTCAATGATCGCGAAGAAACTCTTCGCCGTCAGATCGAGCCGCCGCAGCGTTCGCGCCATGTGCAAGACGATTTCATGCGCCAGCCAGTGATCACGATGAGAGCTGAGGACGCGATCAACCGCCAGCGCATTTTCAATCTCGCCTTCGGCGCGCAAACAAATCAGTCCGATCTCCGGCTCGTTGACGCGCAGATGCAGCAAAGCGTCATCGAGTTCTCGGTACGCCTGAAGCGGCCAGTAAGCGTCGCCTGCCGCCTGAATTTCCGCCGGGTTTGAAGGCAAATCAGACTGCGGAGCGCGCACCGTCAGGTCGGCGTAACGCCTCTCGCGGTTCAGCCGCAAGCTGACATAGCCGTACTCACGGGCATCGGCGGCGTCTTCAATCCGCAGCGGGTTCAACTTGACGCCGGGACCTTCTTTCCGCCTGGTGTTTGCCGCCGCCAGATCGCGCGCGCGGGCGGCAATCGCCTCCTGGAATCGAGAGGTCGGAAAGTAACCGTCAATCAATCCCCACTCTTTGGCGCGCCCGGCCTTAAAGCCTTCGGGCAGGGTCGAAAAAACATCGGCGCGGTCGCGGCGCACCTTGCGTTTGTCAACCAGGCGGGTCAGCCCGCCCGTGCCCGGCAGCACTCCGAGCAGCGGGACTTCCGGCAGCGAAACCGCCGCCGAGCCGTCGTCCACCAGGTAGATTTCATCGCACGCAATCGCCAGCTCGTAACCTCCTCCCGACGCTGTGCCGTTGAGCGCGGCGAGATAGCGTTGGCCTGAATGCCGCGAAGCGTCCTCGATCGCGCAGCGCGTCTCGTTGGTGAACTTACAGAAATTGACTTTGTGAGCATGGGACGACGCCCCAAGCATGTAAATGTTCGCGCCCGCGCAGAAAATGCGTGGCTTGAGGCTGGTGATGACGACGACGCTGACTTCGGGATGCTCGAAACGCAGTCGCGTGACGGCGTCAGCCAGTTCGATGTCAACGCCCAAATCGTAGGAATTGAGCTTCAGCTTGTAGCCCGGCGAGAGCGTCTCGTCTTCCCTGACGTCCATTTCAAGCGTCGCCACCGCGCCGTCAATATTCAGCTTCCAGTGGCGATACTCGGCGGGCGAGGTCTCGAAGTTGATCATTTTTTTCTCAAATCCTTTTTCAAAATTTTCCCGGCCGCGTTCTTCGGCAGGCTTGTTATGAATTCCACCGACTTGGGAACCTTATAGGCCGCCATTTTCTCAGCGCAATAAGCAATGATTTCATCCTCGCCGAGATCGATTCCTTCCTGCGGAACGATGACTGCCTTAACTGCTTCCCCGCGATCCTCATCGGTCGCCCCGATGACTGCCACTTCACGCACCTTCGGGTGACGGCATAGGACCTCCTCGACTTCGCGCGGCCAGACTTTAAAACCAGCCACATTGATCATATCTTTTACACGATCCACGATAAAGAAGTATCCTTGCTCATCCCGGTAACCAATATCCCCGCTGTGTAACCATCCATCACGGATCGTCTCCGCCGTCTCTTCAGGTTTATTGTAATAGCCCTGCATAACGTTCGGCCCTTTGATTACTATTTCTCCCAACTCTTCGGGTTTCATCTTCCCGCCATCGGCGCCGATGATCTCCATTTCGACATTTTCAATTGGCGTCCCGACGCTTCCTACCTTGTGGGCGAAATCATGGTTATAGGCGGCGAAAGGCGAGCATTCAGTCAAGCCGTAGCCTTGATGGATCACCTTGCCTAAGGCGTCTTGCCAATCATTCTCTATCTTGACGTTGAGCGTAGCGGCTGCCGAGAAGAAATAACGAGTGTCGTCGAAGCGCTTCTCGACATCTCTTATCTGCAGCAACCGGTTGTACACTGTCGGTACTCCGAAAAACATGCTCACTTTATTCTCAGCCAGGGACGAAAATATTTCCTCGGGATCGAACCGGCGGTGAAGAATCAGGCGCGCTCCGGCATTGATCGCGGAGTTCATGATGAAGTTTTGGCCGAAGCAGTGGAAAAGAGGCAAGTAGCACATCAAAGCGTCGCTTGGGGCCATCCTCGTATGATGGTTAGTGGCGTAAACGTTCGATACCACATTTCCGTGGGTTAAAACCGCCCCCTTAGCCTTCCCGGTAGTGCCTGACGTATAAAGGATCGCAAGTGGGTCCGAGGGGTCCATGTTTTCCCAATAAGGTAGCGTGAGATCCTCCTCTAATAGCTTATCGAAAGGCCGGACGCCGGAGGGCAGAAGATCGCTTTTCCCGACCGAGTAGATTACCTGTAACTTCCCGGCCTCTCCTTTATCAGGGACCTGATCCAATATTTCCTCCGAAGTAATAAGCGCCTTGGCGTCGCAATCGTTCACGATATACGAGACCTCATCGCGCTTATTCATTACATTGACCGAGACCACTACCCCTCCAATGGCGGCGGCGGCATAGTAGCTCATGACGAACTCCGGGACGTTTGGCAGGAAGAGGCACACTTTATCTCCGCGGCCGACACCTTCCTTTTTCAGCGCATGGGCAATGCGTAACGCCTGATGGTAGAGCGATTCATAGGTTAGGGCGCCATTCTCAAACCAGAGGGCGGTTTCTTCCCTTCGGAAAGTTCGACTTCTCATTAATCCTTCAAAGACATTCATGTCTTCAGTCTCCTTGGAAAATCGGTTCGTAGTCCCGCCTTTAGGCCGCAAGCGCCCGCAGCGAATCCATTCCGTGATACCGAACGCTTCCGTCTAAAGGCGGGACTACGAACCGATTTTATCAAAGCGCGTCAAAGGATCTTTGTTGGATTGACTCGCTGACTTGGCTAATATCTCGATCCATTGAGCGATCTGAACCGAGAAACTCAACCTGCTTTCTAATCTTTTCGTAAATCCGCTGTGTGCCCTTCCCCATCCGCGCATCGCCGTTTTTAGCGCGACGCAGATCGATGCACTGGCACAAAGCGATCAACAGGATCGCCGTTGCGTCGCTCGTCAGACGAACCATATCCATGGCCGTAGTCGCGGAATGCAGTCCGAGGCTCACAATATCCTGATTGTACTGTTCCGTCGGGAGCGTATGAATCGAGCTGGGGCCGGCCATCTGGCGGCATGCGCAGGTCAGGCTCGTGAGAGAAATTTGCATGCCCTTGAATCCGCTACTCAGTCCTGGCTTCACGGAAAGATTGGGCGGCAGCCCGTTGCTGAACCTCGGATCCACGATCATCGCCATTAAGGCGTTGATCCAGTTAGCGAGGTTGGCCAGGTCGAGCTTCACTCCATCCATGATACGCGCGATATGGCCTCCGTAGAAATTACCCGTGTGGTATACCCGTCTGAAATGAGGGTCGACCAAAGGATTGTCATTGACCGAATTCATCTCCCGTTCGATCACTTCCCTACCAAAGGTCAAGCTATCAAAGATTGGGCCAAGCCCCTGTGGGGCGCACCTTAAGGAGTACGAGTTTTGAATGGCCTCCTCCAGCTCGAACGCCGCATCGACAGTCTGATGATCACCTCGCAGCTCTTCTCTGAGCGATTCAAGTTCTAAAATTAATGCGCTTCCCTCAGTGAAATCCCGCAAGAGGCGCGCGACTTCCAGTTGGCCGGGATGGTTTTTCACTTTGTGGATGCTCTCCTCGAATGGATCTGTCGTGGCCTGTAACGACTCCGCACACAAAGCCACCGCCGCGACGCATAATTTCGCCAGGTATTCCACATCATGGAGCGTCAACGCCGCGACACTGGTCATGACAGAGGTGCCGTTGACAAGCGCCAATCCTTCTTTCGCCTTAAGCTCGATCGGCGAAAGTCCGACTTGCCGGAGAGCTTCGGACGCTTTCATCTCCTGCCCTTGAAACCAGACCATGCCTTCTCCCAGCAATGCGCGAGCAATGTAGGCGGAAGGGATTAAATCCCCGCTGGCGCCGACCGAACCATAACGCGGCACAATCGGGACAATATCCGAATTCAGCAGATCGCACAGTCTACTTAAGGTCGACATCCTGATCGCTGAATACCCCTTGGACAGAGCATTGGCCCGAAGCAGGATCGAGCCTCGGACGACATCCGATGGAAAAGGGGCGCCGGTACCGCAGCAAAGGAACCGGAGAAGATTTTCCTGATGTTTGTTTACTTCCGCATGGGGGATCAGAAACCTGACGTTACCGCCGTACCCGGTGTTGACGCCATAGATGACCTCTTCCCGATCGAGCATTTGATCCAGGAAGTTTCTGGAAGACTCAACAGCGCTCCTGACGATGTTGTCAAAATCTATTTGCGCCTTCTGACGCGCAACCGCAACGAGATGCTCGATTGTCAGACCTTGCCCTGAAATAGTGATGGAGTTTTGATGAGTATCCATACAGCTCCTTTTCTCTAATAAGAACTACTTTCCCAACTCATTGGTAAGCGAATGCCGGGACTTTAGAATTCCTGCTTCTTCAAAGCGGGGCTACTCGGGCCCGTGAGCAGCGCGCCATGCCGCGCAATGCAGGGATCAAGATGTGTTCGTGCGCAGCATGCGCGTCGTCGCCGTCTATCCCGAGTCCGTCGAGTACCGGAACATTCGGCGCGGGGAGGCGAAGATCAAATCAAAGCCGTGGCGGTTTGGAGATGCGCGGCTTAGTGTGAACGATAATAGAGTTTGAATGGTGGCGCGAGGAAGACGAGGATTTCGATATTCAGCCGCGCCTGGCTAAGCAAATAAGTTTTATGGGCCGATTGGCCTAAAGATATTTTTCCTGCCCCGATCGCTCGCTGACGATGGTCACGCTGTCCATCACATCGCCCACGCGAATCCGCCACACAGCATCCGTGTCTGTGGTTTAACCAACACGCGTGTCCGCTAAAGTGAGACCGCCTCAGTTTGCGCCAGAACCTTCCACTCCACCGTGTGCGCATGTGATGTCGATCAACACTCGCGACATGATTGTCGCTTAGACCAGGCCATCGAAGCGTGCCTTTATGAAATCAACTTGGCCGTCTTATCTCTTGCTCCAGGACAAAACTTCCTGCTCCGTGGCTGCATACCACAACTCGACTGTGCGATCACCGCTCCCGGTCGCCAGCCGCTTCCCGTCGGGCGAGAAGGCCACCGAATTGACAGATCCCGAATGCCCTCTGAATGTGAGCGTCTCCTGGCCGGTGGCGGCGTTCCACAGCTTGACTGTGCCATCAAAGCTCCCGGTCGCCAGCCGCTTCCCGTCGGGCGAGAAGGCTACTGAAAAGACGTCGCTCGAATGCACTTTTAGGGAGAGCGTCTCCCGGCCGGTGGCGGCGTCCCACAATCTGACCGTGCTGTCACTACTCCCGGTCGCCAGCCGCTTCCCGTCGGGTGAGAAGGCCACCGACCGGACCAAGCCCGAATGCCCTCTGAGTGTGAGCGTCTCCTGGCCGGTGGCGGCGTCCCACAGCTTGACCGTGCCATCACCGCTCCCGGTCGCCAGCCGCTTCCCGTCGGGCGAGAAGGTTACTGAAAAGACGTCGCTCGAATGAACTTTGAGTGTGAACACCTCCTGACCGGAGGCGGCGTCCCATAACCTCACCGTGCCATCACCGCTCCCGGTCGCCAGCCTCTTCCCGTCGGGCGAGAAGGCCACCGATCTGACAGTACCAGAATGCCCTCTGAGTGTGAGCGTCTCCTGGCCGGTGGCGGCGTCCCACAGCTTGACTGTGCCATCAAAGCTCCCGGTCGTCAG
>DATCXQ010000857.1:0-4123 GCA_036565725.1 Blastocatellia bacterium
AAGGACAGAGTGGATGGATGGCTCAGCCTCTCCGGAGGTCGCCTGGGTGGGAATCCGGGTCGAAGCTCGACATTCGCTCCCACCGGCGGCGGAGCGCCTGGCGCGGCGGCTCCTGCTCCTGGCGGCGCCGGCCCTATGACGTCGGCTATGATGGCCCTGCGCGAGCTCCCCGCCGCAGACTTCTCGCACATTTACACGACAGGCCAGCGTGAAATTGACGAGAAAGGCGTGCCTGAGACCTCCGAATGGGCCAGGAAATATTCTTGCGGCCCGAGGCCCGCGCCGCGAGAGATCGAAGACGTCAAGGCCGGCTACGTCTTTGACAGCAGCCGTCTGAATCTATTGCGTCCGGGTTGGGGACTCTTGCCCGCGCCCGGCAAGGCGCAGGTCTTCGCCTATCCCGATTGCAAGGACGGACGCGTGGTCGCCGACGTCGTACGCCTTGAAAAGGGACACACCGAAGGGCTTGAGCCGAAAGTCACTGAAGAGTTGATCAAGCTGATGCTCTCTGCGAAAGGCGGCAAGCTTCAACAGGTCGTCACAACGTCCGTGTCGACGCAGGAAAAACGTTGAGGGGAATTTACGCAGGAACCGAAACCGATGACGCAATCTTTAACCAGAATATTCGTTTTTATAGTCGCGATTATTGCGACGATCAGCGCCGCGCCCGCGCAGCAGCCTTCGACGACGCGCCCCCCTGATCCGGCGGCGTCGCCGCAACAACAGGCCGCGGGGTTCAAAGCGCCCGAAGACATCGACTTCCGCGCTGCAAACATCATCAGCGAAGGCGTGCGGCTGCATGCCGAGCTTTTCTCGTTGAAATCGCTCGCGGGCAAGCCGCTGCCGACGATCATTCAGGCGCATGGCTGGGGCGGGGTGGCGGCCAACTTCCGCTTGGATGCGCTGGCGTTGGCGAACGCCGGCTATCTGGTCATCGATTTCGATTATCGCGGCTGGGGGCAGAGCGACGGGCGCATCGTGCTGAAAGCGCCGCCGGAAAAGAAGGACGGCCGCCGCTTCACCGCGCAGGTGGAAGAGTTGCGCGAGTACGTCGACCCACTCGAACAGACGTCCGACTGGTTCAACGTCATCAACTGGGCGATGGGCGAGCCGATGGTTGACAGGGAGCGTTTGGGATTGCGCGGGTCGAGCTACTCCGGCGGCCACGTCTTTTACGTCGCGGCGCGCGACCCGCGCGTCAAGGCCGTCGTCAGCCAGGTCGGCGCATTCGATTCGCGCTGGGTGGTGGCCGACGCCGAGCAGGTCAAGACCACTTACGACGAAGCGACCAGGCGGGCGCGCGGCGAGTTGGGCTATCCCGAACCGAGGGCCAGAGTGGTCGGCAATCTGATCGGCGCGCCGATCCGCGACAAATTGCTCCATTACGCGCCCGTCGAAGAGGCGGCCAAGGTCAAAGACTGCGCCGCGCTCTTCGTCGTCGCCGAGAAGGAAGAACTCTTTGACAATAAGGATCACGCGAAACTCGCTTACGACCGGATGCCCGGGGCGAAGAAGAAATACGTCTCCGTCCCGAACATCACGCACTACGGCATCTACCGCGAGCAGCGCCAGCAGGCGATCAAGATGGCGATTGAATGGTTCGATCAGTATTTGAAGAAGTAATCCCCCGGAGCGCTTTCTGGGAGCGCAGGCGCCCTTGCCTGCCTGGCTGCGAAGGTAATGAGTGAAAAGCAAATACTCGTCTTATTGAAGTCAGGCAGGCAAGGGCGCCTGCGCTCCCAGGGTCAAACGTTCGGCTCCGGCGGCCCGCGCGCGTTCCAGTTAACGTCGCGGCTGAGTATTTGATTCTCCCCCCTGGCGTCGCACGCGGTTCGCGCGCGGGTATAACGTGAGCGCCCTTATGGGAAGAAGAGGGAGTGCTCCCTCGATCCCGCGCGCGAACCGCGTGCGACGCCGGCGCCAAAAGCGATTAACCAACGAGGAATGAAACATGTCGACAATCAGGCTTTCAATCACACTTGCCTTGATTCTGACTGTCTGCGCGTCAGCGCAAGTCATGGCCCAGGCCCAGACCGAGATCGTTCCGGATGTGGTCTACGGGCACAAAGACGGCCTTGCGATGACATTCGATGTGATCAAGCCGAAGGCGAACGCCAACGGCGCCGCCGTCATTTTCATGGTCAGCGGAGGTTGGGTTTCGAACTACAACCCGCCGCAGCAGACCGCGACGCGATTCAAGGACCTGCTGGACAAAGGATTCACGCTCATCGCGGTGCGGCACGGGGGCAGCCCGAAGTATCTCATTCCCGAAATTGTGTCTGACGTCCGTCGCGCCGTCCGCTTCATCCGCTACAACGCCAAACAATGGGGCGTCGATCCGAACCGCCTGGGAGTCTTCGGAGGCAGCGCCGGCGGCCACCTGGCCCTCGTGCTCGGCACGGCGTCGGACAACGGCGACCCGAACGCCAAAGAGGATTTCATGAAAGAGAGCGACCGCGTGGCCTCTGTCGTCGCCTACTTTCCACCTGTAGACCTTCGACCGCTCGCGCGCGGCCTCAACCCGCAGCGCACGGGCGGTACGCTTGACCGCTTCCCCGCCCTGAATTTCGAGAAGGAGAAAGCGCCCGATTATTCGCCGATCGTACACGTCTCGCCGGACGATCCGCCGACGCTGCTCATTCACGGCGACAAGGACAATCTCGTTCCAGTGAACAACAGCAAGGTCATTCACGAAGCTTTCCAGAAGAATAACGTCAAGACGCAACTCATCATCATCGAAGGGGCCGAGCATGGGTTCCGCGGCGAAGACGCCAAACGCGCCGGCGCGGCTATGGCGTCATGGTTCGAACAGACGCTGCTCAAAGGCGACCTCAAAGCGAAGCAGTAAATGGAGGAACATGATTCGACGAATTGTCATTGTTTTCGCTTGCGCCGCGCTGACGCTGTTGGCCGGCCAGAATACCTATAACCTGCAAGCGCAACCGCAAGATCAAACGGCGCCGGCGCCGGCGGCCCAAAATGATTACAGCAAGGCCGAAACATGGTTGTGTCGCCCCGGCAGGCAGGACGCTTGCGCGGCTGATCTGACGACGACCGTCGTCGCCGCTGACGGCAAATTGACCGAAGAGAAATGGAGCGCCAACCCGAAGGCGCCGATCGATTGTTTTTATGTCTATCCGACAGTCTCCAATGACCCGACGCCGAACAGCGATATGAACGCGGGGCCGGAAGAACGCAGCGTCGTTCAGCATCAGTTCGCGCGCTTCGGTTCACAGTGTCGCCCTTACGCCCCACTCTACCGGCAGGTAACGCTGACGGCGTTGCGCGCCAATCTGTCGGGCAGGCCAATGGCGGCTGATCGCGCGCTCGGTTACAAAGACGCGCTGGACGCCTGGAAGTATTATCTCGAACACGACAATCAGGGACGCGGCGTTGTTCTCATCGGCCATTCGCAAGGTTCCGGCGTTTTGACCCAACTCATCAAGAACGAAATTGACGGCAAGCCCATCCAGGATCGAGTCGTTTCCGCGTTGCTGTTGGGAACGAACGTCGCCGTGCCAGCGGGCAAAGACGTCGGCGGCGCTTTTCAAAAGATGCCGTTGTGTCGCGCGCCGAATCAAACCGGGTGCGTGATCGCTTACGTCACGTTCCGCGAAAACGCGCCGCCGCCCACGAACTCTTTATTCGGTCGCGCTCCGGGCGAGGGGATGGTCGCGGCTTGCACGAATCCGGCGGCGTTAGGCGGCGGCCGCGGCGAATTGCATGCCTATCTGGCCGCGGGCAGGAGCGCAAATACTTCATCCGCCGCGCCGAAACCCTGGGTAACGCCCGAACAATCGATCAAGACCCCGTTTGTTAGCGTGCCGGGATTGCTGTCAGCCGTATGCGTGTCCAATGAGCATGGGGCATACCTTGCGCTGAGAGTTCATGGCGATCCCGCCGATCCGCGCACTGACGAGATTGCCGGTGATGTGGTGGTCAACGGACAGGTTCAAGCGAATTGGGGATTGCACCTGATTGACGTACAGGCGGCAATTGGCAATCTGGCGCATATCGTCGGTCAGCAGGCGAAGGCTTATCAGGAAAAGCAGAAAAAGAAATAACAGGCAAAAGGAAGATATTGGCTGACAACATCTCCTCCGCGCCTGCGACTACACCAGCT
>DATCXQ010000863.1:0-10605 GCA_036565725.1 Blastocatellia bacterium
ATCGAACTCCCAACGGATGCCGCCAGTCAGCGTTAGAGTAGGACTGATCCTCCACCTGTCCTGCGCATAAATCCCCACTTCGTACAGGTGATTGTATTCATTCTGGTTCCCCAGTTCGAACTTGCGTGTCGTTCCATCGAAGGACGCCGAACCGCTGGTGGATGAGATGCGTCCCGTCAGCAGCGCGTAAAGATTCATGGCGTCAGTGCGTTGCGCTGCGGTGCTATTGGGGAAATTGGCGGTGGTAAAGATACTGGTTCCGCCGGCGTTGATCGGGTCGTTGGCCGCGATGCCGATGTTGATACCGGGGACCACCTGGTTGCCGACGGCCTGGGTCCAGGAAGAGACCCGCGTGTAACTCCCGCCAAAGTTGAATTCGTGGTTCCCCTTCACATAGAACAGGTTGTCATTCAACGTCTTGACCGGCGTGTTGCGCCGCGAGGAGCCAGTATAGGTGCTGTAGCCGGAGGTAAACGGATTGCTGACCGTGAAACCGTTGAAGAGCTGGAATTGTCCGGGGCCGAACTCGCGCCGGAAAAGGGACGTGCCATTGCCGGAGGAGGTAAGCCGGATTTCATTGATCAGGTTGCTCTTGATCGTCCACCGCTCGGCCATAGCAAAGGTGAAGGCATTGCGATAGATGCTGCCGGTAGTGCCGTCGCCGCCCAGAATCGAGCCGGCGCCGGGGTAGATGGAGAAGATAGAGTTCACGCCATCCGGTTGCGAGAAGTAATGCTGATAGTTGTGAACAAACTCCACGTGGTGAGCATCGGTGACATTGAAATCCAGGCGGACGGTCGGGAACCGCCGGATGTTGCGCGCCGGATCCGTGAATGTCAGGTTGAGCCGATTATAGTCATTGTTTGTCTGAATGCGGTCCTTGAGCACGCCCATTTGGGACGCGGTGTTGATGAGATTCAGCACGTTGGCGATCTTTGGGTCAGGCGTGGATGTATACGTCCTGTTGCCAGCGCCGGTGGCCGCAAGCTGGTAGAGGTTGCGTTGTATGATGGCGCCGTTCGAATCCTTGTAGGCGAAAATCCCTTGACGCGCCTGATCGGTCAGGACGGTGCGTGAAACGCCGAAGGTTTGCGGCAGGCGGAACTCTTCCACGTTGACGAAGAAGAACGCCTTGTCGCGCCCATGGAAAAGTTTCGGGATGATGATCGGGCCGCCGACGTTGCCGCCGAATTGATTGAGGAGGATCCTGTCGCGCGGCAGGTTATCGAAGGCCTTCCCGTTGAAATAATAGCTGGAGTTCAGCGCATCGTTTCGATGCTGCCAGAACAGCCCGCCGTGGTATTCGTTCGATCCCTGCTTGGTCACGAACCTGATCTGGACCGCGCCGCCGCCCGCGCTCTCGGCCCCTGGCGTGGCGGTCGAGATGGTAACTTCCTCCACCGCGTCTGACTTAGGTTGGGTTGTGGTGAAGAAGCCGTCTGTAGACTTCAGGAAGTTATCCTGAACATTGGCGCCATCGATGGTGATGTTGAGCGTAGCCTTTGGCAGTCCGTTGACTGACGAGGTGCGCGATGTGCCCGGCGTTTGCACGCCCGGCAGCACGAGCACCAACTGCATGGCGTCGCGCGTGCTGAAGGGCAACTCATGAATCTGCCGCCCCGTAATGGTTGTGCTGACGTTGGCGCTGGCGTTCTGCAAAACCTCGCCCCCTCCCGTGACGACGACTTGATCGTTGACGCCGCCGGTCTCGAGCGTGGCGTTGACCGTCGTGGGCTGGCCCGCGTCGACTTTGACGTCCTGCACGACGGTGGTCTTGAAGCCCGCCGCGGTGACGGACACGGTGTAGGCGCCTGGCGAGATAGAAGGCAAAGTCCAACTGCCGTCTTTATTGCTCGTGGCGGTGTATAGAGTTTGCGTTTCGTTGTTCTTGACGGTGATCTGCGCGTTGGACACGACTGCGCCTTGCGCGTCCATGACCGTGCCGGCTAATCGTCCGGAGGTTGTCACTTGCGCGAAGGCGCCGGCGGCCAGAAGAAGTATTGTGAGCAGAGCGCAGGCGGGGGCCAATACCAAGCCCCGACCAGTGTTTCGAGTAGTTCTCATACGAGCCTCCAGATCAGGTGGTTAGAGATAGGGTTGTGGATTGTGCTCTACGAGCCTTTGCTAAGAGAACGCTGGCGCCAGTAGCGAAATGTATATGTTCGTGATGCTCGCTTATGTATCGCTTAGTCCTGCGCGTTATGAAATCTTTGCGGGACTGGTGGACTGCGACGCAAGCTTAGGCGAGGCCGCGCATTTTGGCAAGACTTTTGGCTGCCTACATATCTTTTTTGAAATGAATAGAGCCGCCAGCATAGATTTATTGGAATGCCTATCGCAGGTTGATGACTTATAAAATCGCCGTATGACATTTTATGACGTTTTATGAAAATGCCTGGATCAGGTTCATATATTATAAAAAAAGTTGGATGCGGTTATAGGTAGTCCTCAAGTTTAACCGTGTATTACGTCGTGTTTACCGTAAGTAACAACGAAATAAATTGACCGCCATTCGGGCCGCATGTAAGATGCGTCGGCGTTGAAGTCACATACGCTATCTTTAATCAAACAATCCATTTACAGTCGGTCGCCTCGAAGATTACCGGGAGTCTGTGAAGAAGGCGCCGTACAACATCGGCTTCAAAAGCCTTGAGTTTTACGATTCGGATAGTTGGAAGGCGTCGAGCAAGCTAACGCACGAATACAATTTAGCCTGTGTGATCAGCTGAGGGCGTTGTCGAAATGACGGCGCCTTTTTTTTTGAACAACCAATCAAAGATTGGCGCCCACTCCACCTAAATCAGACCACGTAAGATTAGTGCAGATAGTCGAACCGCAGAGGACGCCGCAGTCGCGCAGAGAACGATCAAGGCTGGTCTTTCTCCGCGTCCCTCTGTGTCCTTTGCGGTTTGATATCCGAATCCTGGTTGTCCCGATTTAGATTAGTTTGCGATCGCGTTGTAGGAGAAGATTGTCGCTGTACTGCGCGACTTTCATAAGCCGTGGTTGCGGCGACTTCCCGCCACGCGACTTTTGTTAGGCGAATCTCCACTGCGCATCCGGCGCAAAAGATCTCCGATTTGCGGCAGATCACTGCGCCGATTGCAGTTCGCGAACGGTGAGCAGCGAGACTTTTGTCGGGAAGGAATTTTCGACTCTGACTTTGAGAAGCGCCTGATAATACTTTGGAGGCGCCGATTGCCCTCTCAACTGGCGCAAGCGCTGATTGAGTTCGTCGAGGTAACTGGCGTTTGTGACAAAATCGGCCGCGGCCTCGGTGCCCTCGCTGTAGATGCCCGCCAGAACCATAACCGTCCTTTGCCCCGTGACGCCCGGAGTGACTGTGATCAGCGCGTAATCTTCGATCAGACGTCCCGTGCGCTCGTCGAAGGCCGCCTTGTACTCGCTCTGGTCGCCCTGGGCCGGGGCCAGATTTTCAATCGTGGCGCGCGTTGTGTAGACGAAGTTTTCCTTCATCGATATCGGCTTCGACCACTGATTTGAATAAACGCTCCCGAGGTTAATGATGTCGTAATCGCGGAGGTCTTCAGGCCCGATGCTGCGGCTCTGTTTGAGCAGGGTCTGTTCTCCGGCGGCCTGCAGCAGCGACGACAGACGGTAAACCCCGATCGCCTCTCCGATGCCCGTGTACATGTTGAATGCTGGAATCAGTTGCAACGGATGATCCGGTTTCGACGGCAATCGTCCGCCGGAAGCGCTGGTCAACATCGCAGCCTGCTCCTGGGACAAAGCGAGACTGCGGTGCGTCGCCCTGACAGGATCGGCGCCAGTCGCAGTGCGGTAAACGCTCGGATTGCTCAGGATCAACAGTGTCGGCTCAGGGCTTTTCAGAAACGGCGCCCAGACCGCGCCCTGCGAGTCTCTGTTCTTTGCGAGGGCGAGCGCCTGACTTTCGACCTTCCCCCGCTGGCCGAAAACTATTACCAGAAGGGCGACCACAGCGCAGGAGAGCGCGAATACGGCGATTTGCATCGGCGCCAACGACTTTTTCCCGGTAGCGCGTGGCTTGCCTTCATCCGTCGCCGGTTCTGCGTCAACCGCCCCTTGAGACTGCCTTTCGACTTCCGCGCTCAAAACCATCGCGGTGTCATGGGAGAGCGCCTGCCCCGCCCTGATGAAGGCAGGTTCGTAGCTGCCGACCGGAATCTCGATCCGAATCTCGTCATCCGCGCCCTCTTTCTGATAGTAGAGCGCCAGTTTCTCGCGCACGCCGTGCGCGCCGACGCGGACTATTGGATCAGTGGCGGGATTATAAGAATCATCGCGATCGAAAACCTCGCGGCCAATCAGATACTCATTAAGCTCCGCCCCGCGCCCGCTCAGGTGAAAATCGCAGGTCAGGCGCAGAAATTTCTGCTTCATCGGCGCATGTACGAAGTGCTTGCTGCTGAGCACCCGGTTGAGCGCCCGCCTCATCTCTTCCTGAGTGGCCGGATGAATTTGAACCGTTTGGTCCGCCTGTTGACCCGCCGATTGACCGGATTGATATTGAGAGGAACCCGTCAATGTCTGGGGGTTATTGACTTGCGCTGCCATTTTTTGAATCCCAGGTTTTTCCTGACCGTTGACTGTTGATGACCTCTTTGCTCGTAGAGCGCGCAGGCCTTCAATAATACAGAATTGTCCCGAATGCAATCCCTGGAAAGTGAAAATCGGAATGTTAATAACGTGGATATAACGTGCTGATAACCGTAAATAGCTGTTTCAGTATTGACCCCATCGTCTAGCCAGTCTACTATTTGCGAAATCAAAAATGATGTATTGATTCCTGGATTATAGCAGAAGGAACTCATTTTACTATACTTTGCTGGGACCTTTGCTGGAACATCGGACAAAAGCCGGCGTGAGCCCTCGCTCCGGTAATTAATCGAAAATCCGTATCTGTGATCCGCTTGCCGCATCACGCCACGCCCAACATGCGTGCTGGCGTATTTCCGGCCAGAGGTGTTGCTGTGTGCGGCCCTGCCAAACGATAAGGCTCACAGAAAATCACAAAGATTAAAGATAAAGATAAAAATTTGCCGTTAACCCATCGCCAATTACCATTGGAGGATATATGAAAAAGAAGAGATTGATTCGGCCTTCATCGGCTCTGTCCGAACGGCTATTGAGGCTCCCGCTGAAAATGGGCATCGCTCCTGCTTTAGCGCTCTGCCTTTGCCTGCTGGCTGGCGGAGCGTCGGCCGCGCTGGCGCAAACAACCGGAAGCGCCACATTGCGCGGCGTCGTCAAAGACCCGAATGGCTCGGCGGTAGCGGCCGCCACGGTGACGCTGAAGAGCATGCGGACCCAATCCGAACGCAAAGTTAAATCCAACAGCGACGGAATTTATGTTTTCAGCGCCATTGAGCCTGGCGTTTACGACCTGAAAATCGAAGCCACCGGGTTTAAAGTCCTCTCGCAAACCGGGGTCACCCTCAGCCCAAGTGACAATAAAGGTCTCGACGTTACAATGGAAGTAGGCCAGACCAGCGAGACCATTACAATCAGCGGCACGCTCGAAGAGATCAAGACCGAAACCGGCGAGCGGTCGAACACGATCACCTCGAAACAGATCGAGAACCTTTCACTCATCAGCCGCAACAGTCTCGAGCTTTTGCGCATTCTGCCGGGCGTGGTCGCCCCCGAATCGACCAGCCTTCAGGTTACAGGGTTCGGCGACGCCGGGGCTTACAACGTCAACGGGCAGCGCGGGCAGCAAAACAACGTCAGCATCGATGGATCGCGCGTGATCGACATCGGATGCAACTGCGGGGGCATCGTCAGCCTCAACAACGACTTCGTTCAGGAAGTGACGATCCAGACCAGCAACTTCTCCGCCGAGCATGGCAACAGCACAGTTCAAGTTATCGGCAAGACGAAATCCGGCAGCCGTGATTTCCACGGAGACGCCCATACCTACGTACGCCACGAGGCGCTGGCCGCCAACGACCGATTCAGGAACTACGTCAAGGCCACTGACCCGAACTCGCTGGCCGGCCAGAAACCGCCCGGACAATTCTACTACCCGGGGGGCACTCTCAGCGGACCGATCACGTTGCCGAAGAAAATCTTCGGCCCGCTCGGAGGTTTCAACGAGAAACGCGAAAAAGCGTTCTTCTTCATCGGCTTCGAGGTGCAGCGCCAGACTTTCGGCGCCCCGCCCAGATTGTCCAACGTGCCTACGCTGAAGATGCGGAATGGCGATTTCAGCGAAGTCAAGCTCCTGAGGGACGCTCAAGGTAACCCCTTGCCCAATGATCAGCAGACTCCTTTCTTCGGCACTAATAGGGTGGACGTCAGGGTCCCGGCCGGTTTCGCGAACGCCGGGCAGGCCGCTCCAAACCAAAATGTAGCGCCTTACATCAATTCCATCGGCAAGACGCTGATGAACCTTTATCCCCTTCCGAATTTCAATGGGGGTAACAATAACTACATCTCCAACACCACGCAGACGGCGCACCGTAAAGACTTGAAGATGCGCTTCACCTACGATTTCAACGAGAACACGAATCTTTTCGTGCGCGCCACCCGCGAGTTGGAGGTCTTCACCAACCCGTACGGAATCTGGTGGGGGCCGTCAACTTTCGAGTTGCCGACGCAGAACGAGGAGAACCGCCTTGGCCGTTCGGTCGCGGTAGGTTTGACGAAGGTCATCAACCCGACGATGACCAACGAGTTCGTCTTCAGCGGCAGCAAACTGAAGCTGGACAACAACTATGCCGATCCGAACAAGGTGAGGCTCGATACGCTCGGGCTGGACAATGTTTGGCGGCTGCCGTTTGACAACACCCAATTCGGCAAACAGAGCCCATTTGTTTCGCTCTCGTTGATCAGTTGGGCGCAGGGACAGCTCTGGTCTCCCGGCACCAACCCGATCTTCGCATATAACGACAGCTTCTCTGTCACCGACAACCTGACCAAGGTCGTCGCCAGCCACACCTTGAAGTTTGGCGCTCTGGTCGAGCAGGGCAACAAGAAGCAGAACTTCCAGGGCGATCCCGACTCGCAAGGGTTGATCTCGTTCAATAACTGGAACGGGAATGGCACGGGCAGCGACTGGGGCGATCTTCTGGTTGGACAACTCACCGATGTGCAGCACGGAACACAACCGCCGGTCGGTAACTATCGATTCTACAACTACGAGTTCTACGCTCAGGATTCGTGGAAGGTGCGCTCGAACTTCACTCTGGAAGGCGGTCTGCGCGTATCGCACATGACAACCAACTATGAGCGTAAAGGATTCGACACCCTCTTCAGCCCGAGCGCTTATAGGCGCGGCGCCGGTTATTACATCAACGGCGATCCGTTCCGTCCGAACGGCGTGCTGTCGGCGTCTCGTGGGGAGATCGATAAAGGCGTGTATAATCCTCCGTCAGTCCTGATTGGGCCGCGATTCGGCTTCGCCTGGAACGTGCTCAAGAACGATAAACTGGTCATCCGCGGTGGCGGGGGCGTTTACTACAACCGCGTTCAGGGCAACTTCCAGTATGACGCCACATTGCGCGGCGCGCCTAACGGCAACGTCGGCTCCAGCATTGGGCCTGGCACGGCTATCCCCGGCGCATTCAAGCCGGATGGATCGCCATTAACCTTCAATGACATTGGTGGTTTAACACTGAACAACATGGGGATCGCGACCTTGCCGGATGGCAGGAGGATACCGGTCGATCCCCTGAAACTGGCCAACGGCGGCGCACAGATCATCTCACCTGATCCGAATTCGCGCGAATTCCCCACGACTTACAATGCCAGTTTGAGTGTGGCGTCGCGCTTGCCGGGCGACATGGTCCTAGAAACAGCGTACGTCGGGACATTCGGCCGTCACCTGGCGGCGCGCCTGCCTATCAATTTCATTCCTTCGGGGACATTGTTGAGGGGCGGCGTCCCAGGCGACCCGGGTACCAGTAGCTTCCAGTTCCTGGCTAATCCGCTATGCGATCCTGGACAGGCGGAGGTAGATGGCAGTGGAAATCTGACAAGGGTGATAAGGACTGGTAATTGTCAGATCCTCACTGGAAGCGGCCCGGCGAATCTGGCCGACCCGCTGAACCGGCAGACGCTGGACGGCGGCGCGCTCAATAGGTTCCGCCCGTTCCCCGATCTGAGCGGCGTACGTTTCCAAGAATACACAGGGACAGCGAACTACCATTCGCTGCAGATGACGCTCAGCCGGCAGGCAGGGAAGAACCTGCAGTTCTTCGCCACCTACACCTTCTCGAAGGCGATTGGCACCAGAGGCGGCGAATTCGCAGATCTGGATCCGATCGATGTTCGTGGGCGCTCCTATGGCGTCCTTGAGTACGACCGAACCCACATAGTCAATTTCTCCTACAACTACAATCTACCGAATCTGTCGCCGTTCAAGAACGCGGTTAGCCGCGCCACGTTGGACGGTTGGCAGATATCGGGCATCACGACCTTCTCCAGCGGGAGACCGCTCAATCTAAGGTTCAGTGGGGATGTGCAAAACCTGGCTCTTGCCGCTTTCGGCTCTGACGCCTTCTCCACTGCGGGGTATTCGCCTGGTGGAATCGCTCCAGTTTTCACCAAGAATCCCAGTATGGAAGGAAAGAACGTCGGCGAGAAGCTTCTCGACCTGGCCGCCATAGGCATCCCGGCCTTTGGCACGACGGGGCCGACTATCACCCCATTCTACTTCCGCACGCCTGGCACGCAGAACTGGGACCTCTCTCTGTTCAAGAATTTCAAGATCAAAGAGTCGAAGGTCCTTCAGCTCCGGTTTGGTTTCTTCAACGTCTTCAACCAGGCGTTCGCGAAGAATTTTGATAACCAGAACTCGAGCAACAGCGACATCTTCCTGACGCTGGGCACGGCGTGCAGACGGACGGCGGTTAACCAGAACCTGGTACTGTCGGACGGGACTTTCGTGAGCCAGTTCACGGATCAGCGTCCGAACGGCGCCGGAGGAACTGGCCAAGGCGCCATCATTCCGGGCACGTGTGACTTTACGACTGACACGAAGAACAACTTCGGTAAGATCCTGACCAAACGCGGTCAACGCGTGGTCGAGATGGCTCTGAAGTTCACCTTCTAATATAGCCTCCAATTGGTCTTTCTTTTCTGGCGCGGGGAGATGATCCATTCAGCCTCTCCGCGCCAGAATTTTATTGAGAGCTTGCCGATGTTATACTCTCGCCGTTCAACCCGTACTAATTCCCATTCATTTAAGCAGAACCAAAACGCCGAGTGATTTATGTTTGCCTGTTTCGTATTACTGCTGACGCTATGGTTCGCTCCGGCTCAGGAGCGCGAAATCGTTCGCCAGTCCGAAGAGCATTTCGCGCGCGGAGTCGAATTGCAGCAAAAGGGCGACCTGGAAGGCGCGCGCGCGGCATACGAGGCCGCGTTGAAATTGATCCCGCGCCGTATAGACGCGCTTTCGAACCTCGGCGTCATCTTCGCCAGACTGGGCCAATACGATCAGGCGATCGTCCGATACCAGCAGGCGCTGGCCATCGATCCGAAAGAACACTCGATCCGTCTCAATCTCGGCATCGCCTATTACCAGATTGACAAATATAAACAGGCGCTCGGCGAATTCGAGCCGGTCGTCAAAGCGCAACCCGACAACATCCAGGCGCGCTTTCTGCTGGGGATGTGCCTGTTCGAGACGGGCAAGCTGAAAGAATCGGCGGCGGAACTCGAAAAGGTTTACGGCGCGCAGCCTGACAACACCGCTGCCGCCTACGCGCTGGCCACGGCCTACTTGCTTGACGAACAGGTCGAGAAAGGGCGCGCGCTGATCGACAATGTCTTCAGGAAACTCGGCTCCGCCGAGGCTCATCTGGTATTCGGGCTGCTCAACCTGGCGCGCCGCGAGCTTCCGCCCGCGATTGAAGAGTTGAAGCGAGCCACGCAGCTCAATCCGAAGCTGCCGACCGCGCACGCGCAGCTCGGCGTGGCTTATCTGCTCTCCGGCGCCCGCGAGCCGGCGATTCAGGAGTTCAAACAGGAGCTTGAATTCAATCCCCGCGACTTCATCGCCAACGTCCGTCTCGGCTGGCTCTGCCGCGAGGACGGGAAGTTGGAAGAAGCGGAGCCTCTCCTGAGGCGCGCGCTAGAACTCAGGCCGGACGACGCGGGCGCGCTCTTTCAATTAGCGCAACTGGTCCAGGCTCAGGGCAAAATCGACGAGACCGTCAAACTGCTCGAGCAGGTCGTCACCATATTGCCCGCTTACATGCAGGCGCACGTCCTGCTGGCGCGACTCTATTTCAAGCTCAAGCGGACCGACGACGCGAAACGTGAGCAGGCGATCATCGAACGGCTGACCGCCGAGCAGCAGAAGAAACAACCGACCGCCGAATCGCAGAAACAAAACCCGCTGCTACGCGATCCCAACGAGCGTTCGGCTCATAAACCATAACCTTTTCGCTGCCCAAATTTTTGAATTGGCCTCAAAGTCATAGTCTCTACGAAAAATTGCTTTGAGGTTTTTAGTCGCCGCAGCGACGATTGAGCCTAGCCCGGCTTTTATGGTCTTTGAGAATTAATTGCAACAACGTAGGGGCAGACCTATGTGTCTGCCCCGGTTTGTGCGCACACTTCCCGGCCGGGGCAGACACATAGGTCTGCCCCTAC
>DATCXQ010000912.1:0-12564 GCA_036565725.1 Blastocatellia bacterium
GCCACTTTTACGTCAAGGACACCGAGCACCCCTACACGACCGATCCGGGCAAGCCGTTCCTCTGGGTACGCGCTCGCGTCGTCGGCGGAAAGACCCTGCACTGGGGGAGATTGTCTTGGAGATTGTCCGACCTCGATTTCAAAGCCGCCACGCACGACGGCTTCGACGTCGACTGGCCCATCGAATACGAAGAGATCAAGAAGTATTACGATAAAGCCGAGGAGTGGATCGGCGTCAGCGGCAATCGCGACAATCTGTGGTGGCAACCCAACGGAAATTACCTGCCGCCGATGGGGTTGAATTGCGGTGAACAATTATTGAAGAAGGGCGCGGCAAAGTTGGGCATCAACCTGATTCAACCGCGCGTGGCGATGCTCACCGCGGTCAAACCGCACCATGCGAAATATGACCGCAAGAAATGCCATTTCTGCGGGAGCTGCGGCAACGGCTGCTCGGTCGGCGCGATGTTCAATTCCCTGTCGTCAACTCTGCCCGCGGCCATGGCCACGAGGCGTTGTACGCTGCGGATCAATTCGATCGTCCGCCACATCACCGTCGACGAGAATACCGGCAAGGCCAAAGGCGTGGCGGTCGTCGACCGCGTGACGCGCGAGGAACTGGAATTTTTCGGCAAGGTGATCATAGTCGCCGCCTCGACGCTGGAATCGACGCGGCTACTGCTCAACTCGAAGTCGCGCCAACACCCGAATGGGCTGGGCAATTCTTCGGGCGTGTTAGGACATTACCTGGTCGATCATTTCGGCGGGACGGGGGCTTCGGGCGTATTGCCGATGTTGGCCGGGCGCGACACGGTCAATGAGGACGGCAAATCGTCAGGCGTCTTCATCCCGCGATTCCGCAACCTGGATAAGGCGACCAAACATCCGAAATTCCTGCGCGGCTACGGATTCGAGGGAGGATCGGCGATCGGCTCTTATCCGGGCGTGGCCCGCCGGATCGAGGGCTTCGGGAGCGAATTCAAACGCCAGGTGCGCCGGTGGTACGTCGCGCCAGTCGGATTGACTACGCGCGCGGCGATGCTTTCGCGATATGAAAACTACGTCGAGATCGATCCCGGCGGCGTGGTCGACGCGTGGGGCGTCCCCGTCTTGCGAATCCACATTCAACATTCCGACAACGAGCGCGAGATGGGCAAGGACGCCGCCGAGATGGCCGCGGAGATACTCACCCGCGCCGGGGCCGAACAGATCGGCGTCAGCAGCCAGTTGACCTTGCCCGGACGCATCATTCATGAACTCGGCACGGCGCGAATGGGGAACGACCCTAAGAAATCGGTCCTGAACAAGTTCAACCAGATGTGGGACGCGAAGAACGTCTTCGTCACAGACGGCGCGGCCTACGTCGGATCAGCAAATCAGAACCCGACGCTGACCATCCTTGCCCTGACCATCCGCGCTAGCGAGTATCTGGCCGAGGAGATGAAGAGCGGTAATCTGTAGTTGCGCTAAGGAACCATACAAATGCTTACGCAAAAGAGAAAAGAGGCGAAGAAAATCCACTCTATTCATGTCTTGCCTAACGGCGTCGGCTTCGCCGGCAAGATCAAGGCCGGCGGATTGAGCCTTCAGTTCTCCTTCACGCCGAAAACCGCCGCAACGTCGAACGGCAAACTGGTTTTGACCGGCGTCGTCAAAGCGCAACTCGCGAGCGGCAGGCAGCGAGTAGCGAACGACGTCACAGCGACACTGCTTGCGACCCAAGGCAGTATTACCAGCCCGCCCCCTATGCCAAGACAGTTCTCCGAGTCCCTGAAACCGCCCTTGCCGACTCCAAGTGAATCGCTGCCTCTCACGGATTCGACAGGCCATCTGGGGTCGGTGGCCGTGATGTATTTGCGATTGTCGCCGCTCGACGGTAGCGCGCTCGGCGTACCCGCCGATTTGAGCGCAGTTCAACTCAACGCCCGGCTATTCACGACGTCGGAGATCGAACGCGACCTGCACTGGCTCTACTCGGCGCTGGTCGAAGCGACCCAGGGCGAACACAAGAATGAACGCCTGGCCGCCGACTATCTCGACGCGATCAACCGCATCTTGAAAATGTAGTCGCGCCTAAAGAGCATAAATACCAACCGTTTAGCCTCTCGAAGGACGTGTGAATACACATCTTCGGTAATGCTGGTCTGGGCATGGGCTGTGAATCAGCCAGGCGGTCGCCTGTAGTCCGACGCATAATCACCGCAAACACGAAGCCGGATCACAAGCCCGGCTTTTTTTCTTCACGTCTCGAAAGCCAGATTCCGGGGTCATTTCAACAGCCACTCTTCCGCAGGATGCAAATCCGTAAATGCATCGACATCTACACCTCGATTACGAGCCGCCAGCGTGAAAAACTTTTGTGAGTCCATTTGCTCTGGTATCGCAATAAATGCGACTTTTATTTCGTGAGCCGCAAAAACCTGCGCCCTGTTCGCCGCCTGGAATCTTTCCACAAGGGAGATTTCCAACCTGGCTTTCGTAATGTCGATTAGGAGTTTATCTTTCTTCGTGCGCTTGCAATGTTCTGCAATTAATTCAAATTGCCGCCACACCTCTTCCGGCGCGCCTTCGCCAGTAAACCTCGCGGCGAGATAACCTGGCATTTCTTCCATCTGAAGTTGAAGGCTCATTTCTCCTCCGATTCCATCTTCGTCCTTCTACTGCGCTTGCTTTGCCTCGTCTAACATCGACTTGGCTTCTTCCGCCGTCGCACGAAGTTCTTCAACTGCAACATAGGTCTGATAGGCGACCCGGCGTAATTCTTCCGCGCTGCGCCGATTCTCCTCGGCGGCGCGCCTATCCACTTCCGTAACCTGGCGTGAGTCTTCGGCTGCGCTTCGTTCTCGCTCCGCCCGTTCCCGTTTTGCTTCGGCAAACTCGCGCGAGGTTTCCGACACTGCGCGGGAAAATTCCGCCGCCCGGCGGAATGCTTCCGCCTTTTGAACGTCATCCTCGCGTAAATTCGAATGCGGATTTGAAGCTGATGATTCTTGCTGTTTCATATTTGCCTGCTAACCTATGAACTTATGCGTATTATTGTTAAGTGCAAAAGTCGTGCCTGGCCAACTGAAATCAGCGAAGCATGCTGTTGTGTTTCGATTGCTAAGAGGCAACCAATTCGCTCACGCCCAAAAAACGCTGGCGGCTTCAATTGGCGCGGAGTCAGAGCGATAGCGGGTCGTCGCACGCGGCTTTTCGCTCTTCACATCTCGAATTGCCGCGCGTGGAATCCGCCCGCCCGATACAGATTGCCTTACACAGGAGACTCATAATGAACAAGCGACCAACTTCCATCACAGTCCTCAGTTGGCTCTGCATTTTGTTCGGCGTCGGTGGGTTTATCATCAATTTCGATTGGATACAGACTTCGCCGATCCAGCTTATCGGTTCTAAATCCTTCGGAATGACGTTCCATATGCTCGACCCTACCTGGCGCATTTATCTATATCCACGCGTTTCGTATTCCGACATGCATCCGCTTGCAATGTGGCTGTTCCCGGCGCAGTGGTTTTTTCTGGCTGTGTGCGGGGGGTTTATGCTGGAGAGATTCAACTGGTCACGCTGGATGCTCGTCGCCTGGGTCGGATACCACAGCTTCCAGACCATTGCGCATACGCGGTTTGAGTTGATGTTTGGAGTTTTCACCTACGTCCACTCGCCCTGGGAGTCATTCGTCTACCTGCATTTGTTTATTGCCATCCTGTACATTGTTTTTCGTCCTGAGGCTGGCAGATATTTTCGAGGCGCGCGAGCAGCGGCCTGACTGTGGATCTTGACGGCTTCGATTGGCGCGGAGTCGGGGGGGTGCGAGTTGTGGCGCCGCAACCTGAATGTCGCTCAATGCTGCGGCCTGCGCCGCAAGACCAAGATGGCTACGCCCGCAATTACGGCAATCAACATAAACCCGACCAGCCATCCGCCTGCCATACCGACGCCGCAACTCATAATTCCGCCCGTCAGCCCCATGTCGATGAGACTGATGATAGCAATCATCCCTGCCGCCGCCAGCGTAACCAACACAATCAACACAATGTTCCATACACGGTCTGTCATACCTCGCTCTCCTTTCCTCGACACTTACATGTTACACCCTGGCTATAAGCGCCGAACGGTTCGACGGTCCGGAGGTGGAGTTGCGAAAGGCGTTTTTGCGCAAAAACGACCTGCAGCGCGCCGGAACTTCGCGGCGCATATCTCACAGGCGTCTAATTCCAAAAGCGCGCAGGAAGGCGGCGAAGCGAAAAGATGAGGCCTATCACGCGCGCGGCTCTCCGTCACGCTTGACGAATTTCTCTATCTTCTCCGTAGCGTCCGCCATTCTCTCCATAGAATCCGCCATCCTCTCGTGAGCCCTCATCCCGCGCCATATGGAAACGACGACCACGACGGCGCCGACAATCATTGCCACGTATATCAGTAAGCCAAAGAGTGCGAAGGTTTCCAATATTGGCGGTATATTTTAAAAGGCGAAGAGTGCGAATATTCCCATTTTAAGTTGAACCTCCTAAACAGTTGTTTCTTCCATATGTGCGTCAGAAAGCGCCAAAATTTCGCGTAGAGAGCGCGAGCGCGAAACTTTTCCTTCGCCCCCCTTGTAATTTCAATTCCTTGAAGCCCCGTTTTGCGCGAGCGTCCAGAACCAAACGCTACTCCAGCCCCGATGCCGTCCGCCGACTTTGCGTCCGCCGACTTTGCAGGATTTGACGCGGAGCCACCTCCGGTTCATGACGCCGGACGTTGCGAGCCGAACTTTAATGCGTGTATAGTGCGTGAACACCGGCAGACACGCAGCATCGAAGCGCAACGAACAACAACCAAATTGCAATAAATAAACACGCGGAGCAATCCACTAGACTGCTGCCTGTCAACCGCAACTTAAACGCTTAATGAAAACGCCACATAGTAACGACATTAGTCGTTACGGCGCCGTAACGACTAATGTCGTTACTACGCGGCTATTTTCCGAGGAGAACCTATGTTGCAAACGCTCAGAGCTTCCCTTCTATGTTTTGCGCTGCTCATCAACCCTGTATCCGCTCTGGGGCAAGGCCAAGCCCTTGTCCCCGCCGCGACCAATTCGGATCCCGACATCCAGACCAAGATACGAAAGGAGGGGGCGGAGAATTCGCAGATTATGCGAACGATGCACTTCTTGACCGACGTCTACGGCCCTCGATTGACCGGATCGCCCAACCACAAGGCCGCCGCCGAATGGGCTATCAAGCAGATGGCCGCATGGGGGTTCGATAACGCGCATCTGGAGCCCTGGGACTTCGGGCGCCCCGGCTGGCTCAACGAGCGCGCTTCGGGACACGTCATTTCGCCTTACAAAGAACCTCTCGTCTTCGAGGTCCTGGCCTGGACGCCGTCGACTTCCGGCGAGCTTGTGGGAAAGGTCCATCAGATGGCGCCGCCCGATTCGCCGACCGAAGACGAGTTGAAGGCCTTTTTGGATGGCGAAAAAGAGAAGGTCAAAGGCAAGATGGTGATGGTGGGCAAACACCGCGTCATCCCCATCAACTTCGAGCCTGAAAACAAGAGAATGGCAGACGATCAGGCCAAAACCAGGTTCTCCGGCGACGGTCCTGCCGGGCCGCCCCCCGGCGTCAGGTCGCGGGACCAACAGCAACAACCTGGCCAGCCGAGAAAATTGTCAGCGCGGGATATCAACCAGAAGGCCGGCGAATTCCTCGCCGCCAACGGCGCGATGATGATGATCATTGACACTGCCGTGGAGGCAGGCGCTCAAGGCAGGATAGAGCAACGCCGCGTCCGCGCTTTCAATAACAGAAACTTCGATCCGTCGAAATTTCTGCCGACCGTCATGCTCTGCAACGAGGATTACGGGCGCATCACGCGCGTCCTGGCCGACGGGACGCCGGTCGAAATGGAGTTCAACATCGTCAACCGCATCTACCCCGAAGGCAAGACCTCGTACAACGCCATCGCCGAGATCGCCGGTTCGGACAAGAAAGACGAAGTGATCATGCTCGGCGGCCATCTGGACTCGTGGCACTCGGCGACCGGGGCGACCGACAACGCCGTGGGTTGCGCGGCGATGATGGAGGCCGCCCGAATCCTGAAGGCCATCGGCGTCAAACCGCGCCGCACGATCCGCGTCGCCCTGTGGAGCGGCGAAGAGCAGGGCCTTCTCGGTTCGCAGGCCTACGTCAAAGAACATTTCGGGTCTTTTGAAAATCCGAAGCCCGAATACTTCAAACTCGGCGCCTATTTCAACATCGATGCTGGCACGGGCCGCGCCCGTGGGATGAGCGTCTTCGGCCCGCCGGAGTCCGCCGACGCATTGCGCCCCGCGTTAGCGCTGTTCGCGGACCTCGGCTTCGCCGGTGTACGGGCATCGAACAGTCGCGGTCTCGGAGGCTCAGACAACGGCTCATTCAATCAGGCCGGTCTGCCCGGCGTCGGAGTAGGCCAGGACCCGATTGAATACTTCAACTATACCTGGCACACCAACCTCGACACTTACGAGCGCATCATCGAAGACGACGTGAAGAAATCAGCCGTCATCATCGCCGCCGCCGTATACGATCTGGCGATGCGCGACCAGCCGCTGCCGCGATTCACGCAAGAAAAGATGCCCGCGCTTCCGCCATCTCGTCAATAAATGTTTGACCACAAAGACACAAAGAAGACCTCAAAAGCCACAAAGCGGATAGAGTGATGCGACCGAGAACCCGAAGAATTTTGTGAGCTTTGTGATCTTCTTTGTGGCTTTTGTAGTCTAACTCTTCCACTTCCTGTCCGTAATTTTCCCGTCCAGGCGTCGCTGACAACCGGGAAATTCCTGGCGCTCGCGATGATGCAATATTTCCGCACTCGTTCGTTCCAATCTTGACTCGAATTACTAAAGAATTGAAACTTTACCTCGGCTTCAACGTTTGAAGCATTGTTTGCGTATACGATCGAGAAAGATAACCCGAAAAAATAACCCGAAAAGATAACCCGATAAATAAAACAGGAGGACGCTAATGCTCGGCCCTTCTTCGAATCTGCGAGAGATTGCGAGTCGTCGCGCGGCGCTGATCGCCAGCGTGTGTCTGCTGCTTGTCCTGATCGCGCCGATCTTCATCTATCGTTTTAATTCTTCGTCGTTCGGTAACATCCTC
Source organism: Blastocatellia bacterium (assembly GCA_036565725.1). Lineage (GTDB taxonomy): Bacteria > Acidobacteriota > Blastocatellia > RBC074 > RBC074 > JAJVID01. Next base: position 7,127 of record DATCXQ010000912.1, read on the forward strand.
GCTTCTTCAAACGGCGAGGGGAACAACGCGGGCGCGGGGACGGTCGCGGTCAAACGCGGAACGGTCAAAAAAATTCTTCTGCTCGACGGCGAGTTGCGGGCGGTGCGTTCGCGGACGATCTTCGGAGGCAGCACATGGGATGATGTCAAGATCGTCTATATGCCGCCGGAGGGCACGGTGGTCAAGGCCGGCGATCTGACGCTCGAGCTCGACAGCACTAACACCCTGAATAAGATCAAAGACACAGATGAGAAAATCGTCGCCGCCGAGAACGAGATCGTCAGAGTCAGATCACAGCATGAGTCGGGGCTGCGCGATTTGGAGATCGAGTTGAGCAAGCTCTGGCTGGTGTACGAACAGGCAAAGCTGAAGGCGAAGGTCCCGAATGAAGTGGTGTCGCGCCGTGAATTTCAAGACGCGCAGCTTGCTCTCGAAAAGTCGAAGACCGAATACGAAAACCACTTGAACAAGATCGAGCAGAAGCGGAAGGAGCAGTCCGCCGAGTTGCAGGTCAAAATCATAGAGAAAGAGAAACTCAAGGTTCAGCTCGACCAAGCCAAGAGCGATCTGGACGGTATGAAGATCAAAGCCCCCACTGACGGCATGGTTCTTTACAACGACCACTGGAACGAGCGCCGTAAACTTCAGATAGGCGATCTCGTCTGGCCGGGCTGGCCCGTCGTGCAGTTGCCAGACCTGACCGAAATGGAAGTGCTGGCGCAGGTCAACGAAGTCGACGGCCCCAGGCTTTCGATAGGCGCCCGCGCCGAGGTCAAGCTCGACAGCTATCCCGACAAGGCGATCACCGGCGAGATCAAGGACATCTCGCAGACCGCGATCAAAGCGAGCCGGATGGCGAAGGCGAAAATCTTCCGCGTCACGATCTCGCTAAACCAGACGTTAATGGAGATTATGAAGCCGGGAATGTCGGCGCTGGTCTCGGTCACAATCAGTGAGACTCAGCCAAACCTGCTCGTTCCCCGCTCAACCGTCAGCTTCGACGGCGAATCGGCGAAGGTCACGCGGACCGAGGGCGCCGACGCGCGGCGCGAAGTCGCAGTGACTATACTCACCGCCGACGGGCTGAACTATCTGATCGCCGACAACGGCGCGCTCAAAGAGGGCGACAGTATCCTGGCAAAATAGGACTTATAGGACTTATGGGACTTATGGGACTTATGCGACATGCTAAGTCCCGTAAGTCCCATAAGCCCCATAAGTCCTATAAGTCCTATAGCATATGAAAAGGAAGCATAATGCTCAAAAAACAGAAACGCGTCATTATTGGGGTCGCGTTAGTGGCGGCCGTCGCCGCCGCGTACGTCCTGTTTGGGTCGAGGCTCTCGTCGCTGTTGCCCAAAGCGACCGCGACGGGAGACGAAGTGGTCGTCGCGCCTAAGACCCTGGTTTTCGGCGTCGACGCGACAGGGTTGCTGCGCGCGACCTCGGTGCAAAACTTCGGCGGCCCCCCGATGTTCGCCAACTACTGGAATTTCCAGATCGTCAACCTCGTCGCCGAGGGCAAACAGGTCAAGGCGGGCGAGCAGTTGATCACCTTCGAGGCGCAGAGGATCCGCGAGGACCTGCAGCGGTTCCAGAACGAGCTGGATCAGGCCACCAAGGAGCTTGAAAAGACCCGGACGCAGATCGACCTCGAACGGCAGGAGCTGCAAACGAAGCTGGCGGCGGCCGAAAACAACTACGAAAAACTCAAGTTGAAACAGACGCGCGACCTGGGAGTCGAGTCGCTCAACAAGGTCGAGGAGGACCGTCTGGCCTTCGAACAGGCGCGCCGCGAAGTCGAGGCGATCAAAGAGCGCCTCGACTGGCACAAGAAATCAAGCGAGGCCACCTATCAGATCATCGTCAGCAAGAAAGCGCGCGCCGAGAACAAGGTCAACGAGATCAAAAAAGGCATGGAGAATTTCCAGGCCAAAGCCGACCGCGACGGCGTGGTGATCTACAAGACGAAGTGGAACGGCGATAAATTCCGCGTCGGCGAAAATGTCTGGATGGGCCAAATGATTCTCGAAATCCCCGACCTGAACACGATTATCGCCGAAGCCTTCGTCCCCGAAGTCGACATCGGCAAGGTCAAAACGGGTCAGCGCGCCGAAGTCACGATTGACGCTTTCCCCGATAAGGTTTATTCAGGCTCGATCAAGAGCGTCGGCACGCTCGTCCGTCCGAAGGCCTGGGACATTCCAAACAAAATCCTCGACATCCAGATCGCGCTCGACCACCTGGACACTTCGATCATGCGACCCTCCATGAGCGTCAAGGCGAAGGTCGAAACCTCCTCTATCGAGAACTGCCTTGCCGTCCCGCTCAAGGCCGTTCGCACGACGGCCGAAGGCTCGATGATCAAAGTGAAAACCGATCGGGGGTGGCGGGAACAGCTGGTCAAACTCGGCGAGTCGAATGGGACCGAGGTCGTGATCATCGAAGGGTTGAAAGCCGGCGACCGGATCGGCGCCGATTTCGCCAAGGCGAAGTAGAGGGAGTGGGGAGTGGGGAATAGGGAGTAGGGACATTAATACAAAGGATCGAAAGATGAGTAATTTAACTACCAATAAACTGCAGGAAAATCCGGAAGAGGCAAAGTCTCAGACTTCAAGCTCTGCCCCTATTCCCCACTCCCCACTCCCCAATCCCCACTCGCGACTCCCCATTCGCCGCGCCTTACGAATTCCCAAACTCCTCCGCGCGATACTCGTCGCAATTGCCTTACTGGCCGCCGTCTCGGTCGCCATTTACGCCGCGCGCCGCGCCTGGCCATCCAGCTCGTCCGAGGTCGCCCCGCTCGTCGTTTCGCTCCAGCCGCGCGATTTCACGTTGAAAATATACGCAGACGGCGAATTGCAATCCGCCGAATCGTTGACTATCGCGGTTCCGTTCGTCCCGATCGATCGGCTGAGAATCGCCGAGGTCGTCGCCGACGGTCGAAACGTCAACAAGGGCGACACGCTGGTCGAGTTCGATCAGACGGATCTGGATTTGCAGATGCTCGAACACCGTTCGAACCTGGAAATGGCCAACCAGAAGATCACCAAGGGCGAGCTCGGCTCAAACGTCGAAAAAACCGACATCGTTAAGGACAAGCGCATCGCCGAGCTCGAATTGCAGAAGATCAAGGAATTCATGCCGCTCGACGCCATGATCTATTCTCAGCGCGACATCATCGAAGGCCAGATCAACAAGGAGTTCAGCGAGAAGAAACTGGTCTACGCCGACGCCAGGTTGAAGTTGAAGGGCAAAGTCTACACGCTCGACGAGGCGATCCTGCTGCTCGAACGGCAACAGGCCAACACCAAGATCGACCAGATCGGACGCGCGTCCGCCTCGCTAAAACTGATCTCGCCGGCCTCCGGCATCGTCGCCTACAACAACCCCGAATTCTTCTTCGGCGGCTTTTCGATCCAGCCCGGACGCACCGTCTGGATAGGCCAGTCGCTCTTCAACCTGGTCAACCCCGACAAGATGGAGGCCAAATGCTTCGTCCTGGAAAAAGACGCCGGCGAATTGAAGACGAATCAACCCGTGACGGTCACGCTCGACCCCTTCCCTGGCCAGGAATTCAGCGGCAAGGTCAAAACCATCGACAACCTCGCGCGGCCGATTGACCAGGGGTCGCCGGTCAAATACTTCCAGGCCATCGTCTCGCTCGACAAAACCGACCCTAATCTGATGAAGCCGGGTGTCAAGCTGAAGGCGCAAATACGCGCGAGCGAATTGAAGTCGGTGATAGTCGTCCCCCGCAGCGCCGTTGTCAAAAAAGATTCCGACTTCGCCGTCTACGTCCGCAAATCGCCCGGAACGTTCGAATCTGTGAAGGTCAAACTAGGACAGGGCGACCTGATCCAGGTGGTCGTGACCGAAGGGCTGCAAGCCGGACAGACGCTGGCGCTCAATCCCCCCGACGTGAAACGCGAATCGAAGGATGAGGGCAAGAAAGCTAAATAGATTGGCTTGCGATCGCGTGAATGGTAGGGGCAGACCTGCGTGTCTGTCCCGGATTGAGATTGCAGACAACCGCCGGGGCAGACACGCAGGTCTGCCCCTACACTGATTCACGAACGCTTATTGACTTATGCGTTACCTGACTGAAATCAATCTGGCCTTCGGCAACTTGTACACGCACAAGTTGCGCACGTTCCTGACTATGCTCGGGATGATCTTCGGCGTCGGCGCGGTGATCGCCATGCTTTCGATAGGCGCGGGCGCCGAAAAAGAGAGCCTGCGGATCATCGACACGATGGGCTTGCGCAACGTCATCGTCAAGGACCGCGAATTCAAAGACGAAGACCTCAAGAAGGTCCGAGAGAATTCAATCGGCCTCTCGATGCGCGACGTGCAGGCGATCACGGCTGTCACACCCGATCTCGAGACCTATTCCGCCCGCAAGCGCGTCAAGACGTTTCAAATCTTCTCGTTCAAGGGCAAGAGCGACGACTCGAACGTAATCGGCGTCACACCGTCCTATTTCCGGCTCGCCCGGTACGACCTCTCTGAAGGCAGCCTGATCTCCGAAACGGACCAGAAGGATTACGAACAATTCTGCGTGATCGGCTCGCGCGTCAAACAAAAGCTCTTCGGCGCCGAGTCGCCCCTCGGCAAGACCCTCAAGATCGACAAAATGTGGTTCACGGTGGTCGGCGTGCTCGCCGACAACAACCTGACTAAGGACGAGTTCGAGGGCGTCAAGCTGCAGGACTTCAGCAACGACATCTACATTCCGCTCGCGACAGCGCTCAAAAAATTCGAGTTGAAGCGCTTCGAATCGGAGCTCGACGAGATCACGTTGAGCCTTAAAAACATCGACGCGCTCAAACCGACGGCGGTCTTGATCAGCGAAGTGCTCTCGAACACGCACGGCAAGGCCGACGATTATTCGATCGTCGTCCCGCGCGAACTGCTCGAACAGAACCAGCGCACGCAGCGAATCTTCAACATCGTCATGAGCTGCATCGCCAGCATCTCGCTGCTTGTCGGCGGCATCGGCATCATGAACATCATGCTCGCCAACATCCTGGAGCGGACGCGCGAGATCGGAGTCCGCCGGAGCCTCGGCGCGCGCCGCCGCGACATCTGGCAGCAGTTCCTGGTCGAGGCCCTGACGATCAGTTTCCTCGGAGGGCTGATCGGCGTGGTCTTCGGCTTCGCCGTATCGCGCGGGGTCGCCATCTACGCCGAATGGAACACGCTCGTCACCTGGAATTCGATCGCGATGTCGTTCGGCGTCTCGGCGGCCGTTGGCTTGATCTTCGGGCTGTACCCGGCGGTGCGCGCCTCACGACTCGACCCGGTCGAGGCGTTGCGGCATGAATGATCGGTACGGTAAGGGGAGCGTAAGGGCAATGGCATTAAGTTTAGACATCAAAATCGGCGGCAGCCTTTGGAGTGCGGCGGCTTTGACGCCGCTTTCCCATTCCCCTGAT
>DATCXQ010000914.1:0-2876 GCA_036565725.1 Blastocatellia bacterium
TGCTCCACGTTCTCGAAAACCGTCATATCGCCGATCAAGTTGAAGCCCTGAAAGACAAAGCCGATCTCCTGATTGCGAATGCGCGCGCGGTCCGACAGTTTAAGATTCTGCACCGGCTCCCCGTTGAAGCAATAGACGCCGCCGGTCGGAGAGTCGAGCAGGCCCATGATCGCCAGCAGCGTGGATTTGCCGCACCCCGAAGGGCCGAATACGACGACGAACTCTCCGCGATTAATCGTCAGATCAACGCCCAGTAGAACGCGCGTTTCGACGCTTCCCTGGCGAAAAGACTTCGTTATGTCTTCCATCAAGATCAAGGGCAGATTCAGCGGCGGATTCGATCTCATCACGTTTCCTCCGAATGTTTGGGTCGTCTCGAAGAGGATATCGGTCACAGATACGATTGTGGCCGTGACCTTGTTCAATCGTTTTTCATTTAGCGCCAGTCTTTTCTTTATTGTCTTTATTGAGCGTCCGTCTAGTGAGCGCCCTGCCATGTGTGCTAAAAAAATAGCATGCTGGCTATCTTTTGTCACGGCTGAAATTCTCCTTCGGGCCGGCGCTTGATCGAACTGTAGTCGGACTTCAGAACTAATCCATCCATTTCCCGCTGTCCCGCATTCTCCTGTTGGCGAAACACCGAACAGGAAAATGCGGGACAGAAAATAGTGAGTGTGGTCTCAGCCGTTCGGGTTTCACCCGATTTTCTAATCTACACAATAATCATCCGCTTCCGCCGCTAAATACGGCGAACCTGGCGTCACAAGGCGCAAAAATAATCAACGAGCGCCCGAGCATTAAACTAATGGAGGCGCCTGCTCTCGAAAATCTCCACTCTATGGATCACGTCGCCCCGTGAGATACGATCAACGACCTCCATCCCGCTGATGACTTGCCCGAAAACGGTGTAGCCGCCATCCAAATGCGGCTGCGGCGAGTGCGTGATGAAAAACTGGCTGCCTCCGGTGTCTTTGCCCGAGAGAGCCATCCCGACGGCGCCGCGAGTGTAAGGCCGGGTGTTTACCTCGCAGCGGATTTGATAGCCGGGGCCGCCTTCGCCGTCGCCGCGCGGGTCGCCGCCCTGAATGACGAAATTCGGCACGACTCGGTGAAAAGTCAGGCCGTTGAAATAGCCTTTGCGCGCGAGCGTGATGAAGCTGTCCACCGTAATCGGCGCGCCTTGCGGGAAGAATTCGATCCTGATCCGGCCTTTGGAGGTGTGAATCGTGGCCATGACCTTTTTGTCAATGCGCGCGACGACGCGCTGATAGAAGGCTTTGCCGTGGCCCGTTTGAACGACGCCGATGCGGTCGTTGAAATCGCCCGCGCCCATCTGTTTGAGCAGATCGACTGCGTGGCGGCAGATCAGGTGATCCCGGTCGGCGAGCGCGGATTTGATCGCTTCGACCGCCTCAGGCTTCTTATACTTCGAGACGGCAGTGAGGATGGCGAGCTTGGCGTCATTGGCCGGATCATTTTTCGCCCGCGCCAACGCATCGATCAACGCGGCGAGATTTTCATCGTCCGACAAATCGGCGAGTAATGAGGCCGCAGTGGAGCGCACGATCATATCCGGATGCGAAAGCTGTTCACGCAAAATCCGCGACAAGTTTTCGACTTTGAGCTTCGCGGCCGCCCGCAAAACGTCGGGCAGCGCCTGCGCGGGAAACCTGTTTCGATACGACGGATCGAGCAACTTCAAAATAACCGCTCGCGCTCGCGGCGCGCCGGTTTCGGCCAACCCCTGAGCGAACGCGGCCACGCGGCGCCAGTCGTTCTCAGACCCCGGCGGCAAATCGTCGTCCCACACCGCGAAAAACTCCCTTTCGCCGAAACGCGCCATCGCCGCCTCGACCTCGGCCTCCCCGATCCATCGAACACGACGGAGGAACGGTAGCGCGCGTTCGTCTTTAATCGAGCCCAGGGCAGTGATGATTTCGAGTAGGGCGGCGCCGATTGTATCCGTCATGCGGCGTTCGCCGAAATTATCGTCATGCCGCTCAAGCAGTTTTTCGCCCAACGCCACCAGCGGTTCGACCGCGCGCCTATCATTTAACGCGGCCAACGCGCGCACGGCGTTGACCTGAACCCGATCGTTCTTATCGCCGAGCAGTTTGACCAGCGGCTCGACCGCCCGCGCGTCCTTGCTCGCCCCGAGCGCCCGCGCTGCGTTCGCACGCGCGTCAGCGTCGCCGTCATTCAATGCCTCGATCAAAGCGGGGACTCCGCCTTCAATCGGCAGGCGCAATCGCGCGAGCGCATTGGCCGCCTGCGCGCGCACGTCCGCGTCGGCCGATTTCAACTGGCGAGCTAGCGGTTCGACCGAAACACTCACTCGCAACCGCATCAAAGCGGCGATCGCCAGGCTGGTCAGAAGCTTTTCGTCAGCGGACAGCCCGGCTTGAGGATCGGGGAGTTGTTTGGCGATCGTATCGGCGTCTATAGCTATGCCCAAGTCTAGCGTCTTCGGCGACCCGCCCGCGCTCAGAATTTTGCCGAGCGCTTCGCAAACACGGGCGCGGACAAGCGGCGGTTCGTCGCGTTTGTGAGGCGGCGCCAGCAATGGACTGATCGCGCTCCCCAAAGACGAAACCGCCGCCGCGGCTTCCATCTCACCTAGAGCGAACGCCGCCATCGCCCTCACGTTTATGTCCCGATCCTGATTGAAAAGTTCGATCAGCGCGTCCGCGCCGCGTTTATCGCCGATGCGGCCGATGGCCAGCGCCGCCCGTTCGCGCACCGCCGCCGAAGCGTGTTTGAGCAAGCCGGTCAATTCATCGCCGTTGAGATTGCGCTCGTCTTCAAGCTGAATGATGCGCGCGTGAATGTTCGGCGGTATGGCTGCGCTCGTCCGCTTCGGCCGCTCGCCGGCCGAA
>DATCXQ010000923.1:0-6680 GCA_036565725.1 Blastocatellia bacterium
CGGGCCGCTCGCCCGCCTCTGGGCGACCGCGCTCAACGGTTTGGTGGACATAGGCTACGTTAAGGCCACCGGCAATAGCGTGAAGATCAATCTGCCGAAAACGGCCATGCTACCGGAGGCCGAGTTTGAGTGGAAAATCCCGAGGTGGAGCAACGCCATTGAGCGAAATCGCGCCCGGACTTACTTCCAGGCGTATGCGGCGGGGGCGGCCCTCTATTTTGTCGAGCGGGCGCTCGCCGAAGTGCGCGCTGGCAGGACCAGGACCTGGACGGAGTTTTCGGTACCGGAGGAAGCGATCGGCTGCGGCTTCCACGAGGCCGTGCGTGGCATGCTCTCTCATCACATGGTTATCCGCGATGGAAAAATCGCCAATTATCATCCGTATCCGCCGACGCCATGGAACGCCAGCCCGCGTGACATTCACGGCACGCCTGGTCCTTATGAAGACGCGGTGCAAGGCACGCCCATTTTCGAGGAAAACGGACCTGACGACTTCAAGGGGATTGACATCATGCGCGTAGTGCGGAGCTTTGACCCTTGCATGCCTTGCGGAGTGCATATGTATCTGGGCAACGGCAAAACGCTGGAAACGCGCCATTCACCGATGTTCGGCCTGGTCGGGAAACAGTGATGAACACCGGTACAATACCAAGCTTGCATGGTTCGATTTAGTCAGTAAATAGGGATGAATCTCGAACTCGTGGAAAGAATCGTCAACGCCCTGCTCTACGAAGGGTACATCCTTTACCCCTACCGAGCGTCGGCGGTTAAAAACCATCAGCGATGGAACTTCGGAATAGTCTATCCGCAGGATTACAGTCTTGCGCAACGTGGCGCTGAAGCGTCGAGCATGCAGACCGAGTGTTTGCTTCAGGGAAACCGGCTCGATGTGAAGATACGATTCCTGCGCCTGGTGGCGCGGGAAGTGGGCGGATCACTGTCCCCATTGATGGATACTCAAGAGACCATCGGGCAAGACTTTCATGCCGCGGAGCTGCTTGAGATCGGCGCCCCGATTCCCGACACATGGCAGGAAGCGGTCGAGCGCGAGGTGGATGCGCCGGGCATTGACCTGAGCGAGATCGTTACCAAACCGCGCCGAATAACTTTCGCTTTCCCGGCGATGCGAGAGTCGGCGCCGTTGCTCGATTCAGGCGGTCAGGTCGCCGGCGTAATCGCGCGACGGCAGCAGTTCATCGAAGGGACGGTTGAGGTGTCGGCGGAAGAGTCCGGAGACGGATTGTTCAAGGTCGCCGTGCGCATCTTGAATCTGACGCCCCTGGAGGACGCGGGCCGAAAGAGCCGCGACGAGGTGTTGATGCGCTCACTGGTCTCGACGCACACCATTCTCTGCGCGCACTCGGGCGCCTTCGTCTCGTTGCTCGATCCGCCTGAAGCGTTTCGCGAGGCCGCCGCCGGTTGCCGAAACATCGGGACCTGGCCGGTGTTAGTCGGGGAAGAAGGAGAACGCGACTGCCTGCTCTCGGCGCCGATCATTCTCTATGACTATCCGCAGGTCGCCCCGGAAAGCGCAGGCGATTTCTACGACGGGACGGAGATTGACGAAATGCTCACGCTGCGCATCCTGACTATGACGGATCAGGAGAAGCAAGAGATGCGCCGTGTAGACGAGCGCGCACGTCAGATGCTTGAAAGAACCGAGGCTCTTTCCCCGGAGTGGTTGATGAAACTCCATGGGGCGACGCGCAGCCTCCGGCAATTTGAGAGCGAGAAGCAATGAACGAATTGGAATGGCGCCTCCTGGAAGGGAAAACTCCCCTGGAACACGTCCGCATCTTCGATATGGACCTCAGGCCGGGCGACCGCGTCCGGCTGCGGCCGCAGAGAGGCGGGGACATCCTCGACATTGCGCTCGCAGGCCAAACCGCGACCATCGAGGCCATCGAGCAGGATTACGAAGACCGAATCCATTTGGCGGTCATACTTGATGATGATCCGGGAAGAGATCTGGGCCTGTTGAGACAACCCGGGCATCGCTTCTTCTTTTCGCCTGATGAGGTTGAACCGTTACGGCCTGAAGAGAGGGAAGGGATGGGCCAATGACGTGTCCTTACATACTCGTCGCCGGCGTCGGCAACATCTTCCTGGGCGATGACGCTTTCGGCAGCGAGGTGGCGAGACGGTTGGTCGGACGCATGCCGCCGGACGAAGTGCGAGTCGCTGACTTCGGCGTCCGAGGTTTTGACCTTGCCTGCGCCCTGATGGACGGCTATGAAGTTACCGTCCTTGTAGACGCGACTCTGCGAGGCGGCGCGCCGGGCACGCTCTATGTCATCGAGCCTGACCTGAGTGAACTGGACGCGTCGAATTCTCAGGAGATGATGATCGACACTCACGGCATGAATCCGATGAGGGCGCTCGGTCTGGTCAAGGCGATGGGCGGGGAGTTCAAGCGGATTCTGCTGGTCGGATGCGAGCCGGCGACGCTCGACGCCGACGAGGAGCGAATGGGTTTAAGTGAACCGGTCCGGGCGGCCGTTGACGAAGCGGTTGATCTCGTCGAGTCGCTCGTCTCGGAAATAATCGGCTCGCGATCAAATACAGTTTGTGAGACGACCGGCGACTGATACGGAACCTCCGTCCAAACATGCACGAACTTTCTATCGCTCTTAGCATTGTAGAATTGGCCACAGAGGAGGCCGAGCGCCGAGGCGCCATACGGGTCGTCGCGGTCCATCTCAGGCTGGGAGAGATGTCGGGCGTGGCGCCGGAGCCGCTCCTGTTCTCTTATGGCCTGGCTTGCGAAGGCACGCCGCTCGAAGGTTCCAGTCTTGTCATCGAGGAGGTCCCGGTCATGGTCTATTGCCCGGCCTGCGGGGCCGAAACGAATCCACCTTCGATTCAGAGCCTCTACTGTCCGGTCTGCGAGGCTCCGACGCCGCAGGTCACGCGGGGAAAAGAACTCGAAGTCGTCGCCCTGGAGATACGAACATGAGCACACAACCTCGTCTGGTCGAAGTCAGGCAAAAGGTGATGAAACAGAATGACCTGCTCGCCCGCGCCTTGCGAGAACGCTTTCGCGAGGCCGGCGTGTATGTGGTCAGTCTGGTCTCAAGCCCCGGCGCAGGCAAAACCGCTTTTCTGGAAAGATCGCTCACGGCCCTTCGCCCGCTGCGCCGCGTGGCCGCGCTCGTAGGGGATCTCGCCACCGACAACGACGCCGCGCGGCTGGCCAGAAGTCAGGTCCCGGTCAGGCAAATCACCACCGGCACGGTGTGCCACCTCGACGCCGCAATGGTAGAGAGAGCGCTCGCCGGCTGGGACCTCAACGAACTGGACATTCTGTTCATCGAAAACGTGGGCAACCTCGTCTGCCCTTCCGGCTACGACCTCGGCGAAGATCTGCGCATGGCGCTCGTCTCCGTGACTGAAGGGGAGGATAAGCCGCTCAAGTATCCCACCATCTTCAACAGCGCGGACGTGGCCGTGGTCACCAAGGTGGATCTGGCCGAGGCGGTCGAATTTGACGATTCAGCCATGAACAAAAACATTCAATCGGTTCGCCCCGGCATGCCGGTCTTCCGAGTTTCGGCGAAAACCGGCGACGGGATGGAGGAGTTGCTGCGATTCCTCGCCTCACGCGCCGCCGAGTCACGGACCGGCGATGTCGGTGATCAATTTGCTCTCCAAATCGATGGGCGCCTTCTGGCGTCACGTTATACCGATTTTCAGATGTATGAAGACAGTTAGCCACCGCAGCACATAGAGGGCACAGAGGGGATTTAATTATTTCTCTGTGTTCTCTGTGCCCTCTGTGGCTATTCATCCATGTGAAAACTGCTGTAAAGATCGATCAATGACGACACGGGTTCAAATACAGGTGCGGGGCGTCGTGCAAGGCGTCGGGTTTCGTCCCTTCGTATTCTCGCTGGCGGAGCGGTGGGCGCTCAGAGGCCGGGTCTTCAATAACGGCGCCGGCGTCCTGATTGACGTCGAGGGCGAGGGGCTCGCCGTCGAGCGATTCATCGCGGAGGTCGAATCTAATCCGCCAACGCTTTCCGCCATCGAGTCCGTCGAGCGGCGTGACGACCTTGAGCCCGCGAACTATCGCGATTTTCGCATTGTCGAGAGCGCTTCATCCGGGGAAAAATTCGCCCCCGTCCCGGCCGACGTCGCCACATGCAACGACTGCCTCAGAGAGTTGTTTGACCCGCGCGACCGCCGCTACCGCTACCCGTTCATAAACTGCGCGAACTGCGGGCCGCGCTTTACGATCATCGAAGACATCCCTTATGACCGCGCGAAGACGACCATGCGGGAATTCGCGATGTGCGAAGATTGCCGAGCCGAATACGAAAACCCCCTCGACCGCCGCTTTCACGCCGAGCCCATAGCCTGCCCCCGCTGCGGCCCGCGATTGTTTTTAGCGCCTGCGCGAGGGCGCGGGACGGCGCTCGAGCCGGCTGACGGAGAGGACGTGATCTCTCAGGTCTCTCTGCTGCTCTCGAAAGGGGAGATCTTCGCCGTTAAAGGCGTCGGCGGATTCCATCTGGCTTGTGACGCGCTCAACGCCGAGGCCGTCAGGCGGCTGCGGCGAAGGAAGTACCGGGAAGACAAGCCCTTCGCGATGATGGCCGGCTCGGTCGAGGTCATTAAGCAATACTGCGCCGTCTCCGAGGCCGAAGAAAGCCTGTTGCTCTCCGCGCGCTGTCCGATAGTTTTGCTCGAACGGCGCCCCGGGGCCGCCATTCCGCCCACGGTCGCAGCCGGCGTCAACACGCTGGGGTTCATGCTGCCGTACGCGCCGTTGCACCACCTGCTGTTGCAAAACCTCGACCGGCCGTTGGTCATGACGAGCGGTAACATCTCCGATGAGCCGATCTGTCATGGGGACCAGGATGCGGTTGACCGGCTGGGCCGGATCGCCGATTATTTTCTGCTCCATGACCGGCGCATCCACATTCGCTCTGATGATTCGCTCGCGCGCATGCAAGGCGGCCGTGAAACGATCTTGCGCCGCTCGCGCGGCTACGCCCCGTCGCCGATCAAGACCGCGTTCGAATTTTCGCGGGAGATTCTCGCCTGCGGCGCGGAACTCAAGAACACGTTCTGCTTCGCGCGCGGGCGGGACGCTTTTTTGAGTCATCATATAGGCGACTTGGAAAATCTGGAGACGCTTCATGCCTTCCAGACAGGCATCGAGCATTTCAAGCGGCTCTTCGACTTGCGCCCGGAAGTCATCGCCCACGACCTTCATCCCGACTATATTTCGACGAAGTACGCGCTCGCGCTCGACGACGAGTTGGCCAAAATCGGCGTCCAGCATCATCACGCGCACATCGCCAGTTGCATGGTCGACAACAGGATTGAAGGCGAGGTGATCGGGGTGGCGATGGACGGGTTGGGCTTCGGCGAGGACGGGCGTTTCTGGGGAGGAGAGTTCTTCATCGCCGATTTCGCCCGCGCCGAACGCGTCGCGCATCTCGATTACGTTCCGATGCCCGGCGGGGCGAAGGCAATCCGCGAGCCTTGGCGAATGGCGGCCGTCTACCTGCATCGGGCGTTTGGCGACGATTTTCTCGATCTGAAACTTCCCTTTGTGAAGCGCCTCGATAAGCGCGCCTGGGCGACGCTGCGAAAGATGGCGGCGAGCGGCGTCAACAGCCCCGAGACATCGAGCCTGGGCAGGCTTTTTGACGCGGTGGCGAGCCTGGTAGGCCTGAGGAGTGTGGTTAACCATGAAGGCCAGGCGGCGGTTGAGCTGGAGGCGATCGCCGACCGAAGCCTCACCCAGGGTTACGAATTTGACATCACGGGCGCGGGCGTGATCAAAGCCGAAACCTTAATATCAAACGCGGTAGAGGATATGCTCGCCGGTGTTTCTCCGCAGGCGGTCTCTGCGAAATTCCATCTCGGAGTGGCCGGTCTGATCGTTTCAATCGCGCGCCGTCTCAGAGATGGGCGGCGGCTTAGCCGGGTCGTCCTGTCCGGAGGCGTGTTTCAAAATATGTATCTGCTCGCGAAGGTTTGCCGGAGTCTGGAATCTGACGGCTTCGATGTTTTCACTCACCGCCGGACACCGGCTAACGACGGCGGCGTCTCGCTCGGTCAAGCCGCGGTGGCCAATGCGCGCCTGGCCGCAGGGAGGGTCTGACGCATGTGCCTGGCGATCCCCGGAAAGATCGTTGAGTTCACCGACGAAGAGAATCAGATAGCCCAGGTGGAGGTCGGCGGCGTTAGACGTCACATCAACATCGGGATGCTCGACCGAGACGAGTTGCAGGTCGGCGACTACGTGTTGATTCACGTCGGGTTCGCCATGAGCAAGGTGAACGAGAAGGAGGCCGAAGCGACGCTGCGGCTTCTGCAAGACCTGGGCTCCTATGAGACGGAGATCGCTCAATTCGAGAGCTCTACGGAATAAGGGTTTCTGAAATGGCCGAGACGGTTGATGATTTCTCGCGAGTGTTTTATCTGTTCCTGCACGGGGATGAAGAGCGGCCGCAGGGGCTAACGGAGAGATTACGCTTTTCGCTGCTGGAAAAGGCCCGCGAGAGTATCGAAGTCAAGATCCGACACATCATTCATGTGGGATTTCGCGCATACATTCTTGCAGCGCCGCCCACCGGTTGAGGACGGAGATAGGGAATGACGCGATGAAATTCATTGACGAGTATAGGCAGGGGGAAATCGCGCGCAGGCTGGCCGGGCAGATTGCG
>DATCXQ010000925.1:0-67144 GCA_036565725.1 Blastocatellia bacterium
CCGGCTTGGCGCACGTCCTGAAGCCGGGGCAGACACGCAGGTCTGCCCCTACGTTGAGATGCGTTGTTAGATTTATTTCTCAAAGACCATCAACCGACGGCATTTACTTCTTGGGGAAATTCGGGTCGGCCTTGACTTCGAGAATTTGTAGCGAGTGGCGTTCGCTGTGTCCCGAAATCAGGAGTACCCATTGGTACGCGTCCAGATCTTTGAAAATCGGGTGCGGCCCAAAATGGCTGCGCAGGTCGTCCTGTGTGGTTTTGACATACTCGATCGTTTTATCGCGACCAGCATTGAAGGCTTTGATCGTTTCCTCAAGCGTCTTAAAACGACTAGTCGGTTTTAGCATTTCGGGCGCCTGGACCTTGACCGAGCGATTGGTTACCGAATTGCGAACCAATTCGTCCTTGTCCTTGGCCGCCTCCTTCTTTTCGGGAGCCGCCGGAGACTTCATCACTCGATCCGTGACCAGCCCAAGCAATGTCCCCTCGCTTACGGCAATGTGTTCGGCGACCTCAGCGGCGGACCATCGATCGGGGGCCGACTTGAATTTCCATTGCGCGTCGGAAATGTCTTTCAGCGAATCGAGGACCTTTTGCCGCGTCTCTTCCAAATATTTGATCGCAGCCTGGCGCTCCTCGGGACTCAGCGAGTTCTTTTCGGTTGATGCGTTTTGCGCCTGCGCCGTCAGCGTGAGCGCCGAGGCGCAAACTAGAAAGAACAGTTTTCCCGCATAATTCAACAGCTTATTCATCATGGTGGTTCGGTCTCCTTGAAGATGGGATTTCATAAAAATGTCGGATTGGGAGCGTGTGAGAAGTGGAATCCTATACTGAGCACTCGATCTGCGCCAGTCAAAGACAGGAAATTTGGACTACAGCGGACGGCCAGGAGAGCCGGGCTAAGACGACTACGAGTCTGACATATAGAGCGGTTTTCAATTGGATGTACGGGAAGGAGCGCTCCCGGTACCGTACCGCGCCGCAACCTGCCGTCCGCCTCGTTTCAGATCAGGCTGGAGGCGAGCTCCAACGGCCAGGGTGCTTATTACAGGGGAAAGACTCCGAACAGAACGCAGGCGAGCGTCATCACCACTGACGCTCCATTAAAAAAAAGCGCCGTGAACTTCTGATGTTCGCCCAGTTCGAGCTTAGCCAAACCGACGAGCAGGAAGGTGGACGGAGTGAGCGGGCTGACCGGAAAGCCCATCGTCATCTGCCCCAATGACGCCGCTTGCGCGACCTGAACTGGCGGTACGCCGGACAGATTCGCCGCTTCGGCCAGGACTGGCAGCACGCCGAAATAAAATGAGTCAGGATCAAACAGCAGGCTCAGTGGCATCGAGAGCAGTCCTAGCGCGAAGGGAATGTGTGGTAATGCGCGTCGGATGGCGCCCAACGGCGCGTAAAATGCGATCAATGATCGGGTCGAGCATTCCCGCATCGGTCATGATCCCGAAGTACAAAATGGCAAAGACGGTCATCCCCGCGACGGGCGCGATGTTCTGAATCCCTTTTACAATGAACACGCCGGTCTTCAGCCCGAAACCGCCGACGAGCGCCGCGACAATGGGAATCACGATCAACGCGACCAGCGGCGACATCTTCCTGCTGATGATGGCCGCCGAAAGCGCGACGATGGTCAGCAAGCCTAACGCCGCAAGCATTCGGCCTCTCCTGTCGGAACTGGATCGAGCAACGCGGCTAGTTCCTTCGGCGCGGCGACCTCCAGGCTTAATAAAAGAAACGCAAGCGTCTTGCCGTGTGAATCGAGATTGAGCGAGCCGTTGACGCCGCCGTCCAGCATGTTCTCCAGAACGAAATTCATCGCGCCCAGTTTCGGCAGCAAGTAACGCCGCACGGCTGTGGGATTACGATGGCGAAACGCCTTTCTTACTTTCTCTTCCGTCACCTGCTCGAGCAGTAGCGGGAAGAATTCCTCGCGGTAGGCGATCACGCTGATGTTGGCCGTGTCGCCTTTATCGCCGGCGCGGCCGTGGGCGAGGCGATGCAGCGGAATGTGAATTATGTCAGGGTCCATTGATCATTCAAGAATGGTAAAGGTCGCCGGGACGAGTTCGCGCGGCACGAAACAAGAAACGGAGTTGAGGCGCGGCGTGATCGTAGTCCGAATCCCTCCTCCGCCCGCCGGGCCGCAAGTGTAGAGGGCAGTCACTTCGCCCAGAAGCTTTTCGACTTGCGCACGGTCAGAGTGAACGCCGGCGACGCGTAGCCGCACGTCGCGCGTGTCATTTACCGGCAGGGCGGACAGCGCCGCCCCCCGGTCATCACCGAACACGCTCAGCGCGCCGATCAGATCAAAGCGTAATTTCAACGCGTCGCCGACACGCCGACTTATGACCTCGCCGGCGAGCCGCGCGCGGGCTTCGGCGTTCGGGCCGGCGTAAGAAATCTCGCCTTCCCCCAGCCAGCCGCCGGCGTAACAGACAGTCGCCTTGAGCGTTTCGGGTCGCGGGCGCCCGCGCACGCCTTTGACGGCGACGCAATTCTCTCCGACTTCGACTACCTCAGCTTCAGAAATATCGGCCACCACGTCGGGCGTCAGATACGCCGCCGGGTCGTGGAGTTCATAGAGCAACTGCTCCTTCACCGTTCGCGCGTTCACTACGCCGCCGGTCGCATCAGCCTTGGTGATGGTGAACGAGCCGTCAGCCGCAACTTCCGCAATAGGAAAACCGACCGCATGCAGATCAGGCACGTCCTTGAAGCCGGGGTCGGCAAAATACCCGCCCGTGACCTGCGCCCCGCATTCGAGCAGATGCCCGGCCATCGTCGCGCGACCCAGCGTATCCCAGTCCGTTTCGCCCCATCCGAAGCGCCACATCGCCGGGCCGACCGCGAGCGACGGATCGGCCACGCGCCCCGTCACCACGACCTGCGCGCCCGCGCTTAGGGCGTCGGCAATCGCCGCGGCGCCGAGATAAACATTGGCGCTGATCATTTCCCAGCCAAGGTCCGCCGGAGAAAGAAAGCGGCGCAACAATTCTCGCCCGCGCGCGTCAGACAAATCGTCACCTTCAACAATCGCAATTCGAGCCTGCGACACGCCCTGTTCTTGCGCGATTTGCCGAATGCGCCGCGCGGCGGCGCGCGGGTTGGCGGCCCCGAAATTGCTCACGATGGGAATGCCGTGTTCCAAACATCGGCGGAGCACAGGCCGCGCCATCGACTCCAACAGCGGCGCATAACCGCCTTCGGAATTTTTGCGGCGGTCGAGTTGCGCCAACGCCAGCGTACGTTCCGCGAGCATCTCGAAGATCAGCGCGCCCGCGCCGCCGCGCGCGATCAGCGTCTCTACAATCGGCGCCGCCGCGTCCGTCCGGTCGCCGCCGAAGCCCGCCGCGCATCCGATGGCAAATGTCTCGTGACGCATATCGGTTCCTATGGCGGTTAGCAAATGCGTGTACGGTGTGGGGCGATTTGTTTAATCGCCCTGTTTGCGGCCTTGTACGACTAGGAAACAAGCGCGAGTAAACAACTCGCGGCGCCGCTCCCATACGCGCATTTGCTAACCGCTCTAACGCAAAACGCCGCTCTCGTCGGCCTGGCGAATCAGGCGCTCGGCGTCTTCGGGCAGCAGAAAACGCCGGCTCAATAAACGCCCAACAGCCGTCTTCACAGCAGCCACATAGCCCGCGTGATCGTGGTAGCGTTCTTCCAGCGACAGGCGTGGGTCGCCTGTCGCAAATCGTTCAGCTTTCGTTTTAGCGAATGGGATGAATCCCCCGGCGAAGCCACAGACACGCCCTTTGTAGAAGCCGGCGCGCGTGACATTCCAGCCCAGATATGAGCCGAGCGGCGCTTGATGTAATGGCGACGGAACGCCGCTCGTCTCGTTGCCGTCGGCGTCTACTTTCGGAACGAGCATAGGCAGGACGCGCTTTATGACTGGGGGCTGCAATGTCATCAAGCCCGACAAATCGCCGTATTTAAATTCCGGCCCGAAATCGTAATCGAACAACGGATTGATGAGGTTGTCCGGCAAAGGCATGCCAGGAATCAACGGGAAGCCGATCGCCCTGTGATCGGGGCGCGCGAGTTGGCCTTGATCCAGCCGGGGGTAGACGCTCGGCGGCGGCTCAAGACTCTTTACCACCCAATCCGTCAGCGCGGCGATCAAGGCGCGCATGGTTTCCGATTGAGAGTTGGGATTGTTGGGCAAGTCGCAGACGCCAGGGGCCACAGGCGCTTCTGCGCTGAAGCCGCCGCGCCCGCCGCCGTGCGTCGTGCCGGGAAAGTAGTAGCGGCGCACGTTAGACGGCAGTGGGATGTCAACGTCCGCTTTTGTCCCTAGCAGGTTCGGCGACATTCGCAATCCCCAGAACTCCGCCGAACCGAAGGTCTCAAAAATCTTCGGGCAAGTCTTCGTCACCCGGCAACGGTCGAGCATGCTCGCCGCCTTTCGACCGCGCGTGGCGTCTTCGTATTCGCCCCACCAGAGCGGCCCCTCGCTGCCCGCCTCGTACAAATTCGCCGCGCCGCCGGGAGTGGCGAAGCGGATGTTCATCGCCAATTGTCGCCCCGCGATGTGGTCGTTCGCGCCGTCCCACACGATGCGATTCGCTTCGTCCTGATTGAAGCCCAGATGGATGAAGGTCTTGATGAAATTCCCCGACTGTGAAATTCCCTGGGCGATCGCATGGGTCAAGCGCCCGGCGATAGGATTTGCCGTTTCGCTATCGTCCTTTGCGGCGCGGCGGAAAAATGAAACGACGTCGCGCGTCGCCGCAAAACCGATGCCCAGCACAAGTGGGTCTTTCGCGGCGTAGCGCAGTTCGTAAAGATACGCCGGATCGAAGCCGCCTTTCACGCACACTTTGTTCGCATCCGGCGCGCCGGGAAAAGGCGTCTTTCCGCAATCGGCGAACGCCCAATCCGCGCCGGAAATCGGGATGACCGCGCCCTCTTCGGAAGCCTGTTTTGTAAGCGTGGCTTTGGCCGTGTCAAGGCTCGCGGTTTCGTGCGCGACAGGCAGTGATAAGGTGTTCGCGCCTGCGGGCATGTTGCTGAAGCGGGCGAGGGCCGGGCCGACAATGCTCGAACCGTCAGGATTTTTAGCGATCGGAACGGTGATCGTTTCTGCCCCGAGGCGCGTCGGAAGATCGCCCTGCCAGCCGCTATGCAGAATGACGTAACCGCGCTTCAGAAAAAACTCTTCGCCCGTTTCGCCCGCCACGCCGAAGGCTGTCGTTGAGAGGCGATTGCCGCGATTAGGCACGGCATAAAGCAGTACGCCGTTCGCCCTCGCTAAATCCACCGGCTTGACGAGTGTGAAGGTCGCCACGTATTCGACCAACCCACGCGCGTTGCGGGGCGCGAACTGAAGGTCGGTAATGATAGTGTTATGCGGGTCTTTGGGATCGAGTTCGCCGTAAGCTTTTCCGACAAGAATTTCGTACTGCCCGGCGCCGCCGAAAGACTTGCCTTCATAAGCGGGCGATTGTCTCTGCTCGATCACAATGCGCGTGACGCGCGCCTCGACATTTATGGCGCAACCAAGAATCAGGGTCAGCGCGAGAAACACGACGGCTTGTTGCGAAAGGGAAAGGATTGCAGATCGTTGGGTCATACAAAACAGGTTCGGCGCGAGCGTAGCGCTAAATCAGAGCAACTGACATTGGCGCGCTGTGTTTAACTAAAACTGTCGGGGGAGAGCGTTCAGAGTACCGACTTTAGTCGGCAGGGCTCGGATTCCAAGCCCTGCCGACTAAAGTCGGTACTCTGAACGCTCTCCCCCGAAGTTGCGATTTCATTCGATGCGCCAATGTCAGTCGCTCTGATTTACACGCTCGCGGTAGCGACGCAAAGTTTACTTCTTGATGTAGAACTGATCGAGGAATTCATAGCGCGCCCGCGCCTTATCGGCTTCGGCGCGGGTAGTCACGTCAATGACGATCCGCTGTCCCTCGCCGAACTTCGGCCAGTTCGGCAATCCCTTGCCGTTCGGATTCCCGGTCTTGATGAAGTTGGCGAAGTAGTCCTGCATGACTTGCGAGACTTTGTAATCATCTGGCGTCCAAGCGTAGACCTTGTTCAAATCGAGATTACCCATCGCGTATTCGATCTCCGCCGAGTGAACCGCGCCGCGCGGTTGAGGCCGCGGATTGGCCGCCGCCTGCTGCCCTCGCACGACGCCGCCTGCGAGACCCGGCTGGGCGTCACCCATCTCCGGCCGCATCGCAGGACGCGGACGGGCGTAAAGATAATAGTAAGTCGGCTTGGCGCCGGTCTTCGTCGATACGTCCACCCACTTCCACGTGCTGTAGCTGATGAAGCGATCGCTCGCCAAATTCTGCGCGGAGTCCATTACTTCGGTTTCGTCCGAAGCTGGGTAAAGTTTGAAGACCTCATCGGCCTTGCCGGGGTATAGCCGTTCGAGCGCCTTACGATAGTTTTCTACCGCCGGCTTCTCGCGGCCCAGCACGGCGAAGTAGCCCATCTCTTCGGAGTTCACTCCGGCCAGCAACGGCACGCGCGCTTGTTCGCCCGCCGCAAAAATCTCAAATGGAGATTTCGGGAAGAAGTAACCGTCCACGGTCGGGGTGAACCGGGGTTGGCCGGGTTTCGCCGTGGCTTCGAGCAATTGTTCGGCAGTCATCGCGCGAAGCTCAGCCAACGAGGGTGTGTCGCCCTTGCCGAGACTGGCCGCGAACTTGGCGCCTGCCTGCTCTATCTCCGCCAGTGGGACGGCGGAGAGCGCGCCCAGAATCGAGCCGCTTTCGCCGATCGCGCCCGCGATCAGGTTCTTCGACAGCGGCGAAGCCATCTGCGCGCTGACCGCGATCGAGCCGGCGGATTCGCCCGCAATCGTCACGCGCTTCGGGTCGCCTCCGAAGGCCGCAATGTTCTGTTGCACCCACTTGAGCGCCGCGTGCTGATCGAACAGAGCGTAATTGCCAGAGGCGCGCTGCGGCGACTCTTTCGTCAGCTCGGGATGCGCGAAGAAGCCGAACACGCCCAGGCGATAATTTACCGTGATCGCCACAATTCCCTTCTTCGCCATGCTCTCGCCGTCGTAACGCCCTTCCGACCCGTCGCCCGCCACAAAACCGCCGCCGAAAAAGTAAACCAGGACCGGCAGCTTCTCATTGCCTGATTTGGCGGGAGTCCAGACGTTCAAGTAGAGACAATCTTCGCTCATCCCGTTCGAGCGGAAGTTCATATCGCCGAAGATGGGCCGCTGCATACAGCGCGGCCCGAACTTGTCGGCCTTGCGCACGCCCTGCCAGTTTTTGACCGGTTGAGGCGGCTTCCAGCGATAATCTCCGACGGGCGGCTCGCCGAACGGAATCCCCTTGAAGCTGCGCACGCCGGAACCCTTATCCGAAAGGCCTTCAAGCGCGCCGTTGGCGATCTTGACGCGGTCCTGGCCGAGCGCCCCGGCGGTTAAAGTTATGGCCAACATTATCGCCGGGATAAGTAGTAATTTGCGGTTTGTTGAATTCATTAGTTCCCCTCAGTGTCATCTATTATTTATGAAATCTGTTAGCCACAGAGAACACAGAGAACGCAGAGAAATGATTGTCTCCTCTGTGCTCTCTGTGTGCTCTGTGGCTATTCATCCAGGCGCCGGGTTACATCGCAGTCTTCGTCTGGAAGAGTTGCGGCGCGAACTCGTTCAGGTAGTTTCGCCAGTTAATCCATGTATGGCCGCCTTCAGTTTCTCGGGAATTCGGAGTGAATCCATGCTTCTTGAGCAGTTCCACGGTGCTGCGGCTGCTGTTAAGTAGGAAGTCATCTTTGCCTATGCCGACCCAGAGCAGTTTCAACCCCTTTTTCAAATTGGCGTCGTCGAGCTTGGCCTGATGCTGTTTGAGCCAGGCTTCGCCGGCGGGCGTGATCTGCGCCGGGGCGTTCGCGGCGGGCGGACCGCCCGCCCCCGGAGCCTGACGCGCGAAGACGTTCAGCAGTCCGGAACTGAAGACGCCGACGTAGCCGAACTTTTCAAGATTAGGCAGCGCGATGTTGAGCGTTTGATTGCCACCCATCGAGAGCCCCGCAATTGCGCGATTTTCGCGGCCCGCGAGCAAGCGGTAATTCTTTTCGACATACGGCATGATGTCGGTCATGAAGTCCTGAATGAACTCGTCCGGCGGCGGAGCTGCGCTGCCGCCCGGCTGAGCGATACCCGGCGCCGGGCCTCGGCCAAACGGGCGCGTGTGTCCGGCGGGCATCACAATAATCATCGGTTTGGCTTTTTTAGCCGCAATCAAATTGTCGAGAATGAACCCGGCGCGCCCAACCGACGTCCATGAATCGTCACAATCGCCTGCGCCGTGCAACAGATAAAAGACCGGGAACTTGCCCTGCCCCGATTCATATCCCGGAGGCGTATAGATATGCATGCGGCGGAACTTGCCGAGCGCCGTCGAGTAATACGTGACCGCCGCGACCGCGCCATGCGGGACGTTCTTCGTGTCCGAGAATTCCGAACCCGGCGCGTGAACGAGGCTCCAGACGTTGTTGTTCGATTCGCTCACTAACGGGTTGCGCGGATCAATCACAGCCACGCCGTTGACGTTGAAGTTGTAGCGGTACGAGCCGGAAGCAATCGGGCCGATGGTGATTTCCCAGACGCCGTTGTCGCCCTTTGTCATCGGTTTGCCTCCCCCCACGCCGGGAATGTCGCTGCCAATGAGCCTGACATTTTCGGCCTGCGGCGCAAGCAGCCGGAAGGTGATCTGCCGGTCCGCCAAAACTTCCGGCGAGACGACGGCCGGCGCCGGCGTCTGCTGATTCGACGGAGCGGCAGGCTGCGCCAAAGCTGAAAAGACAAAAATGGCCGCCATCAACAACATGGCGCCTGCGCGAGCAGTTATCCTTCCAAAATTCATTGATCTGGTTCCTCTCTGTTTTAGACCGGTTTCACATCGGCGTATGTGTTAATGGAACGCTGAACTTCGTGGGACATTACCACCAGTCCGTTCCTGATAGAATTGAATTGTTTTTATAGCAGTGATAACTATTGGTTATGAATCATTTCGACCTCAATTTGCGGCAACTTCAAACTTTCGTGACGGTCGCGAGGCTCGGCAGTTTCACCCGGGCGGCGCGGCTCCTGCATCTTTCGCAGCCGGCCTTGACAAAGCAGGTCCGCCAACTGGAAGAGACCTTGGGCGTCCGGCTGTTTGACCGCACGACCAGGACGGTTGAGCTGACCCGCATCGGCAAAGAACTTGCGCCGGTGGTCACGCAGTTGCTGCAGGAAATCGAGGCGGTCGTGGTAAACACGAAGGAGTTGGCGGCCCAGAGCAGAGGCGTCATCCGGGTCGCCTCGCTTCCTTCCATTTCCTCGA
This sequence comes from Blastocatellia bacterium, assembly GCA_036565725.1. Taxonomy (GTDB): domain Bacteria; phylum Acidobacteriota; class Blastocatellia; order RBC074; family RBC074; genus JAJVID01. The sequence continues at coordinate 9,317 of DATCXQ010000925.1, forward strand.
CGATTCTCCCCACGGCCGTCGCCCGATTTAAGGGAAATTATCCGGGAATCTCGGTCGTTCTGAAAGACGTCATCGCGCAGCGTCTGGTTACAATGGTCAAAGCCGAGGAGGTGGATTTCGGGATTGGGAGCTTGAATGTGGCGGATCCCGAAGTCCGATTTTCCCTGCTTCTGACGGACCGAATGATCGCTGTTTTTCCGCCGGGGTCCGCACTCGAGCGAAAGAAGGCGATCGGGTTGAGAGATCTGGTCGGCCTGCCACTGGTGGTAATGGAGCCCGGCAGCAGCGTGCGTAAATTGGTCGATCAGGCCTTCGAGTCGATCGGCGAATTGGTCAGGCCCGCGTTCGAGGCGACCTATATGTCCACCGCCGCGGGCATGGTCAAGGCCGGGCTGGGGGTCACGATCCTTCCCTCCTCCGCCTTTGAAACGGTAGAACTAACCGGCCTTCGCAGTCGCCCGATCAAGAATCCCGCCCTCACCAGGGAAATCGGAGTCATCGAGAAGAACGGACGCTCACTCTCGCCCGCCGCCGAAAGCTTCTTGAAAACATTGAAAGCGGTTTGCAAGGAGTTGAGTTCGTGAACGCGCGACCGCGCTTTGATCATGCGACATAAAATGAGAGCAGAGCCATGCCGTACTTTCCTTTTTTGCTCTTCTTTTTTTGATAGCTATGACTGATTATTCTGGCGCCAGAAGGATCAAAATCGTGGCTGGACATGGACGCCTTTGCTCAGGTCCCGGCTTTGAAAAGCCGGGCTAGGATCAGCCGTCGCTGCCGCGACTAGGAGGCGTCGTTGCATTATTTTTTCAAAGACCATTAGTCGACGACTAAAGTCGTTACTACATGACCATTTTCTGAGGAGGAAAGCTTAAGCCCTATGTACCGCAGAGACTTTGTCAAAACCGCCGCGCTCGGCGCCGCATCCTTCACAATGCCGCGGCATACGCCGGCCGATGATCCCGAAATGCAACCGATATGGGCGCAGATCGAAAAGCGACATGACGAGACCGTGCGGAGTCTGCAACACTGGATCCGGCAGCCTTCGATCGCCGCCGAGAATCGCGGCATGAAGGAAGGCTGTGATTTGACTATGCAGATGCTGCGGGAGGCCGGGTTCTCCCAGGTGACAAAAGCGCCAACCGACGGACAGCCAGGCATATTCGCTGTGCTGGACGCCGGCGCTCCGCGCACGCTTGGCGTTTACTTTATGTATGACGTGAAGCAGGTCGACCCCGCCGAGTGGTCGTCTCCGCCGTTTGAAGCTGCGCTGGTGGATAAGCCGGGCTTCGGAAAAGTCCTCGTTGGCCGCGGCGCCGTCAATCAGAAAGGCCCGGAAGTCACCTTCCTGGCCGCGCTCCACGCCATCCGCGGCGCGGGCAAAAAGCTGCCGGTCAATCTGGTGTTTGTGGCTGAAGGCGAGGAAGAGATCGGTTCGCCGCATTTTACGCAGGTGATCCAGCGCCCTGAAGTCCTCTCAGCCTTGAAGCGATGCGGCGGCGTGTTCATGCCTTTTCCGTCACAGGATCCGGTCGGCGAAGTCACGATCAATCTGGGCGCGAAGGGCGTGATAGAACTCGAACTGGTGGCGAGCGGCGAACGTTGGGGACGCGGCCCGAAGCGCGATACTCATTCAAGCAACAAGGCGAGGGTGGATAGTCCGGCCTGGCATCTCGTGCAGGCGCTCAACACGCTCGTCTCGGCCGACGGAAACACTCCAGCGATCGAGCATTTCGCCGACAAAGCGCGTCCGCTGTCAGATGCGGAGAAGAAGATGATCGCCGTGGCTGCGGGCCGGATCAATGAAGCGGCGACGAAGAAACAGCTCGGCGTAGACCGCTGGATTCGGGACGTGAGTTGGCGCGAAGCGCTCGAAATGTTAGTCTCACAGCCGACGGTCAATATTGAAGGCCTGGTCGGCGGATATACCGGACCGGGAGGCAAGACCATCCTGCCTTACAAAGCGGTGGCGAAGCTTGATCTGCGGCTGGTCCCGGATATGACGGCGGCCGAAGCGCTCTCTGCGCTCAAAGCGCATCTGGCGAAACACGGCTTCGGAGACATTGAGGTGAATATGACCGGCGGCTACGATCCGACCAGTACGGCGGCGAACTCCGCGCTGGTGCAAGCTCAGGTGGCGGTGTATCGGCGGGCGGGGATCGATCCCATCATCATGCCGCGGCTGGCCGGCTCATGGCCCGGCTATGTCTTCACCGGCGATCCGCTGCGGCTGCCCGCAGGCCATTTCGGTCTGGGTCACGGAGGCGGGGCGCATGCGCCGGATGAATACTACGTGATTGAATCGTCCAATCCCAAGGTGCAAGGGATTGACGGCGCGACGCGTTCGTATGTCGAGTATCTCTACGAGTTGGGCCGCCAGGCATAGAGCGGTTTTCAGATCTGCGTACGAGTTAATAGAACACAGGCGCCGCGGATAGAGCGGATTTACGCTGAACTTTGTTGGTTTTATCCGCGCTGACCCGCGCCCGTCTGCGTCATCAACGTTCCATTGACGGCTTCTTTGTCGCAAACAAATTGCTTACCCGTATACGCAATTGAAAACCGATATAATTATTTGAGTTCCACGCTGATCACATGCCCTTCAGTTTTGCCTATATTCTCCACATGATGAATAACAGGCTCGCTCCAGCGGACCAGTCCGGCTTTACGGAGGGTGTCCACAGGCTGACCGCCCTTGTCGGTGACGCGGGTGTTGAAGTCCGACAGATAAACCACCACTCGCCGCCCGTGCTGATGCAAAGGTTCGGTCTTGCCCGGCGGCACGTGAACCTCCAGCACCCGCACAAACCTGTTCTCGAAAACCAGCTTGTGTGTGTCCGGCGCAACCTTTAGCGGGTCCAGATCTTGCGGAATGGCTGCGCTCCAACGCCAGCAGACGACCAGGAGCGCGACGATCCCGACCGCGATCAAAATCTTTTTCATATGAACCTCCTCAACTGATAAAATGCGCAAGGTCAACAGATAAATTTCGTTGACACAAAATTTCGGACAGGCTCTTTTATAGGGAGAATACGATGGATCAGCCTAAATTCTCAATCGGCCCCTACGAGCTGTTTTCTTCAATCATTGCAGGCGCCCCATTAATTTTGACCGGAATCCTTATCTATCAGCCCATTTCAGGCGCGCGTGAATTGATACTGAATATCAAGGGCGCCTCTTCATTGCCCGTCGCGGTCGCGCTGATCCTGAGCGCTTACATACTGGGCGGGCTGAGTTCATTCGTGACGTGGCGTTACTTTCTTCTGTTGTGCCGGATTTTCAAGACGGATTACTCCTATTTTGGAACCACGGTCCTTAATAAGATGGCGAAGATAAAACCAGACCTGGATAAAGCGCGCATTGAATCGCTGGACTTTGAAGATCGCCTTGCCGTTCTATTGTTAAAGAAAGTCGGCCCTATTGCGAAATTGAATCATCTGGACGCGCAGGTGGCGTCTTATCTTCGGATATACGCGCATCAAACGACACTGGTCGCAGAGTCATATTCAGCTCAACATATTATGTACAGGGGCTTGTCCTTCGGCTTCCTACTTCTCGCTCTGGCGCTTGTGGGGAATGTCTTTCGCACGCCGTCTATCTCATTTGAGCAGATAATGCTGCCCTTCATTTCGTTCGTTCTCTGCCTGGCCGCTTTCAGGAGGGCGGTTTCCTTTCGCAGATGGCGCTACCGCGAAATTCTTCTCAGTTTTTATCACATGACCATTGGAGAGCAACAAAACCCAAAATAACGGCGCCGCTTGCTTACGCGCGGCGTTGCGCCAAATTCTTTGAAACATTACGCGGGTAACTGCGTTTGCCCAGACGGGGCGACCGAAAACATCCGCCCGGCCCTTCCATTCGTTCCCCGTACAGAGATTGAAAGGAGATTCTATAATGAAGCATTTACATCGCTTGTTGCGCATGTCGCTAGTTTGCGCTCTCGCGCTTTCAGGCGTAATTGCCCATGCGCAAAGCAAAGCCAAGCCCTCCGGGGATAAATCCGGAGCGAGCGTTCCCAGAGTCAATTTCAAGGAAGTGAAGCTCAAGAACGGCCTGCGAGTTTTTCTCGTAGAAGACCACAGCGCGCCGGTCGTCTCGCTCGCGCTGATTTATGACGTCGGCTCTCGCAACGAGAAGCAGGGACGAACCGGATTCGCGCATCTTTTCGAGCACATGATGTTCCAGGGCTCGGAGAACGTCGGGAAGAGTGAGCATTTCATTTTGATCGAGACCAATGGCGGCCAGATGAATGGCACGACCAATGAAGAACGCACACTCTATTTCGAGACGCTGCCCAAGAATCAGCTCGACCTCATGCTGTATCTCGAAGCCGACCGCATGCGCGGCCTCGACATCTCGAAAGAGAATCTCGACAACCAGCGCAACGCGGTTCAGGAGGAGCGCCGTCTCAGGCTGGACAATCAGCCCTACGGTAAAATGTCCGAGAAATTCGGCGAAACGATATACGACAATTTCGCTTACAAGCATTCGGTCATAGGCTCGATGGAGGACCTGGGCGCCGCGAGCGTCGAGGACGTGCGCGAATTTTTCCGCGTCTATTACGCGCCGAACAACGCGGTCCTGGCCCTCGTCGGCGACTTCAAGACTGCTCAGGCGCTCGCCAGGGTCAAAACATATTTCGAGTCCATCCCATCGCAACCCGCGCCGCCCCGCGTAGACGTGGCCGAGCCGGAGCAGACTTCCGAACGCCGATTCACTACTGACGACCAGCTCGCGCGGCTCCCGCTGCTCAACATCGGATACAAAGGCTACGTCGGCGGCGGAGCCGACGCTTACGCGCTGCAGGTGCTCGGCACAGTCCTCGGCGGTGGCCAAAGTTCGAGGCTCTATCAAAAGCTGGTCAGGGACTCGCAGCTTGCCCTATCGGCTAACAGCTTTGCCAGCGTGAGGCGCGGACCCGGAGCTTTCCGAATCAGCGCGACCGTCGCGCCAGGCAAGAAATATGAAGATGTCGAAGCCATCATCTACGACGAGATTGCCCGGCTTCAAAAGGAGCCGATCGCCGATTGGGAGCTGGAAAAAGCGAAACAAGCAGCCAGGCGCGGCGCGGTCGGCTCCCGCCAAAGCTCGCTCGGTCTGGCCATCAATATTACCGAAGGCATCGTCGCCTGGAATGATCCGAACTACGCGAACACGCGCCTTGAGAAAATCATTGCCGTCACCAAAGAGGACGTGCAGCGCGTCGCACGAGAATATCTACAGCCCACCAAGCGGACCGTCGGCGTCGCTATTCCGAAAGGGACGTCCATGGCGGCCCCGCCTCCGGCGGCCAATCAGTAAGATATGGGCAAACAGGCGGTTTTCCACTCAACAGGAGAGACGAAGATGAATAATACAAACTCTTTTCTCAAACGTATTCTCGCGGCGCTAAGCCTGGCAGCACTGCTGGCCGCGCCCATTCTTGCGCAAACGCCTCCAGGGCAACAACAAGAGCGCCCGTCGTCGAAGGGCGCTGTCATAAAGGGCAAGGCCCCGGTAAATAAAGACACGCTTAAGGTCAAACTTCCGAAACCTTATGAAACAAAACTCGGCAATGGATTGCAGGTGCTCGTCCTTGAAGACCACAAGCTGCCCAACTTCAATATGCAGATGATCATTTTGAGTGGCGGCATGGCCGATTCCGATCAAGAGGCGGGAACTGCGCAGTACGTCGCCACAATGCTTCGCGAGGGCACAAAGACGCGGTCGAGCAAACAGATCGCCGAGGATACGGATAGTCTCGGGGCGACGCTCTTTGCCAACGCGGGCCTTTCCTCGACCACCAGCACGGTTTCGGCTTCCGGGCTGACCGACAACTTCGATCAGATTCTCGAGCTTTTCGCCGACGTGATCCTCAATCCGAGCTTCCCCGCGGACGAGTTGACAAAGCTCAAAACGCGCGCGCTGGGGCAAATTCGCTTGCAGCGTTCTCAGCCTGGCTTTCTCGCTCAAGAGAAGTTCTCGAAGGTCATGTATGGCTCACACCCGGCCGGGCGCTTCGCGCTGACGGCGGAGCAGATCCAGCGCTTCACGCCGGAAATGCTCCAGAAATTCCATCAGGCGCATTACAAGCCGAACAACGCGATCTTCGCCATCGTCGGCGACGTCAAACCTGCGGAGGTCGTCGCCAAACTTGAAAAAACCTTCGCCTCCTGGAAGCCGGGCGACGCGCCAAAGACCGAGATTCCTAAAGTCGCCGACACGGGCCCGGGCAAGATATACCTGATCGATCGCCCCAATTCGGCGCAGGCTAATCTGGTGCTCGGAACATTATCAATCGAGCGGACAGACCCCGATTATTTCGCGCTCGAGGCGATGAATCAGGTTCTAGGCGGCGGCGGAGCCGCTCGGCTTTTTCTCAATTTACGCGAGGACAAAGGCTATACTTACGGCGCTGGCAGCGGCGTCTCCTCCGCTAAATATCGCGGCACGTTTCGGGCCAACACCGAGGTCAGACAAGATGTGACCAAAGGCGCGATGGACGAGTTAATGAAAGAGCTGAAGCGCATCCGCGACGAGAAAATCCCTGTAGATGAATTCGAGCTATCTAAACGCACCATCATCGGCGGATGGGCATTGCAGCTTGAATTTCCGCAGGCGGCGCTACAAAACGCCATAACTCAGAAACTCTACGGCCTGCCCGCCGACTACTGGGACACTTATCCCCAGAAGATCGCGGCGGTAACCCCGGACGAGGCGCAGCGAGTCGCGCGTAAGTATATAGACCTGGACAAACTGCAAATAATCGTCGTCGGCGACGCGAAGAAACTCGCCGATACTCTCAAGCAGTTCGGTAAAGTCGAGATTTACAACTCCGAAGGCAAGCTGATCACACCGGCGGAAACTGCGACGGGCGATGGCAGCCGCAGCGGCAACTGATGCGGCATGGCGTTGAGTTCGAAGTATGGCTAAATCAGAATAACCAACGTTGGGACATCAAACCGTGGAGGACGCAGAGGTACGCAGGGAAAGACCAGTCTTGATCGTTCTCTACGCGCCTTTGCGTCCTCCGCGGTTTGACTATCTGTACTAATGGAATTCTCCCAGGAGATGGGAAAATAAAGGCAGGATCAAATAAGTCGCGTGACGGTCTTGATCACTTCTCCGAGGCGGCAAGCGCCTGCCAGGTTTCTCGTCTCACATGGCCTGCGGCGGATATAACATCAACAAGTAGTGAGTTGGCGCCGCCTATCACAGGAGTTGACTTATGAAACGATGCGTCCGCCGCGTCTGTTTGTTTCTCATCCTCTTTGGTTGCGCCCTTCCGTCTACGCTGCTGCTCGCCGCTCCCAGGATAAACGTCAATACTCCCATGTCTCCGCCGGTTTGGGCGCTGCTGGAGCGCGAACTGATCCGCGCAAACACGGCGGCATGTGAGGAATTCTTCGCCCGTTACTTCGACGAGCGCGGTTATTTATTGTGCGTCACACGGTGGGGCGGCGATGACGGGCCGGACGACGCGATCGAGAACTGCGCGCTGTGGCCGGAGCTGCACGCGCTCGGCGCGCCCGACGTCGTGCGCCGGATGTATGTGAAGGCGCTGGAAGGGCATATACGACAATACACCGAAGCCAGGACCGTCCAGGTCCCGATGGCAAGGGACGGGATGTATTACAAAGAGTTTCCCGTGATGTTCGACTGGCAACACAACGCCGAAGGACTGCGCGTCTTCAACGCCATGGGGCTCTCAGACCCATATGACTCGAATTACAGGCTGCGGGCGCGGCGTTACGCTGGCTTCTACATGAATGAAGACCCGGGGGCTCCCAACTACGATCCGAACCTCAAGCTTATTCGCAGCATGATCAACGGGAGCCGTGGGCCGTTGTTGCGTAAGGCGACCGCGCTGGACTGGGCCGGCGACCCGATCGAAGTGAAAAACCGCTTCACGCGCCTGGCGCATGGTGAACAAAGCTACGAGCAAATGCTGGCTCACTTCAAAGATTACACCGACGTCGCCGGTGATCATCCGCTCAATCTGCTCAGCACGACCCTGGCTTTGAACGCCTACATGGTCACGGGAGAGAAGAAGTATCGGGATTGGTTGCTGGAATACGCGGACGCATGGCTCGGGCGAATGACGGCGAACGGAAACATCATTCCGTCGAACGTCGGGCTTGATGGGAAGATAGGCGGGGAGTGCGAGGGGAAGTGGTACGGCGGTACTTATGGATGGGGCTTCACTGTGCAAGTTCCGCAGACCGGCGAGTTCGCGAACCGCAACCGCGTACCGTGGAGTTTCATCGGATTTATGAACGCGTACCTGCTTACCGGGGATGACAAATACGTCGAGGCGTGGCGCAAACAGGCCGACGCCATCAATGCGAATGTGAAGGTGGAGAACGGCCGGAACCTCTACCCGCACATGCGCGGCGATCGAGGCTGGTACGCCTACACGCCGGAGAAATTCGACGCCTACGCGCTCGAAGCGTATTTCCTCACAATGAAAAAGGAGGACCGCGAGCGGGCGCCGCAGGACGGCTGGCTGGAGTTCCTGGAAGGGCGCAACTCCAGGTTCCCGGAAGAAGCGCTGCGCCGCGATTTGGAGCGGGTGCGCGGCCGGGCGCAAGCCATGCGCAATGATGACACCACGCTCGACACGCGCCTGGCGGACGACCCGATGAGTTTCAATCCCGCCACCGTGGGCGCGCTCATGCAACTGATGTGGGGCGGGTTGCCGCCTGATCTACGGGCCAGGGCGCTGTTCAGCAACTTGCGGTATTTTGATCCGGTCAAACGCCGCCCCGGCGTTCCCGAAGACGTCGCGGCGTTGGTCGAGAGGATGACCGCCGATTCTGTGACTGTCACGCTGGTCAACGTCAATCAGATAGAGGGTCGGGAACTCGTTGTCCAGGCCGGTGGTTATGCCGAGCACCAGTTTGATGCGGTTGAATGGAACAGTCAGACTGTCCCGCTGAACGCGAGGGAGTTTACAGTCCGATTGGGTCCTGGCGCCGGAGGGAAGCTCACCCTCAAAATGCGGCGGTTTGTGAATCAGCCGATGGCGCCGTTTCCCTGGGACCGCAATTGAATCAGGCAGGCTTGAGCCGCTTCATTTGGGCTCCAATCTGATCAGGTGTGCGCATCCGGTTTGCAAATCAGTGTAGGGGCAGACCTACGTGTCTGCCCCGGTGGTTGCCTGTGCACTCAATCCGGGGCGGATACGCAGGTCCGCCCCTACCGTACACGCAATTGCAAACCGCTCTAGGAATTTGGACATAATTTCCCGACGCTCCACCAGCGAAAGCGCACGAATCTACCCTGATGTGTAAGACACTAGTCAGGCTTCAAAGATAAGGCGGACCCGAATATCAGTGTCGTGGCCCATGCGCCTGCGCGGCCGCCGGTTGGTACGATCCGGGAACCGTGCGGAAAGCGATGTTGAGACGATTCCAGCCGTTGATGGCCACGACGGCCAGTGTGAGATTCGCCAACTCGGCCTCGCTGAACTGCTTGCGCGCATCCTCGAAGACTTCGTCGGGGACATGCCCCTCGGTGACCAGCGTCACCGCTTCGGCCCAGGCCAGAGCCGCTCGCTCGCGATCGGAATAGAACGGCGACTCGCGCCACGCGTCGAGCATGTAAAGCCGTTGCTCGGTCTCGCCACCCGCCATCAAGTCTTTCCAGTGCATGTCAATGCAATAAGCGCAGCCGTTGATCTGCGACACCCGTAGCTTCAGGAGGTGAAGCAATGGCGCCTCCAGGCCGCATTTTGCCAGGTACGCCTCCAAACCAAGCATCGCTTTAATCGGCCCTTGAGCGACTTCAAAAGCATTCAATCGTTGTGTCATTTCCTTCTCCTTTAAGAATTAAAGACTAAACCGAGATCGCATCCGTCATTGGTTCGACCCTGCGTATGAGACGCTCAACTCGGACGCGATAACCGGTCTCAATACGAAGACGGCGGAGATCGCTTTTTGTGACACCAGCCCCTTCAATGAGCCTATTTTTCAGACCGGTTAATATCTTTAAGTTTGTCGGGATTCAGTACGTTATATAGGGCGTGGATGCGGACGCCGTCTGTGACGAACGAGAGCGCCGAGACCGGACGCCCGTCAACGAATGTCACGAGGCCCGGTTCGCCGTTGATCGTCAGGAATGTCCTTGTAACTCTTCCTTTAAGCTTGCGCTCCACGCCCAGAAACAAGCGGGTGATGCGTTCGGCGCCGCGAACGACGTTGCGCGCCGCGGGGGTCTTGCCACCTCCGTCCGATGTGAGAGTCACATCTTCCGCAAAAAGCGCCAGGAGTGTTTGCTCATCATTCGCGTCTATCGCCGTAGCGAACTTCTCCATGAGCCTGAGGCGATCTTCCTCACTTGCTTCAAACCGCGGCTGGTCGCGCCGGACGCGCTCCCTCGCCCGGCTCACTATTTGACGGCAAGCGGCCTCGTTCTTGCCAATGATCCGGGCGATCTCGGAGTAAGGGCAATCGAACACGTCGCGCAGTAAAAACGCCGCGCGCTCCGCCGGGGCGAGTCGTTCGAGCAGAATCATAAAGGCCATCGAGAGATTGGAGGCGAGTTCAACCTGCTCATCCGGCGACTCGCCAAATAGCGGCTCTGGCAGCCACATCCCCGGATATGTTTCGCGCTCGGCGGCGGCCGAACGCAGGCGGTCTATGCAGAGCCTGGTCACGACCGTGACAAGCCAGGCTTCAGGGGAACGGATCTCATCCGCAGGCGCCTGATGCCAGCGAAGATAAGCCTCCTGAACCATGTCCTCGGCGTCGGCTTTTGAACCGAGCATGCGATAGGCGAGGCCGAAGAGACGGCGCCGAGACTGTTCGAAAATGACGCTGCGATGGTTCACATCCTGCATGATCATTTGGAATTATCTTCCCACAAGAGAAGACGAACAAGTTCAGGATTTGTGACACATTATTCACTTATAGGCGCATTAATGGAGTGATCGCCCCGGATCGCGCGCTGCGAAATCATCATCCCCGACTAACCGGACGCAGGTTTACAAACTGCCAGAAGCCAGTGTTGGCGAAAATCCCGGCGCCCGGCGATGCTTCGTCGCCTGCTCGTAAGCAAACGCCAGCTTGATCATCGTGGGTTCACTGTAGGCAGCGCCGAAAAACGAGATCCCGACCGGAAGCCCGTGAATGAAGCCTGCCGGAACGCTGATGGCCGGATAACCGGCGACCGCGGCCGGACTCGAACTTCCTCCCGTGAAGTGGTCGCCGTTGACCAGATCGGTCGTCCAGGAAGGGCCGCCGGTCGGCGCGACGATGGCGTCCAGACGGTCTTTGGCGATCGCCGCGTCAATCCCCTGCGTACGCGACAGCCGTCGATTCTTCTCCAACGCGTTGAGGTATTCCGTGCTGGTCAGAGGCCCTTTCTCCTCGGCTTTGAGAAAAAATTCCTGGCCGAAGTAAGGCATCTCACGGGCGCGATTCTTCTCGTTGAACTCGATGATCTCTTTGAGCGAACGGAAGCGCGCATCGGGGCCGAGTTCCGATAGGTATTTGTTGAGGTCGTGTTTGAACTCGTATAACAAGACCTCGATTTCGGAGTTTTCATACTCCTTCGACAACGCAAGGTCGACCGGATCAATGACGGTCGCGCCCGAACGCTTCATGACCTCGATCGCGTCGTTCATCAACCGATCCACTTCATCATTGAAGCCGAAATACTTGCGAGCGACCCCAATGCGCGCGCCACGCAACCCGTTGGGGTCCAAAAACCGCGTGTAATCAGTGAAAGACTTGCCGGCGGTCTCCTGAGTGACGGCGTCTCGCGGATCAACTCCGACGATTGCTCCCAGCAGAATCGCCGCGTCGGTGACAGTGCGGGCCATCGGCCCCGCCGTATCCTGGCTATGCGCAATCGGAATGATCCCCGAACGGCTGACCAGCCCCAGAGTCGGTTTGATGCCCACAATTCCGTTCGTGCTGGCCGGGCAGACGATCGAGCCGTCGGTCTCGGTCCCTATCGCGACGCCGCAAAGATTGGCGGAGACGGCCACGCCCGAACCGGAGCTCGATCCGCAAGGGTTGCGGTCGAGCGCATATGGATTGCGGGTCAAACCGCCGCGACCGCTCCAACCGCTGGATGAGTGCGTCGAGCGAAAGTTGGCCCACTCACTGAGGTTAGTCTTGCCGAGGATGACCGCGCCCGCGTCGCGTAGTTTCTGCGCGATGAACGCGTCGCGCCGCGCGATCGAGCCTTCGAGAGCCAGCGAGCCGGCGGTCGTCGCCATTCGATCCGCGGTGTCAATGTTGTCCTTGATCAAGACCGGAATCCCGTGCATAGGGCCGCGTGGGCCTTTGCCTTTTCTCTCTGCGTCGAGAGCGTCAGCGATGGCCGGCGCTTCCGGATTGAGTTCGATGACCGAATTGAGACGAGGCCCCTGTTTATCAATGGCCGCGATGCGCGATAAATATTTATCAGCGATAGATCGCGCGGTCAGGCCGCCGGACTTCATCGCTTCCTGCAACTCGGCAATGGTCTTCTCATCCAGTTCGAATGAACCGACCGCCTGGATTTGATTTGAGGCGCTGGACGAAGGCGGACGACGGTCGCATCCGATTGCCGCGACAACGCCACTCAACATGCCCATTCGTACAAAATCTCGTCGTTTTATCATTTTCATTTGAATCCCTGACGTATCTGATCAAGTACCGCCTGGCCGGCGAGGAGAAAGAAGGGGCAAATCATCCGAAGTATACGCCCGGATAAGCAGACTCTCCAATGGCCGGTGAAAACGCCTCGCCTCGACAAAAACCGGACCAATCTACGGCAGTAAAAAAATTTCCGCCGGCATGTCGATTCGGTAGCCCACCGTTCGATAAACTGACGGAGGCGAAGAAATGAATGCGCGCGTGATTGTCGCCATCACGACGTCCGCGTCGAACAAAGGCAGGATGATCAATCAACATTTTCGTTTGAACCAACAGGAGATACTGCAATGAAGTCAATTGAGTACAAGGAAACGCGAATCAAGAATTATGCCCTGTGGGTCGTTCAGTGGGCGCTGGCGCTGCTATTTCTTTGGGCTGGCGGCGTGAAGTTGGTTATGCCGCTGGAGATGCTCAAGGGACCGGTAGCGCTGCCTGGGCTCTTCGTGCGCTTCATCGGGTTGGCCGAGGCGCTCGGCGCGGTCGGATTGATCCTACCCTGGCTCCTGCGTATTCAGCCCGTCCTGACGCCCCTGGCCGCCGCCGGGCTGGTCATCATTATGATCGGCGCTACGGTGATCACGCTGATTGGCGGCGGCGGCGCGTTCGCGCTGTTTCCAGCGACGGTTGGGATACTTGCGGCCTCTGTCGCCTATGGTCGATGGCAGGCCGCGCCGTATCGCCGATCTGCAGATTTCCGGAAGACGGATTCCAGGCTCCCCCCCCTTTCATCCCAATCTTGAGCGCATCGCCGGCGAAGCGTCATTCGGCGCTTCGCCGAACTGGCGGATAAATCGGAACGCCAACGCTCAAGCGTCATTAAGGCGTCGTTTACCTCACTTCGAACGCCCTCGCAACGCGACCAGAGCGGCAAGAGCAGCCTCCTTCTGGTCTCTTCCCCAAGGCGGGCCGGCAGTCTTGCCGAGTCTCACAATCTCCTTTGCCAGGCCGCCCGCCGGAATCCCGAGCGCGGCCTCGGCATGTGTCGCCAGCGTCTTCTCCGGGATTTCGACCACCCTCAGTCCGCACACTTTTCCGGCGCGGACCAGGGCGTCCCTGAATAGCGCGCCCTCCGCCTTGTGCATGCGGAAGTGTACCGCAAGGATCTCCTCGACGCTCCAATCGGGCATGGGATTAACCACAAGCACGGCGCAGGCAGCAATTTCGTTTTCCCGCTCTCGCTCTCGTTTCACGGCGGCTCGCATTTCCCGGACTGCGATCCGGCGCGCGGCTTCGACGCCGCGCTTAACCACGTCTCGCGCCGCATCCGGTTTCAAGTCCTCCGCGGCGTGATACGGCTGCTTCGCCCACTCGTCCTCAACGAGTTCGATGCGACGCCGGTCGGCGACCACCAGTCCGTCGTCACGTTCGCCGACGACGACCAGGGCCGCCCAGCCAGAATGAGCTTTCATTCCGAAGGCGACTTTCATCTTAGTCCGGAAGATGGAGTCGTTCTTGACCATTGCCACGCGCCATCCTACCGCCAGTCTTTTGGGAATGTCTATGTTCGCTTTTATTGGGCGCCCCTTGACAAGACTCATAGATACCCATCAATATGTCTATGCGAGTCATGGAATCGCCTGGACAACAGGCGTCTCCAAAAAGTGGCCAAAGCGCTCGCCGACCCGCGACGCTTCGAGATGGTTCAGAAGATCGCGATTTCCGGTTACGACTGCCAATGGCCCGAATGATTTCGCATTTTTTTTGCGCAACAACATAGATGATTGTAAATATATAAAAACATCAAAGCGAGGAGAAGGGCATGAGCGAACAAGGAAAAATAGCTCTGGTTACGGATGCGAGCAGGGGGCCGGGCTTTGAGGCGGCGCGACGTCTGGCCGAGCGGGGAGTAAAGGCGCTGCTCGGGGCGCGAAGCGAAGAACGTGGAAAAGAAATCGAGGCGAAATTGAGAGGCGAAGGCTTTGAGGCCGAGTTCATTTTGCTCGATGTGAACGACGAAAAGACTCAGGAAAGCGCGGCGCGCGTCATCAAGGAAAAATTCGGCAAGCTGGACATATTAGTCAACAACGCGGGAAGCGCCATGGAAGGTTCAGCCGGCCTCGAAATTCAGGCGGCCAGTCAAACGCCGATGGAGATTTACCGCAAAACCTTCGAAGCGAATTTCTTCGCCCTGCTCACGCTGACGCAGAAGTTGTTGCCGCTAGTCAAAAAAAGCGAGGCGGGACGCGTCGTGAACCTGTCGGGCGCGTTGGAATCTTCGACTCACCATGCCGACCCGGCGAGTTTTCTCTATGACTTCAAGGCGCCTGCATACGACGCATCAAGGGCGGCGGTCAATTCTTTCACAGCTCATCTGGCCTACGAGTTGAAAGACACGCCAATTAAAGTCAACGCGGCGCATCCGGGTTGGGCGCCGACCGACGCGCAATGGTGATTTCACGTTTATACCGAAACTAATTCGAGAGGGAGAAAATCATGGACTTACAACTGAAAGACAAAGTGGCCCTGGTTACGGGAAGCAGTTCGGGAATCGGAGCCTCAATCGCTAAAACTTTGGCGCGCGAAGGCGCGACGGTCATCGTTCACGGCCGCAACGCCGACAGAGCAAAACGAGTCGCCGATGAGATCCGCGAGCAGGGCGGCAAAGCCTTTGCAGTCATCGGCGACCTATCAGAAGAAACGGGCGCAAAAGCGGTGATCGAGGAAGCGTTCAAAGCCACCGGACGCATCGATATTCTGGTCAACAACGCGGGCGGTACCGACGCCGCGCCAGTCACGTGGGAGAGCGGCTCGCTGGCCGACTGGAAAGAAAAGTTCGAGCAGAACTTTTTCAGCGCCATTCGCGTCCTACAAGCCGTCCTGCCGCAAATGAAAACTCTGGGTTGGGGGCGAGTCGTGCAGATTTCGACCGGTCTGGCGACGCAGCCGGGAACATTCATGGTGGATTACGCCGCCGCCAAAGCCGCGATGAACAACACGACCGTGAGTCTGGCGAAGGAATTCGCCAAATTCGGCGTTACGATCAACACCGTTTCGCCGGGGCCGATCGTGACGCCCGCCTTTGAACGCGTGGCTCGCGGAGTGGCCGAAGCCAACGGTTGGGGCAATGATTGGGATGAAATCGAGAGAAGATTTGCCGAGGAGTCCGTTTCGACTTCGGTCGGGCGCGTGGGGCGCGTCGAAGAGATCGCCAACGCGGTCGCATTTCTGGCCAGTCCGCTCGCCGGTTTTATCAATGGCGCGAATTTGCGTATCGACGGCGGCTTCGTCACATCAGTCAATTGATGGAGTAAATGGGAGGGAATAGTACGTGGAATATAGATTACTTAGCGGCTCCGGTTTGAAGGTTCCCGCGCTCAGTTTTGGCGCGGCCACTTTCGGCGGCGGAAATGAATTTTTCCGCGCCTGGGGCAGCAGCGACGTGGCCGAGGCGAGCCGGCTGATCGACATCTGTTTGGAAGCGGGCGTCAATTTGTTCGATACGGCGGACGTCTATTCTGACGGCCTGTCGGAAGAAATTCTCGGCAAGGCCGTCGAAGGCCGGCGAGGTAAAGTTCTGATCTCGACCAAGGCTTTTTATCAGACCGGCGAAGGCGCGAACGACGCCGGCTCTTCGCGCCACCATCTGATTCGCGCTTGCGAGGCAAGTCTGCGCCGGCTCAACACGGACTACATAGACATTTATACGATGCACGGATTCGACGCGCTGACTCCTGTTGATGAGACCTTGAGGGCGCTCGATGATCTGGTTCGAAGCGGCAAGGCGCGTTATCTCGCCTGCTCCAATTTCTCGGGCTGGCATTTGATGAAGTCGCTAGCCGTCTCGGAAAAATACGGATGGTCGCGCTACGTGGCGCATCAGGCTTACTACTCGTTGATCGGGCGCGAATACGAATGGGAACTGATGCCGCTGGCGCTCGATCAAAAGGTCGGAACGATCGTCTGGAGCCCTCTGGGGTGGGGGCGGCTCACCGGAAGAATCCGCCGCAATCAGCCTCTCCACGAAGACAGCAGACTTCATCAGACGGCGGACAAGGCGCCGCCGGTTCCCGAAAAACTGCTTTATAGAGTCGTCGATGTTTTGGACGAAGTGGCGGAGGAGACCGGAAAAACCATACCGCAAATCGCCTTGAATTGGCTGTTGCGGCGCCCGACGGTGGCGAGCGTGATCATAGGCGCGCGCAACGAGGCGCAACTGAGACAAAATCTCGGGGCTGTGGGATGGAGCCTGACTGATGAACAGGTCGCGAAACTCGACGCGGCCAGCCAGACGACGCCGATTTATCCGTATTGGCATCAACCCCTGTTCGGCGACCGAAATCCTCCGCCGATTCCATTTCGTCAAGGCTGAGAGATCAAATAGAACGGGTCTCACTTCGGTGTAAGGGTTAATAGAACGCGGATGACGATGATAGAGCGGATTGACGCCGATCTTTTCTGGTTTTATCCGAGATGGTCCGCGCCCATCCGCGTCGTCCGCGTTCTATTGGCGCATTCCTTGCCGAAAACGCCAATTGCTGATCCCGTATACACGATTGAAACCAGATCCGGTTTGTTAGTGATAATATCTAACCCGGGTAACGATTCCACCAGGCGTCAGTGTCCTCGAACTGCCTGAACAGGTCGCCCGCCACCGCCTCGATCTCTGCGCGCAGTTCCAACTCGGACAGCCAATTCTCAGGGATCGCTCCGGCGCCCAGCATCAGACCGAGCAGGTTGCCTGTGATCGCCCCTGTGCTGTCACTGTCGCCGCTGTGATTGACCGCCAGCAACACGCCTCGCGTGAAGTCCTCTTGCGCCGCCAGCGCGCAGTAGAGCGAGATGGCTAACGCCTCTTCGCCCACCCAGCCGCCGCCAATCCGTTCAATTACTTCAGGCGATGGATTCAGATCGCCGATGCGCCACATCGCCATCGCGCGATGAACGGCCTCCGCGCACTCTTCATGCTCGTCGTTTTCCGGCCTCTCTAAAATCCGCAGCGCAAGTTCGATGGCCTTAGGCAGTGGGCGCCCCGACATCAAATGGTAAACGATCGTCGCGAAACAACCGGCGGAATAATAGCCGGAAGGGTGGCCGTGCGTGATGGCCGCGGCTTCGCAGCCGAGGCTGAAGGCCTGCGCTTCGTCTTTGGCGACCAGGCCGACCGGGGCCACGCGCATCACGCCGCCGCAGCCTTTGCTGTTATTCAACGGCCGCTGCATCTCCCCCATCTCCTCGCCGCGTAGCGCCGACAAACAGGTATTGCCAGGCGCGCGGCGGCTGTGCAAGCCTGGCGCCCCGATCAACCAGCCGTCCATCTCGTCTTGCGAAAAATGCGCGCGGCTCCGATCGCCTTGCGTTCGCAGCCAGCGGATGTAAGCGCGATGAATCATGGACGCGGGATGGCAAATACCTCTGTGACGCCGCCTCGTGATGGCTCGCAACAATCCTTCCGCGGTGAAGAGCGTCATCTGTGTGTCGTCGGTGATCGCCCCGCGCCGGCCATAAGCGGCATCGTAGTCTGTGATCCCCGCCGATCCGTATTTGTTGCGGATCAAATCAATGCTGTGGAACTCAACCGGCGCGCCCAGCGCGTCGCCAGCCGCGCCGCCCAGCAGACAGCCGGTGAAATGTTCCAGCGTTCGCCGGCTTTCCGGTTTATCGGGGTCTGGCGGCGAATACGAATCAGGTAAATGTTGCATTATTCCCTTTCTCCCTTCGGGTTTTTATTGTCTCGTGGCGAAGCGGACGAAATCATGTCGCGCGCCAACCTATGGCGGTAAGTTAATGCGTGTACGATGTGGGGCGATTTGTTTAATCGCCCTGTTTGCGGCTTCGTCTGATCAGGAAACGGGCGCCGAGTTGAAAACCCGATGCGGTTCGTCACGCCTTTTGCTCTGCTCGCCTCGCGTTTCGCCGGCCTCGCCACAAATCATTTCCCATAGTCCATCGCCGACGTGTAAAGTCGCCTGCGCTTGTCGGCGCCATCTCGCCGAGAATCTCATAAAGCAAGGAGCGTGTGAACTTGATCACTGCGGGAACCAAATCCCGGTTAAACGCCGGGTCATCAAGCGGCAGCCCGGAGCCTATGGCCACAACATGGCGCGTAAATTCCGTTGACCTGCTGCGCGGCGTCGTCATGGCGTTCATGCTGCTCGATCACACGCGCGAATTCGTCCATCGCG
Organism: Blastocatellia bacterium; assembly: GCA_036565725.1. Lineage (GTDB taxonomy): Bacteria > Acidobacteriota > Blastocatellia > RBC074 > RBC074 > JAJVID01. The sequence continues at coordinate 28,065 of DATCXQ010000925.1, forward strand.
ACGTGTTGAATTTCGACGCTACGGATCTCATGAGGACGAACGTCCCTCTCTTCTTCACCCGTTGGGTCACGCACTTTTGCGCGCCGGTCTTCGTGTTCCTGGCCGGGACGGGCGCTTTTCTGCAACTGGCCCGGGGCAAAAGCAAATCGGAGTTGTCTGGATTCCTCGTCAAACGCGGGCTTTGGCTGATCCTTCTGGAATTCACCCTGATCAGAGTGGTCATCTGGTTCAACGTCGACTTCCGCTTCGCGCTGGAGTTGCAAGTGATCTGGGTCATCGGCGTTTCGATGATCGCGCTCGCGGCGTTGATCCGCTTGCCATTGCGCCCGGTCGTCATTGGCAGCGTCGCGGTGATCGCGCTACATAACCTGCTCGACGCCGTTCGGGTCGATCCTATGCAGGGGCCGGGATTCCTGTCCTCGATTTGGATGGTCCTGCATCAACCGGGGGTGATTTTCTTCACGCCGTCCGCTTACGGGCTGGCGCTCTATCCGCTCATCCCGTGGATCGGCGTGTTGGCGGCCGGGTATGCCTTTGGCGCCTTCTACCGATTGGAAGCGGAACGGCGGCGGCGAATCTTACTCAAGTTGGGAACCGCGCTGTTGGCAAGCTTCGTCTTGCTTCGAAGCGTCAACGTATACGGCGATCCCAGCCGTTGGGGAACGCAGAGAAATGCGATCTTCACTGCCCTCTCTTTCCTGAACGTATCGAAGTACCCGCCTTCGCTGTTGTTTCTGCTGCTGACGCTTGGCGCGGCCGTTCTCGCGCTTCCCTGGTTCGAACGGGTCGAGAAAGGCAGGTTATCTCACATCTTCATCACCTTTGGCCGGGTACCGCTCTTTTTCTACTTCGGACAGTGGGTCGCGGTACACGTCCTGGCGACGGTGGCCGGTTACCTGGCGGGCCAACCTGTCGGGTGGCTTTTTACCAGTCCTCTGGATCGTCCGTCGCCGAATCCCGGCAATCTCGGATTCTCCTTGTGGGTGGTTTATGTATTTTGGTTCCTCGGCCTGCTGATTTTGTACCCGCTCTGCCGCTGGTTTGCCGAGGTGAAGCGACGCCGCAGGGATTGGTGGTTGAGTTATTTGTGAACGACATCTCGCCCACTCCCTGAAGGAACTGCCCAATATTATTATTCAATTCGTTTCGCCCCATTGCGATCTCGTTGTATGACCGGACCGCGTCGCGAGCAACGATAAACTCGCGTCGCAAGCGTCATCCGGCTTCGATGGCCTCAGCGTGAGCGTTCTTGTGACTTATACGATGGATTCAATTTGATCATCGTTCGACCAGACTCTTCCGCTCTGAAGATGACGATCATTCCGCTCCCCTTGAGGAGGCGCTCCAATTGATAGCCCAAAGCCTGGAATTTGTCGTTAACAACTTCGCCATCGCTACGGAGTTTACAAAAACTTCATAGCGGCTTAACAAGAAATTATCCCCAGGCTGCTAAGTTTCCGCTCGCCCAGCGCACATTTAACTCAAAAGGATAAGCACAATGAAACAAATTCGTGGTATAGCCTTGGCTGTTGTCGCTCTTTTCGGTTCGACTCTTGGAAGCCCTCCTCCTGTGGGAATTACACTGATTGGCAAAGGTTTGGTTCCCGGCGGCGCGCTCGACAAGTCTGGTCTTACAGGCAATATCTGCCAGGCGGGAAACCCTGCTAATTGCGTTTCCAAGGCGCTGTTTGGCGGCTTTGGCTCCGCGCTGACGTATACAGGCCATAACCATGTTTATATTGCCGCGCCGGATCGTGGTCCGTTCGACGGTCTGACCGACGTCCCGTACCTCGATCGCGTTCACTTTCTCAAGATCACAACCGCCACAGGCTCTCCATTCCCGAACATCAACGTCGCGCTGTTAGACACGCGTTTACTCAGGAACGAACGCGGTCAAGTTTTAGTCGGCGCGGCCGGGGCTTTTAACCAGAACAACGATCGCCGCGCCTTGCGGTTCGATCCAGAGGGGATTCGAGTCGGATTGTTTGGAACCTTCTTCATCTCGGATGAGTATGGTCCGGATATCTTTGAGTTTAATCTCTTCGGGCGCCTGTTGCGTCGCCTCAACATTCCTTCAAAGTTTGAGATCGACGCCCCGAGCGACGACCCTAACGCCGAATTGTTGCTCAACACGTCGGGACGCCAGGGCAATCGAGGCATGGAGGGTCTGGCGATCAGCCCCAATGACAGGTTTCTGTTCGGGATAATGCAAAACGCCCTGCTTCAGGATAATGGGCTCAACCCGGGGACGACTGACCGCCGTGGCCTGAACAACCGCATCCTTAAAATCGATCTCCTGACGGGAAGAAAGCATGAATACGTCTACGTGTTAGACGCAATCAACCGCGGCCAGGGCGTGAGCGAGATTCTCGCAATCAACGATCATGAATTTCTGGTCATCGAACGAGACAACAGGTCTAACCTGCAAACGCCGCCTCAAGCCCCGACGAGAAAAACAATATACAAGATTGATATCAACGGGGCGACGGATGTCTCCGGGGTTGACTCCCTTCCGGCCGGCCCGTTACCCGAGGACATCACGCCTGTCAAAAAGACGTTGTTCATCGACCTGCTGGACCCCACCTTCAACCTTGCGCCCACAATCGCCGAGAAGATTGAAGCGCTTGCCTGGGGCCCGGACCTTCCTGACGGCAGGCACGTGCTCTACATAGTCAGCGACAATGATCTGAATCCGAATCTGGACACTCAACTCTACGCTTTCGCGATTGACCCTTCGCTAATCGACTTCGAGAAACAGTTCCTTCCGCTACCTGTTTATCCGCCGTGGCTGGTCCCCAGGGACTGAGATAGGAATTGGCAAGAAACCCTATACCGGTTTTCAGGTCTATGAAGACTGTTAGCCACAGAGGTCACAGAGGACACAGAGTTGGTTCACTACTTCTCTGTGTCCTGCGGTGACCTCTGTGGCTATTCATTCATGTGAAAACCGCGGTATAGGGTCAGAAGGCAAATCAGCAAGCGGCCGCTGATCAGTCTCCCGACATTTGATCGCGATACCATTCGATTGTCCGCTTCAACCCTTCGTCAAACCCGATCTGCGCGCGAAATCCGAATTCACGTTCGGCCCGCGAAGTGTCCAGCGAGCGGCGCGGCTGGCCGTCGGGTTGTGAGGCGTCCCATACCAGACGCCCCTCGAACCCGGTCAAAGCGGCGATCTTTTCGGCCAGATCTCTGATCGATATTTCAAAACCCGCGCCGAGGTTGATCGGGTCCGATTTATCGTATTTTTCGGCGGCCAGCGCGATGCCCCGCGCGCAATCGTCCGCATGCAGGAACTCCCGCGTGACGACGCCAGTTCCCCAGCAAACGACCTGGTCCTCTCCACGGCGCGCGGCGTCGACGCATTTGCGAATGAGAGCAGGAATAACGTGCGAGCTTTGCGGATCGAAATTGTCGCGCGGCCCGTAGAGATTCACTGGCAATAGGAAGATCGAATTGAAACCGTACTGCTCTCGGTAAGCCTGCGATTGCACGAGCATCATCTTCTTGGCCAGTCCGTATGGCGCATTGGTCTCTTCGGGGTAGCCGTTCCACAGTTCGTCTTCCTTGAACGGCACAGGGGTGAATTTGGGGTAGGCGCATATAGTCCCTGTGGCGAGGAATTTCCTGACGCCACGCAATCGGGCCTCCTCCATCAGTTGCGCGCCCATCATCAGGTTGTCGTAAAAATACCTGCCCGGATTGGCCCTATTCGCGCCGATGCCGCCGACGACAGCCGCGAGGTGAATGACGAGGTCGGGATTCGCGTCATCATATAAACGCCGGATGTTTTCGGCCCTGACCAGATCGTAATCTTTACTGCGGGGAACGAAGACGTTTTCGACGCCGCGCTCTCGAAGCCTATCGACGACGTACGACCCGAGAAAACCGGCCCCGCCGGTGACGACGACTCGTTCGTATGGAAATCCGCTCGACATGGTTTGTACGTAGGTTTACGTGTGGGCGTCAGGCCAGGTTATGGGTTCTCTTCAGATCGGTGAGATCTGCGTCAACCATCGTCCTGACCAGCTCTTTGAAAGTTATCTTCGGCTCCCATCCGAGTTTTCGCCGCGCCTTTGAAGCGTCGCCGACGAGCAGATCGACCTCGGTCGGCCGGAAATAGCGCGGGTCAATCTCGACGAACTGCTTCCAGTCGAGGTCGAGGCGCCCGAAGGCTTCGTCGAGAAACTCGCGCACCGAATGCGTCTCGCCTGTCGCGATGACGTAATCGTCAGCCTCGTCCTGCTGCAGCATCAGCCACATGGCCTCGACAAAATCTTTGGCGTGGCCCCAATCGCGTTTGGCGTCGAGGTTACCGAGATAAAGTTTATTTTGCAGACCGAGTTTGATCGCCGCCGCAGCGCGCGTGATCTTGCGCGTCACGAAAGTCTCGCCGCGACGCTCTGACTCGTGGTTGAACAATACCCCGTTACACGCGAACAGCTCGTAGCTTTCACGATAATTAACCGTGACCCAGTAAGCGTAAAGTTTGGCGACGCCGTAAGGGCTGCGCGGATAAAACGGGGTCGTTTCGCGCTGAGGGACCTCCTGGACCTTTCCGAAAAGCTCTGACGACGATGCCTGATAAAACCGCGTCCCGCGCAACCCGGTTTCGCGTATCGCCTCGAGCAACCGGAGCGTCCCTAGCGCGCCGACCTCGGCGGTGTATTCCGGGATGTCGAAACTGACGCGCACGTGCGACTGCGCTCCGAGGTTGTAAATCTCGTCGGGCTGGACGTCGCGCAGAATCTTGTTGAGCGAACTCGCGTCGTTCAGGTCGCCGTAAAGGAGGCGCAGCCGCCGCCCCGACTCGTGCGGGTCCTGGTAGATGTGGTCAATGCGTTCGGTGTTGAACGTGCTGGCGCGGCGTATGACGCCATACACGTCATAGCCACGGCCTAGCAACAGCTCGGTCAGATAGCTTCCGTCCTGGCCGGTGATGCCAGTTATCAACGCTTTCTTCGCCATAATTCTGGGGGCTCCTTCGAGAGTGTTTCAAGAATTGTAGCTTTCGATTTTTGATCTCTGAAAGATGGTAGCCAAGGGGTGTGAAAGGCCTGATCCACAGCAACCACACGTGAGAACGGCCGCATTTTGCTTCATTACCTACCGCGCGTCAATACAATCAACACAAATTGACGCTCAAGACCGCTGCTCGCGCGGCTCGTGTGTTGGGCGAGCCTGGCGGTGGCGTTGAAGCGATTCGGAGAGTCCGCAAAATCGGCGGCCAATAGAGTTTAAATCGTTGACACCCCGAAAGCCATGTGTTATATGTCCGGCTGTTGAGAATTGATTGTTGCCCTATAGACACTCAAAGCAGGTGTCTATACCACTGTACAGTTTGCTGTGCAGTTTATTTATAAAAAGATCGTGGCCCTATAGATGTCTTCAGGGGTGGTCTTGAAACTGCCTTGACTTGTGACGGGTTAGCTTCCCCCCAAGGCGCACATACCCTGAGACAGAGATGGAGCCAAGATTTTAATCGTGGGAAAATCAATATTATTGATCAGCTAACTTCAGTCAATCAATAGTGTGAGCGATCCCAATCTAACTGCGAGCCAAAAAGCTGACACAATCCCGAAAGAATTAGGAAATGCATTGGAGTGACGCATTTGCTCCAGCAGGAGTTCTTCCAGATGCCAGTCTCTAGCTAGGTAGTTATACACTTCCGCCTACCTAGGTAGTTGTACATTTCCCCCCACCAGGGAAAGTGTACATTCCTCAAAATGACCCCTTTGATTCAGCCTGGCGTGTGGGATGGTGAGTTAGTTATAAAGTTGGCATATCTTTTGCCAAACATAACTTCCCCACGAGCCCCGCGCGTCGCTTAAGGGAAGGAAATTACTGATTTCCCACTAGCGCCTGATGCAAAGAGGAAAATTGATAATTGATTCGTAGCTTCCGACCAAGTCGGTCGGTGTGGCGAATAGTTATGCCCAGTGCGGTAAATAGCCACACTGAATTACTGGCCAATCATAAAGTTGATCCTTGTAGCAGTAATGTTACCCAGGTTTTTCCATTGAATACTTTTCGGATATTTCGCAATAGTAGCAGTAAGGACGGGAAGAAAAGGTTCAAATAGGCTTGGAGTAAGTGGTGAAGGATCTGTCCCCAGAACTTTTCCTTACCTCTGCCGCCCAAGAAAAAAAATAAATACCCCGTCGGTGCCAGCGGGTCGCCACGACGTCCCAATAGGGCTAGTCTTCAGACCAACTAGGACGCTGCCTCGTCATGAGGTTTCCTTTACGGTATGCCACGCTGGGATAGGTGTGTCTAAATCATTTAGCGCAATGAAATAGCGCAGGTGAATGAAATAACGCAGGTTTAGGAGGGGTCATGAACAGTCGATCAAAAATCGTCGCTGACATTAGTAACTTACTGAAGATCGTTAGTATCATCGCTTTCTTTCCGTTGATGGCCGGCCAGGTATGGGCGCAGGCGCCATCGAAAGCTAAAGGCGAAGTCGTTTCCGCCAGCCAGACTAAAATAAACGGCTTACCCGCAATCTCAGGCATGACAGTTTTTAGTAGCAACCGAATCCTGACCGGAAGCCATGGCGCGGCTGTTTTAAACCTTGGAAGGCTCGGACGAATCGAATGTGGAGCCGAAACGGATATGACGTTGCGCCTCTCTGAGACGAGCATCGGCGGAGAGTTGCGATCCAACCGTGTGGTTGTAAGCGCGCGGGCGGGGATCGCCATTTCCATCAATACGGCGAAAAGTGTGGTCACCACTGACGGACAACAGCCGGCGGTGTTGACTATCTATGTCGAACGCGAGCGAGCGCGCGTCATCTCTCACGTTGGCGCCGCCAGTGTAGTTTCAACCGGAGAGGAAGATCGCCAGGCGGGGGGAAAAGACATGTCACAATCGCCACGTGGAGGGGGCTGGAAGCGCGCAGGACTGGTCGCGGGCGCAATCGGCGCCGCGAGCGCCGCCAAAATTGGCGGTCAGGGAGCGACCGCTGCGACCAACGCCCCGACCTTTTCCGGATTGTTTAAGGCCGGGATCAATTATTCGATAAATCCTATGTTTGACAAGGGTCCCGGCTCCGAGGATCCATTCGAGACCTCAATCACCTGCCGCGACAGCGATAAAAAATACTGTCACAAGAAAAGCGGGTACAAGCCCAAAAGACCTTAAGTCGAATTGGACAGACTGAAGTCTGTCCATAACGGGAATCAAGGCGAAAAGACCAAAGTCTGTCCCATAATCAATGACAATAACCTTCGAATTGCGAAGCCCGGTCTCGAGACTAGCGACTATCGTCGCTGTTATGTGCGGCTGCGCAATCTTTATCAGTTTATCCGCGGCGCGGTTCGTTATCTCGGTGATTACTGATCCCGAGGCGCGGGCGGAGACGGCGATCATTGAAGGCGCCGCGAATTACTTTCCAAACTCAGCCTGGGCTCAAGCGCGAATGGCGTCCCGTCTCATCGAATCCGGCGTGGACGTGTCAGAAGATCACGAACGGATTGCGGAACGCGCCGTCTATTACTCGACGCGCGCCGTGGCTCTCGCCCCTCATAATTATGAATTCCGGATGCTGTTGGCGGCGGCCAAAGAGTTAAGCGGGGATTTGGCGGAAGCGGAAGTGGAACTGCGCGCCGCCCTCAAACAGGCCCCGCATCTAGTAAACGTTCATTGGCGGCTGGGCAATCTGCTTCTCCGCCAAGAAAAGCTGGACGAGGCAGGCGCCGAGTTTCGATTAGCGAGCGAAGCTGATCCCGAGTTGTTAACACCGACACTCAACCTTTTGTGGCAGGCGTCAGACGGGAAGATTGAAACCCTCAACGCCGCAGTCGGCGCCGCCCCCGAACAGCAACTGGCGCTCGCGCAATTCTTGGTTGAGCGTGAAAAGTTCGAAGTGGCGGTGAAGATCGCTAACAGTCTCGACCGACGGGCGGCGCTCAATCTCCCGGAAAGCGGCAAGCTGCTCGATTCGCTTATCTCAGCAGGCCGGATCGATCTGGCGAGTGAACTTTGGCGCAATCTCTCCGGCGCCGAATCCCAGTCGCTAATGCGGAATGAGGGCTTCGAGACTCCCATCCGCAGTAATCTCGCTCAGTTCGATTGGAATCTGAGCCAAAGCAAGTACGCCAAGATTGGGATCACAACAGCGACCGCAAGGACGGGACAGCGCTCGCTCAAAATATCCTATAACGGCATCGACACAACCACCCTCGATAATGAAATCCGCCAACTGGTCAAGGCGCGGCCCGGCGCGCGTTACACACTGACGTGTTACGTCAAAGCGGAGAGGTTGGTTACCCCCGGCGGGCCGCAGGTCGTCGTGACCTCACAAGGTTCCTCGACGCCCATAGCCGCCTCGGCGGCGATTGAAGCCGGTTCCTATGATTGGCGAATATTGACGACGGACTTCGTCGCGCCACCCAACGCTCACGCCGTGGTCATTGCCATCAAACAAACGCCCCAGTTCAGTTACGTTGACCCGACGAGCGGGACGGTGTGGTTCGATGATTTTGTTTTGGCAGAGCGATAACCTCTGCCCCCCAGATGCTGGGTTTTGAAATGAGCGATTTTCTGGATAATGCCATCGCCGCCAGTTTAATACTCGTCGTCATCTTCGCCGCGTTGGCCCATGGCGTTGTGGAACCATGGTCAATCTTCGTTTTTGAATTGGCGTCGGTTGTTTTGGCGCTGCTCTGGACGATCAAGGCGGTGGCCGACAGAAAGCTTAGACTGGTCATGCCACAAACGATCTGGCCCCTTGGGGCGCTGGTTTTGCTCGGACTGGCTCAAAGCGTGTCGTGGAATGACGGCGCAGGCTTCAGGCAGAGCCTCTCGTTAGACGTCGAAAGCACGCGCGGAACGGTCCTGGTTCTCTGCTCTTTACTGACCCTATCAATCTTAGCCGCCAATTTTCTGAACAGCGAGGTCCGGCTGCTCACGCTGACCCAAGTTCTCATCTTCTTCGGCGCGGTTATGGGAGTTTTCGGGCTCGTGCAGTATTTCAGCGGGAGCGCCGATGTTTACTGGACGCGCCACGCCGAGGCCTCCCCGTTCGGCCCATTCTTCAACCGGGATCACTTTGCCGGCTACATGGAATTGCTCATCGCCCTCCCGGTCGCGCTCATTGCGACGGGCTACGTCCGCGGAGAAAAGAGGATGGCGTACGGGATAGCCGCAATGTTTATGGGCGTGGCGGCGATTTTCACGCTCTCGCGCGGCGGGATGATAAGCATATTCGCCGAGATGATTTTCATCGCGGCGATGAGTTTCAGACGCCATCGCGCGATGACCGCCTCTAAGGGGCCTGGCAAAGCCCGAATAGCTACGGGCGTGGCGGCGGTCGCCGCCATCCTTGCGGCGATCGTGACTGGCGTGATCTGGATCGGCGCCGAGCCGGTCATCAATCGAATCGCGACCGGCGATCCGAACAGCTCTGACCTGAGCAGGACACAGACATTTTACAGCGTCCGCGGCGAAATCTGGGAAAACACATGGACGATGATACGTCAAAACCCGTTGATGGGCGTCGGACTGGGCGCTTACGAAACAGCCTATCCGATCTACGCCCGGGAAAACGGAATGCAGGGAGTGACCGCGGAGGCCCACAACGATTACTTAGAAATTCTCGCCGTCGGCGGCGTAATCGGCGCAATGTCGGCCTTGTGGTTCATCTGGGCGCTCTTTCGGGCAATCGGGCGTGGCGTCCGCTCGCCCGACCCGCTGACGGCGGCGATAGCGCTCGGCGGCGGGGCCGGACTTTTCGGGCTGCTCGTCCACAGCCTCTTCGATTTCAATCTGCATTTACCAAGTCACGCAACGGTCTTTTTACTTCTTTCAGTGGTGATTTCAAACATAGGAGCGACGGTCGATGAACCGGTCAAGTCTGAAACCGCGTACCTGTCCGTCGCCACAAGTCTTATTGGGAGGGCCTCGTCATGAATTTCAATAGATTATCTTATCGATTTTACACAAATATAATTTCATGGGACGGGTGGCGACGCGCGGCGTCTTTGACGGCGCTGGCGCTGGCTGCGGCGGCCGTCTGCGCGTCTTCGATCAACGCGCAGCAGAGCCGCGGCGAGAATCAGCCGGAGCAGCCTGCGATTCAAAGCTCGACGTCCGAGATGGGGAACGCCAAAATCCTCAACGCCGCGGAGAAAGATTATCGGATCTCCCCGGGAGACGTCATCCAGGTTCAGATCGAAGACGCCCCTGAACTTTCACACAATTACCGCGTGAGTTCCTCAGGCCATATCGAAATGCCGGTGCTCGGCATGGTAGAGGCGCAAAAGAGAACCACCTTTGAGCTGGCCAGACAGATCAGAAAAGGATTGCAAGACGAAGAATACCTGAACACGCCGAGCGTCCTGGTCACCATCAAGCAGTACAACAGCCAGACGTTCTTGGTCCAGGGTTCGGTTCGCAGTCCCGGAGTCTTTCAGACCGAAGGGCGACCATCGCTGCTGACGATGATCGGCCTGGCCGGAGGACTGACAGCCGATCACGGTTCGACGATCTTCATTCTTCGCCCCAACAAACTTAACCCCAACAAAACAAAACAACCGGCGCCGATGGCGGACACCCAAATGTCGAGCGTACAAGATCAAACGCCTGATCCCGATCAGTCTACGCAAACCCCGGCGGGCGGGAGCGCTTCAGCGCCGGCCGAAGACCCCGACTATGAATTGATCAAGGTCAACATCAGCGCGCTCTATAAAGGACAGTTCGATCAAAGGGTGGAGCCGGGAGACATAATTAACATCCCGCGCGCGGACGTTTTTTACGTCACCGGCGAGGTTAAGTCTCCGGGTTCGTTCACCTTGAAAGAAGGCACTACCCTGCGCCAGGCCGTCTCGCTCGCCCAGGGCCTGACTTTCAACGCAAAGGCGTCGAGAGGCGTCATCTTTCGAGAAGACCCTGCGCACGGCTCCCGACAGGAGATCAAGGTGGACATCAGGGACATCATAAACGGCAAGGAGGATGACATTCCCTTGCAGGCCAACGACGTGGTCATTATTCCTAACAGCAAAACAAAATCCATCGGCGGGATGCTGTTGATGGCGCTGGGGGTAAACTCCGCAAGATTGCCCGTTCGCTATTGACCGGCGCGCGAAAAGCGCATTAAAAAAATAAGGAAGTGAGCAATGTCGGATAATCGTCAAAATCTTGAACTGGCTCCCATAGCGAATCTCCCTACACATTTCCCACACAATTACCCCGAACCGCCGCAATCTGGCGGGAGCGGCGGTGGAAGCGAGGCGCTGCTCGCCCGGCTGCGCGAATGGCAACGGATAATCTACCGACACAAATGGCTGATTCTTTCCTTCATTCTGATAGCCCTTCCCCTGGCCACAATTCAAGCGTATCGGGCCAAGCCGATTTACCAGGCGACGACGACTATCGAGGTCAGGCCCGAGACCAGCTCATTATCGAAGTCAGGAGACGTCGTCGTTGTCGGGTCGAATGACAACACCAAGGCCGAAATCGTCATCATTAGGAGTCAGCCGGTCGTCAGGCAGACGATTACGAATTTGAATCTCGATAAGAACCCGCGCTTTTTGGACGTGACTACGAAAAGGTCTCTTCTAGAAGCGCTCATGTCGCTTAAAGGCGCCCAGCCCGAGCGGGAAAAGAAACTCGCCCAGGAAGCCGCTAAACAAAGCGCCAATAATGCGGGCGCCGGCGAAATGAAGACCAACGGCCCTGAACATGGCGGAACCGTCGCCGATCTAGCTGAAAACCCTCATAACGCGGAGGCCGAACGCAAAAGGCTGGGGCCTTACATCCAGACCTTGCTCGATAATTTGAACGTAGAGGGATTGCGAGACACACGGCTGATCAAAATATCTTTCAGGCATACTGATCCGGAAATCGCCGCCGCCGTGGCCGACGGCATCGCTTACAATTTCATGCAGTATAACTTCCAGGGAAAGACCGAACGTTTCAGAAGCGCCTCGGACTGGCTTGAAAAGTCCACGCAAAAGCTCAGGGCCCAGGTCGAGAAGGCGGAGCAGAAACTGGTCGACTACAGCAAAGAGAATAACATCTTCTCACTTGAAGGAAAGGAAAACCTGACGGCTGAAAAGCTGACGAAAATGCACGAGCAGGTCATGCGCGCAGAGTTCGACCGGATCGTTAAACAATCACTGTATGAAGAGGTGAAAGTAGGCCGCGGCGCGCAATTGCCCGAAGCGTTTGCCGACCCCAAAACCGCAGAGGTGAGGAAGTCCCTCAACGACCTGGCCGTGGAAGCCTCGCGACTGAGCGTCAAGTTCGGAGCGAAACATTTTAGCGTGCAGGAGATCCAGAAAAAAATGGCCACCCTCCAGGAGCAGATAAAAGGGAGCCAGTCAATGTTGGATGACAGGCTCAGGGCGGATTATGAACGGGCGGTCCGCGACGAGGCGAATCTCAGGAACGAGCTAGAGATCGCCAAGGGCGAAGCCGTGCAGCAGAACCAGGCGTCCATCCAATACAGCGTCCTGCAGCAGGATTTGGAAACCGCCAAAGCGCTCTACACTGATTTTCTCAACAAAACCAGTCAGGCCGACATTCAACGCGCGGAACAATTCAACAACGTCCGTTTGATCGAATCGGCGGAGACGCCCGGCGGGCCGGTCGGGCCGAACCGCAGCCAAACGATCCTACTCGCTTTCGTCGTCAGCCTCGGCATGGGCGTAGGCCTGGCCTACCTTATGGAGAACATGAACACCACCGTCAGGAATGTTGAAGACGTCAACCGCTTTACTCAACTACCCGTGCTGGGCGTCATTCCGATTTTGACCGAGGCCCTTCCTGACGGGAAGCGCAGCGGCATACGGAGTATTGAACTGCGGGCCGCGACTATGAAAGACGTCAATGATTCATTTGAACTGCTCGGTGACGTTTCGGACAAGCCGGTACTCGCCGATTCGATGAAGGTGTTTTCGGCCGCCGCCGAGGCGTATCGAATGCTCAGGACCTCAATCCTTCTTTCCACGGCGGGACATCCGCCCAAAACCTTGATGGTCACCAGCGGACAGCCGGGCGATGGTAAAACCACTACTGTTTTTAATATCGCTCTTGCTCTGACTCAGTTGAAGGCTGAAGTATTGGTCGTGGATTGCGACATGCGCAAACCCAGAATCCATAAGATGCTACAACTGCAGAAGGGCGAAGGCTTATCCACCCTCCTGGCGAGCGGCGGCGATCCTGATAAGTTCATCTATCGAACCCCTGTGCGTGGACTATCGGTCCTCCCCTGTGGTTATGTGCCCCCCAACCCTTCCGAACTTATCAGTTCGGGAAGCATGAAAGAGGTGCTGCGCTCGCTGAGTGAGCGTTTCGATTATGTCATCATAGACGCGCCGCCGATGATCAGCGTAAGCGACCCGATAATCCTTTCGACCCTCGTAGACGGCGTAATCCTCGTGGTCAAGAGCGGAGAAAGCAAGGGCGAGTCGGTGCGCCGCGCATCTCAGGACCTTTCCTCCGTGGGGGCCAGAGTCCTCGGAGTCGCTCTTAATAACCTCAATATTCGTAAGGACGGCTATGATTATTACCGCAACTATCGCCAATATGTCGATTACATCGACCGTGACCCGAGAATCCGCGTGGAGGAATAAATAGATGAAAAATGGAGAGCATATGAACTCGATGTTTAGTCCGCTCGCCGTCATTGAGGCTGATAGTATAGGCGAAAATGTGTTGATTCGCGAGTACGCGATAGTCCGCCGCGGGGCGGTAATAGGGAATAACGTCGTCATACACCCTTTCGTAATCATCGAAGACGGGGTCAGGATCGGCGACGACGTGGAGATCTTTCCGTCGGCGTATCTCGGTAAGCCGCCTCGCGGGGTCGGCGCGATGACCCGGCCGATGAACTTTACGGCCAAGGTGGACGTGGGAACCGGCTGCGTCATCGGCCCGAACGCCGTGATCTATTACGACGTCGAGATAGGCAATCACACTTTGATCAGCGACGGCGCGTCGATCAGAGAACAGAGTAAAATCGGCTCCCGCTGCATTATCGGAAGATACGTGACGGTAAATTACGCTACTTTGATCGGCGATAACGTGAAAGTGCAAGACCACACCTGGTTGGCGGGGAACATGCGAATCGGCGACAGGGTGTTCATCAGCGGTGGCGTGACTACGGCCAATGATAATTTGATGGGCGCCTCAGGTTACGACGAGGAGAGCATCGTCGGCCCGACGATTGAAAACGGCGTGAGGATCGGAGCGGGCGCAATAATCTTACCTAAAGTGAGAGTCGGAGAAAATGCGCTGATCGCCGCCGGAGCGGTCGTGACCAAAGACGCGCCGCCGGGGCAAACCGCCAAAGGAATACCGGCAAGATTTATAAAGAATAAAGATGCGACCTAGTTGATTCGAGCCCCATCTTTCTGCTCCACCTTCATCCCCCGACCCATTTAGCAATCTGCCTTGCAATGCAAGAACAAACTATTATCCCCACTAAGGCGGAGTCTGAGCGTTTCGACCTTTTGATCGAAGCCGGGCGCGGCGCCAAGAACTACTGGCGCGACCTTTGGCGTTATCGCGAGTTGTTCTACTTCCTGGCGTGGCGTGACATCCTGGTGCGATACAAACAGACCGCGATCGGCATAGCCTGGGCGCTCGTCCGGCCCTTTCTGACGATGCTGGTCTTCACATTCATCTTTAGCAGGGTGGCCAAGCTCCCGGCCCCCGGCTCTGTCCCGTACGCCTTGCTCGTCTTCGCCGCCATGCTCCCGTGGCAGTTCTTTTCGACTGCGCTTAGCGAGGCGAGTAACAGTCTGATCGGAAACTCCAACTTGATCTCCAAAGTCTATTTCCCGCGACTGATCGTGCCGGCGGGTTCGGTCATCACCAGTTTCGTGGATTTCCTGATTACGCTGGGGTTGATGGCGGGAATGATGGTCTGGTACCGCTTCCTGCCGGACTGGCGGCTGTTGACGCTTCCGTTGTTTATGGCGCTCGCCTTCGGGTCCGCCTTCGGCGCAGGGCTTTGGTTATGCGCTCTGAACGTTCGCTACCGCGATTTTCGCTACATCGTTCCCTTTATCGTGCAGTTCGGCCTTTACCTTTCTCCGGTCGGCTTCAGCAGTAATATCGTACCCGAAGGCATGCGGTTAATTTACGCGCTCAACCCGATGGTCGGCGTCATTGACGGATTCCGCTGGGCGTTGCTGCGAGGGCAATCGCCGTTGGCGGGCTACGCATTAATCGCATCCATACTCGTCACGTCAGTTTTATGTCTGTCAGGGATCTGGTATTTCCGCCGTACTGAGAAGACATTTGCGGACATCATCTGAAGAAAATCGAATGTCTGATGTAGTTATAAGAGCCGAAGCCCTCGGTAAGAGATACCGAATCTCCCATCGACGCGAGCGGCAGGCTGACGGCTCTCCGTATGACAGTTCCCCGAAACACGAGGATTTTTGGGCGCTGAGAGACGTGTCCTTCGAGGTCAAGCAGGGCGAGGCGCTGGGAATCATCGGCCGAAACGGCGCCGGTAAATCGACCCTGCTCAAGCTCCTGAGCCGCATTACGGAGCCTACCGAGGGCAGGGCCCGCATCCGCGGCCGCGTCGCCAGCCTGCTCGAAGTCGGCACAGGCTTCCACCCCGAATTGACAGGGCGCGAAAACATCTACCTCAACGGCTCCATCCTCGGGATGTCCAAGGCCGAGATCAGGAAGAAGTTCGACGAGATCGTTTCTTTCGCCGAGATCGCGCAGTTCCTCGACACGCCCGTGAAGCGCTACAGCAGCGGGATGTACGTTAGGCTGGCCTTCTCGGTGGCTGCGCACGTGGAACCCGAGATACTGGTGGTGGACGAGGTGTTGGCAGTGGGCGACGTGGCGTTCCAGAGGAAGTGCATGGACTACATGAAGAGACTGGCGCGGAGCGGCATCACCATCATCCTGGTTTCGCACGACCTGTTCGCCGTCAAGACGATGTGCCGCCGCGTACTGGCGCTGTCGGCCGGAAGACTCAAGTTCGACGGCTTGCCCGCCGAGGGCATTGACCTCTACGAAAAGGATTCCCGATTGGAGGCCGATCCGTGGGCGGCGGGAATAATCGGAGAAGACATTGACCAATGGCCGATCATCATCCGTTTCGTGGAGTTGCTTGACGCGGATGGCTCCCCGCGCACGGTCTACGATTACGGCGAGCGAATGCGCGTGCGGATACATTATGAGTCGCGCAAGCCCGTCAGACACCCCAACTTCTATCTTGGAATACGGCGGCCAGACAATGTCGTGTGCTGCAGCTATAGCGCGGCGCGAGACGGCGTCACTGTCCCTTCCCTCGATGGAAGCGGAGTAATCGAATTGCTAACGCCGCCGCTCCGGTTGGTCTCGGACCTATACAGCACTTATGCCGGGGTTTGGGATCGTGAATTCAAAAACCTCTACTGCGGACAGATCGGGCCAAATTTCCATGTCCGCGACGAGGTGCTCAATCAACACTTCGGCGTTTTCCACGTGCCAGGCGAATGGCGCTGGGGCGTCAACGGACATAAAAATGTGGGACAGACTTTATTCCGTCCGGCAGCCGGGGCGGACTGAAACCCATCCCGTATTTTCCGCAGAAACCTTCAGGTCACGTTGCGACGCCCTGAAACAATGGAAATCAGGCGGCGCCCCCGCGTCTCGCGGGCAGGTCTTGCGGTGAAGCCTGCCCGCGAGGACGCGGGGGCGCCATTTTCCGAGGAGAAATAAAAGTGGTTGGAATTGCCGTTGTCGGCTATGGATATTGGGGGCCGAACCTGGCCCGGAACTTCGCGGAGACAGAAGGGGCCGCGGTGGTGATGTGTTGTGATTCCGATCCGCGGCGACTCGCTCTCGCTCAGAAGCGATTCCCTGCCCTGATCTGCGCTACCGATTTTGATGATGCGCTACGAAACCCGGACGTCAACGCCGTCGCCATCGCCACGCCGGTACACACGCACTACGAGTTGGCCAAACGCGCCATCAAGGCAGGCAAACATGTCCTGGTAGAAAAGCCGCTGACGGCGCGCGTGGATCATGCGGAGGAGTTGGTCACGCTGGCGGAGAAGAACGGCGTGGTCCTCATGGTCGATCACGTCTTCGTTTACAGCCCTCCTGTGCTGAAGATGAAAGAGCTGGTGACGCAAGGGAGGCTCGGCAACCTGTTTTTCATTGACAGCGTTCGCATCAACCTTGGGCTGTTCCAGCACGACGTCAACGTGGTATGGGACCTCGCGCCGCATGACCTTTCGATCGTGGACTACCTGGTGGAGCGGCTGCCGGTCTCACTCTCGGCGTATGGCGGCATACATGCCGATCACGAGATCGAAGACGTCGCCTACCTTAACCTCGATTACGGCGCCGGCCTGATCGCCAATTTCCACGTCAACTGGCTCTCGCCGGTCAAGGTTCGCCAGATGATCATCGGCGGGAGCGAACGCAGCCTTATTTATAACGACCTGGATGTAGACGAGAAGATCAAAGTCTACGACCGCGGTATCGAGGTCGGCGAGGATTTGGAGCAGCGGCGCAAGACGCTGATCAGCTATCGCAGCGGTGACGTCTGGGCGCCGAACCTGGCCACACGCGAGCCCCTGTCGCGAATGGCCGAGCATTTCGTCACGTGCGTTAAGACCGGCCAGCGGCCGGTGTCTGACGGCAAGTCCGGATTGCGCATCGTCAAAATCCTCGACGCGGCGCAGCGCGGCATTAAATCCCTGAATGGACGGGTGAACATCTGATCATGAATTTACGCGACAAAACAGTTCTGATTACCGGCGGGTGTGGGCTGATCGGCTCTCACATCGCCGACCAGCTCATCCGCGACGAGCGGGTCGGGATGGTCATAATACTGGATAACCTCAGTCGCGGGACGCTCCATAACATTGAATGGGCTCGGCGACATGGCAATATCGAGTTGGCGCAAAAGGACATCCGCAGCTTCGACGATATCAGGCCATATTTCGATGATGTCGACGTGGTCTTTCACCTGGCCGCCATCCGAATAACCGCCTGCGCGGCCCAGCCTCGCGAGTGCCTGGAGGTGATGATTGACGGTACTTACAACGTTGTCGAGGCTTGTGTGAAAGCCGGCGTAAAACGACTGGTGGCTTCCAGTTCGGCGTCGGTTTACGGGGCCGCCGACAGCTACCCGACTACCGAGGAGCATCACCCTTACAACAACCGCACCTGGTACGGCGCCGCCAAATTGGCAAACGAAGGTCTGTATCGCTCCTTCAACGACATGTTCGGCCTGCCTTACGTCGCGCTGCGTTACTTCAACGTCTACGGCCCGCGAATGGACGTGTTCGGGAAATATACCGAGGTTCTCATTCGCTGGCTCGACTGTCTTGACCGGGGCGAGCGCCCGAAGATTTTCGGAGACGGCCAGACCTCAATGGACTTCGTCTACGTAGAGGACGTCGCCCGCGCCAACATCCTCGCCGCCAAGAGCGATGTGGTGGACGAAGTCTTCAATGTCGCCTCAGGCGCTGAGACGACGCTGTTGGAATTATTGCAAACGCTGCTGAAAGTTACCGGGAGGACCGACGTTCAGCCCGAGTTCCTGCCCGAACGCGCAATCAACCCAGTTCCCCGCCGACTTGCCGACATAAGCAACGCGGAAAAAAAATTGGGCTTCCTCGCCCGGGTCGAGGTGGAAGAAGGTCTACGCAGGCTCGTCGAGTGGCGCAGGCAGGTCATCTCAAACCATCAATACGACGATTACGCCGTGGATACAACGGCGGCTGCGGCCGCGGAAGCGAGTTCTTAACGATGATCCCGATTACCAAACCAGTAATGGGCGACGAGGAACTGGAGCGCGTCCGGGAAGTCATTGAAAGTGGCTGGCTAACCCAGGGGCCGCGCGTGGCGGAATTCGAGCGCCTTGTCGCGGAATACGTCGGCGCCCAATACGCCGTGGCCTGCAGCAGTTGCACTACCGCGCTGCACCTGGCGTTACTCGCCCTCGGCGTCGGGCCGGGCGATGAAGTGATTGTGCCCTCGCTCAGCTTCATCGCCACTGCGAACGCCGTCCGATATGTGGGCGCGACGCCCGTATTCGCCGAGGTGGACTTGCGCACATACAATCTTGACCCCGCCGACGTCGAGCGGCGCGTCAACTCACGCACTAAGGCGATAATGGTCGTTCACCAGATAGGACTGCCGGCTGACATTGACGCCTTCCTCGAAATCGGCCGCAGACATAACCTGAGGGTTTTTGAGGACGCCGCGTGCGCGCTCGGTTCGCGTTACAAGGACAGGGCGGTTGGGGCGCGCACGGAGATGGCCTGTTTCTCCTTCCATCCCCGTAAAGTTATTTGCACGGGCGACGGCGGAATGATCACTACAAACAATCCGGAATACGCCGAGCGTCTCAGATTACTCCGGCAGCATGGGATGAACGTCTCGGACACGGCGCGGCATAACGCCCGCAATGTGATAATTGAGGAATATCCGGTCGTGGGCTACAACTACCGGCTCACCGATCTGCAGGCGGCCGTCGGCATCGAACAGATGAAACGCCTCGATTACCTGGTGAGTCGCAGAGTGGAATTGGCGATGCGATACTACCGCCTCTTGTCAGAATATCAGTGGCTGCTGCCCCCTTATGTCCCGCCCTACGCCGATCCGAACTTCCAGTCCTTCGCCATCTCGCTCGACGATGACTGCGCCGTTACGCGAGACGGCGTGTGGCAAACATTACTGGACAACGGAGTGGCGGCAAAGCGTGGGATCATGGCTATTCACCGAGAGCGTTCTTACACTGAAACCTACGGCCATCAACCCTTGCCCGTGACGGAGAAGGCCAGTGACAGTTCATTGCTTCTGCCGCTTTATCCACAAATGACCGAGGCTGAACAGGATCACGTCGTGGCGGCGCTTGGAAAAGCGCTTCGCTCGTAGAAAGTTATGACTGAAAAACTTGAACCGGGTGTTGAAAGTCGCGAGGAACATTCCGTAGTTAGAGCCGTCCACGGATTGCGGGAATCGGCGCCGGACCCGGAATTCCAGATTGAACTAGCAGAGCACTTGCGCGGCAAGTACGACCGCGCAGGTCTGCTCGAACTTTACGCGCGCTTTGCGCTGGGGGACGGCGACTTCGACACGTTGATGAGGCGAGCGATATGGCGCGCGCTGGCGCGCCGAGTCGGACACGGGCTTAGCGTTGGCAGCGGCGTCGGTTTTAAACACATGGAGACCCTCGAAGTCGGCGACGGGGTTTTCATTGGCGCTCAGACCTATATACAGGGACGGATCAACGGCCGGTGTGTCATCGGCGATCACGTGTGGATCGGCCCGCAATCCTATTTCGACGCCCGTGACCTGATTGTGGAGGAGTACGTCGGTTGGGGGCCGGGGGCTAAAGTCCTGGGTTCGACCCACGTCGGGACGCCAATTGAGATTCCGATCATCCAAACAGACCTTGAAATCAAACAAGTCAAGGTCGAGGCCTGGGCCGACATCGGCGTAAACGCCGTAATCCTGCCCGGCGTAACAATCGGAAAGGGAAGCATAGTCGGGGCCGGCGCGGTAGTGACTGAAGACGTGCCTCCATTCGCTATTGTGGCCGGCGTCCCCGCCAGGTTTTTGCGCTGGCGAGAAGGACATCATAACGGCTAGCGGCGGGACAGGCTTATGGTTGACGAAAAATCAATGTGACGACAAGTGTGGCGCGATTTGTTTAATCGCGCCGCTTCGGCCGAGGGCAGCGCGATTAAACAAATCGCGCCACAGCATATGTTCCACTGAAAAGTGAAAGCATGAGCCAATCAACAAAGAGTTCTCAAATACAGGAAGAGTTGGATTACCGCGCGGCTCTGGCCGACTGTTTTATCGACCTGAGCGAAGGCTGTATTTTCAACCATGCCTATGATGACGCGCTCAAATACATCGAACTTGCCACTCACTTTTACAATAATCTGACCGGTGATTTGTCATCATTGCGCGTTGAAATAAGTTTGCGCGCCATCGCCAATTTAATTCCAAATGAACAGGAGAAGTCCCAGGTCGAATCTGTCGGCCCTTCCAGCAAGCCGGTTTGTCTCCACGTAATGAATGAAGCGTCCGCCTTCGGCGGGCTTATCTCGACTGCGACTCGATGGATAAAAATCGACGGTGGCGCAAGGATTCACAGTGTCGCCCTTCTATCCCAACAGTTGCCGGCGCCGGCTGAGCTGGTTCAGGCCGTCTCAGAGAGCGGCGGCGAGATATACATCGCTGACCAGAAGTCATCTCCCTTTCAGCGGGCCGCGTGGCTGAGGAACCTGGCGCGCAAGATGGCGACGCACGTGGCGCTGCACATTGATTCTTGCAGCTTGATCGCCGCGATCGCTTTCGGCAGTAAGGGGGGACCGCCCGTGCTTCTGGTCAATCATCCAGGCCATATGTTTTGGGTCGGCGTATCAGCGGCCGACTTCGTTGTGAATGTCCGCGGATCGCAACTGGAGACACATTGGACGAAGGTTCACAGAGGGGCTAAAAATTGTTTGACCATTCCGGTCCCACTGCTGGAACCTGAAACTTCGCATCAGGCGGAAATTGACCGCGAAGAAAGAAAGTCGAGAGCAAGGGAAATCCTCGGCGTCCCGAAAGATTCCATCCTGATCATGACATCCGGCGCCTCTTACAAATTCCGCCCCTTGGGAGAGATCGATTTTCTTAAAACCTGTCAGGAGATACTGGAAGCCGTTCCGGAGGCTTATTTACTGGCCGCAGGCATTATTGAAGACGATCGATGGCGAGACGCGTCAAATAAACTGGGTTCCAGATTGCGGGCGTTGGGCAGCCTTCCCCAGAGTAAGATTGCGATCCTTCACCAGGCCTCTGACGTGTATGTTGAAGGCTTCCCATTCGGTTCGACAACCGCGCTGCTCGAAGCGGGATTGCAAGGACTTCCGGCCGTGCTCTCGCCGGCGGAATGCCCGCCGCCTTACGGGACAGACGGCGTTGCGTTGGACGACACACTCGAACGCCCCGCCAGTATTGAGCGTTACAAACTGGAAGTGATAAGGCTTTGCAAAAATCCGGCCGATCGAGCCTCCGTCGCCATGAAGTTGCAAAAGTCGGTTCTCGCGCATCACACGGGAGATGGATGGAGGCGGTATCTCACAAATGCGCTTCAGGCGCTGCCGTCGGAGCATCGCCTT
Source organism: Blastocatellia bacterium (assembly GCA_036565725.1). Classification (GTDB taxonomy): domain Bacteria; phylum Acidobacteriota; class Blastocatellia; order RBC074; family RBC074; genus JAJVID01. Next base: position 50,159 of record DATCXQ010000925.1, read on the forward strand.
CATCCGCTCCAAACGCCGGTCAGAACTCCGCCTGCGATTTATGAGTACTGGTGCGATTTCCTGGCGACGCAGGAGCCGAGCAGAAGCGTTCTTGAAGATCGTATATTCTGCGCCTTTTCCGTGGGATTGCGGCCGAAGATCACGCCAAAGATGAAGTCGGCCTGCAAGAAAGCCGAGCGCATCAGGGGGGACAGAACTATACCGCTGCCGCTCCTGTCATTGCTGTGCAATTACTGCCTGCCTCTGCTTCCCTTATCGCTGGCTCGCATTGTCTTCCGGACGGTCAAGTTTTTCTTCCTCGGAAGGTTGGCGGATAGGATGCGCAACAAGTTAGCTCGTCTGTTTCGGAGAACTAAGGATTCCCAGGCGCACTTCGAGCACCAATATCGCCATATCCAGGAAAACAACCGGTGGTTTGGCGCCGCAAACCAGGTTGCGTTGAAAGAAAATCTGGATCGGGAATAAGGATCAGTTCCGGCGATAAAAGCCGGCGGGAATAAATGTCTGAAGTTGTTATCCGGGCCGAAGGCCTCGCCAAGAAATATCAAGTAGCGCATCAGGGTGAACGGGCAAGATACGTCGCCCTTCGCGACGTGATCACCGACAAACTGCTTGCGCCCATTCGATGGCTCAGGTCTCGGACTTCGAAAGCCGATAGCCCATCGTCCGCGGGCGTCAGTCCGAGGATCGAGGAATTCTGGGCGCTAAAAGACATATCATTCGAGGTCAAGCAGGGCGAACCGCTCGGAATCATCGGCCGAAACGGCGCCGGGAAATCGACCCTGCTCAAGCTCCTGTGCCGCATCACCGAACCTACCGCGGGCAAGGCCCGCATCCGCGGCCGCGTCGCCAGCCTGCTCGAAGTCGGCACAGGCTTCCACCCCGAATTGACCGGCCGCGAAAACATCTACCTCAACGGCTCCATCCTAGGGATGTCCAGGGCGGAGATCAGGAAGAGGTTCGACGAGATCGTCGCCTTCGCCGAGATCGAGCGGTTCCTCGACACGCCCGTGAAGCGTTACAGCAGCGGGATGTACGTGAGGTTGGCCTTCTCGGTGGCGGCGCACCTGGAGCCTGAGATACTGGTTTTGGATGAGGTGCTGGCGGTGGGGGATGTGGCGTTCCAGAGGAAGTGCATGAACTACATGAAGAGGCTGGCGCGGAGCGGCATCACCATCATCCTGGTTTCGCACAACCTTTTCGCCGTGAAGGCGATGTGCCGCCGCGCGCTGGTGTTGTCTGGCGGGAGGCTTCAATTCGACGGTTCGGCGGACGAGGGAGTCGAGATTTACCAGAAAAATTCCCAGATGGAAGCGACATCATGGGCGCTCGAGGTGGTCGGAAGGGACGTCAGCAAGTGGCCGATTATTCTTACCGCGATGGAGTTCTTCGACGCCGAAGGCCGGCCGCGCACGGTTTACGATTACGGCGAGCGAATGCGCGTGCGGATACATTACGAGTTGCGGAGGCCCATCGAATTCCCGAATTTCTACCTCTCTTTCCAGCGATCAGACAACGTCTGGTGTTGCAGTTTCAGCGCCGCTCGGGATGGCGCCACCGCTCCACTACTCAAAGAGAGCGGGTTCATCGAGCTACTGACTCCGCCACTACGATTGGTGGCTGACCTGTACGGCGCCTACGCTGCCGTATGGGATCAGGAATTCAAGAACCTTTACTCTGCGCAAACCGGTCCGAACTTCCACGTTCGCGACGAAATACTTAACCCCGAATTCGGAGTTTTTCACGAGCCTGCGGAATGGCGATGGAGCGCCACGGGCGATTGACCCCTACCGACACTTATGTTGACGAACAAGATTCCTTATCTCGACCTTCATTCACAATATAAAGCTATTCGCGAAGAGGCGCTCGCAGCGTTAGAAGCGGTATGCGAGTCGACTCGATTCGCGCAAGGGCCGGCCGCGGCCGAATTTGAGAAGGCATTCGCCGATTATTGCGGCGTCGAGCATTGCGTGACCGTTAATTCCGGCACCAGCGCGCTGCACCTGGCTATGCGGCTCCTCAATATCGGGCCAGGCGACGAGGTCATTACCGCGCCTATGACCTTCATCGCCACTACGTGGGCGATAAGCTACGCCGGGGCCAAGCCGGTATTTGTGGATATCGACCCGGAGCGCAGGACCCTTGATCCTGCCAAACTGAAAAAGGCGATCACGCCGCGGACCAAGGCGATTCTGCCAGTGCATCTTTTTGGTCAGCCAGCGGACATGGAGTCGATTCTACATATCGCCGGCCAGCATGACCTTCCCGTGATCGAAGACGCCGCTCAGGCGCATGGCGCTTTCTATAAAGGCCGCCGGGTCGGTCGACTCGGCGTCATTGCCTGCTTCAGCTTTTACCCGGGCAAAAACCTCGGCGCATACGGCGAGGGCGGAGCTCTGGTGACGAATGATTCTCGATTCGCGGAGCGCGCGCGCGCGTTGCGCGATCACGGGCAAAGCCAACGCTACTACCACGACGAGATCGGATACAATTACCGCATGGACAGCTTCCAGGCCGCCGTTCTGAATATAAAGCTGGGTAAATTGGACGAATGGAACGCGGCGCGCGCGCGGCATGCGAGCGCCTATGCGGAGTTACTTAAGGGCGCGCCGGTCAAGGCGCCCACGTTCTTTGAGGACTCTACTTCTGTCTGGCACTGTTACGTAATCGAGTGTGACGAGCGAGACAAGGTACGATCCCGCCTGTCCGATATGGGTATCGAAACCGGAATTCACTACCCGGTTCCCGTTCACTTACAGCGCGCCTACGAATTCCTGGGCCATCGCCCAGGGGCCTTCCCAATCTCTGAAGAGTTCGGCCGCCGTTGCCTTTCCCTACCCCTCTACCCGGAGTTGACCGATGCGCAAATCCGAGACGTGGCCGAGGGCTTACGGGAAGCGGTTTCAAACACATAAAGACTGCTAAAGCTTTGTTCGAAAGTAACCCGATCATTTTATAAACAGCCTGCGCCAATCGATGAGACCAGCATTGAGAGAATTATATCTGTTTGCAATTGCGTGTACGGTAGGGGCAGACCTGCGTGTCTGCCCCGAACTGGGTCTACACGCGACCACCGGGGCAGACACGCAGGTCTGCCCCTACTGTACACGTAAATGCTAACAGATCTAGTGATCGCGGAATTCAGGGAATTTATCACGGCATAGGCAGTTCCGTGTCAATCGCATTATTTTTTTGTCCCCTGTCGATTTTCCTGAACCTCGTCCGTCTATAGGTCGGAAACGGGGCGAGGAGTAGAATACGCCCCCCACGTTTCCTGCTTCGACTGATGGCCGTCGGCCGTCAACCACACCAATCGCATGAAGGAGAAAAAACACATGCCGCAGTTTATGCTCATCTCTCAGGATTCGATGGAGATTCCAGAAGGTTTTGAGATCACTCCTGAAATCATTCAGGGCATCATTCAGAAATACAACGACTGGGCCGAGGGTTTGAGGAAATCGGGCCACCTGGTCAGTTTGAACAAGCTGCGTGAAGATCCTGGAAAGAACATCACCGGCGTCGGCCCGAACCAGGTCGTCACCGACGGCCCTTACGCCGAGACCAAGGAGATCATCGGCGGTTACTGGATCGTCACCGCAGCGGATTACGACGAAGCCGTCAAACTGGCCTCAACTTGCCCGAGTCTGGAATTCGGCAGCCGCGTCGATGTCCGCGAGGTCGAAGACCTGTCAACGTTTTCTGGCTGAGAAATCAGAAAAATGTGGGATAGAGAAATATGGACAACGGAGCGCATGCGCTGGTGGATCATCTGTTTCGCCATCAGGCCGGGCGGATGATCGCCACGTTGACGCGCGTCTTCGGGCCGCGCCACATCGATCTGGCCGAAGAGGTCGTGCAGGAGGCTTTAATCAAAGCCCTGCAGCAATGGCCGTATCGCGGCGTTCCCGAAAATCCGCTGGCGTGGCTTATCCAGGTGGCGAAGAATCGCGCGCTCGATCTGCTGCGGCGCGATTCTTCGCTGCGGGAGAAGTCCGGCGAGATCGTCCGCGCCTTCGCCGCGCAGGAAGAGTTCGCAAACCGCAGGATCGAGACGGAGCGGAGCGCCGAACTGATTGATGACACGCTCGGCATGATCTTCATGGCCTGTCATCCGGCGATCCCGCGCGAAGGCCGCGTGGCGTTGACTCTCAAGACGGTCGGAGGCTTCGGCGTGAGCGAGATCGCGCGGGCGTTTCTGGCCAAAGAGCCGACCGTCGCGCAGCGACTGGTTCGCGCCAAACGTCTGATCCGTGACGAGGGCGTGACTTTCGATCTACCGGGCGAAGCCGAAATGTCGACGCGGCTCGATTCCGTTCTCGAAGTCTTGTATCTGCTCTTCAACGAGGGCTACACGGCGCATGCGGGAGAGAACCTGATTCGCGCCGACCTGGCTCAAGAAGCGATAAGGTTGTGTTCGCTGCTCGTCCGGCATCGGGCGACCAATCGTCCGAAATGCCAGGCGCTGCTGGCGCTGATGATGTTTCAGGCGGCCCGATTGCCCGCGCGCGTGGGCGAGGGGGGCGAATTGGCCCTGCTTTCCGAACAGGATCGCTCTCTGTGGGACCGGCGGATGATTTACCTGGCATTTAAACATCTCGAAGCCGCGGCCGAAGGCGACGAATTCACCGAGTACCACTTGCAGGCCGCGATTGCGGCCTGCCACGCCGCAGCGTCGAGATACGAGTTGACCGATTGGGCCGAGATCGTGCGACTCTATGACCTGCTCGTCGCGTTGAATCCGTCCCCGGTCGTGGCGTTGAACCGCGCGGTCGCGGTCGCCAAATGGAAAGGCCCCGAAGCCGGCATCCGCGCGATCGAAGACATCAGTCGCCATCCTGCGCTGCAGCATTACTACCTGCTGCCCGCGACGCTCGGCGAATTGTGGAGCGAAATGGGCGACGCGACCAAAGCCGCCGATTTTTATCGCCAGGCATTGAACCGTCCTTGCTCGGAGCCTGAGCGACGTTTTTTATCGAAACGGCTTGAGGCGGCGAGCAACGCTTGAAACCGCTCGATCAACTTCTGACCGGATTTGGTGGTCAAATGACTGCGAAAAGGTCTATGCTTCAACATGCGCTGGCCCCCCAGACACGCCACCAGGGCCAGCTTGCCGTCTATCAACGGCCGCTCGGAACTGAGCATATCCCCACCGAACAATTCCGGCGGCTTACAAGCCAAACCAGTAGTACCTCAACCTCAAGGAGGCAGACATGAAGAAAATCAACTTAGGACGTGTCCTGCTGGGCGGTTTAATAGCAGGCGTGGTGTTGAACATCGGCGAATTCCTGCTCAACGAAGTAGTGTTGGGCGACGACATGAGAGAGCATTTTGCCAGGCTAGGTCTCCCTCAGCCCGGGGGCGATTTCATCGCCAAGGCTGTTGTGGCGACTTTCGTCCTGGGCGTCGTCATTACCTTTCTGTACGCGGCGATCAGAACGCAATTTGGACAGGGAGTGAAGACGGCGATCTACGCCGGGGTGATCGCGTGGTTTTTCGTCAACGTTTACACCGGGGTGATCTACGGCTCGTTGGGATTGTTTTCGATGAAGTCGCTAATGATCGGAGGCGTGTGGGGGCTGGTTGAATACTCCCTCGGCGCCATCGCCGGAGCTTGGATATACAAAGAAACCGAAGCCTGATTGGCGATATTATGCGGGGCGCCGCTCACTTTCGGGCGCGCCCCGCTTTTCAGAAGAAGGGCGAGGAGAATATGAAACCGAAAGAGGTTCTTTTGTTGGCAGTCTGCCTGATGGCGATGGCGCCGGTCGCTCAGACTAAATCAACAACCACGACCGCTGATCCACAGGCGCAATCGTTGAAAGGGGTCACGCCGCCGAACAGTGAACCCGCGCCTCAGCAGCAACAGAGCCAACCGAAAGCCGAAACCAAACCGCCACGATTCGACAACGAGGTGTATCAATTCGGGATGTTGACTCGGGGGCCGAAGTGGACGGCCGAGAACACCCCTGAGATTCAGAAGATTCAAGAAGGCCACATGGCCAACATCAACAAGATGGCGCAGGCCGGCAAGCTCTTCGCCGCCGGACCGATTCTGGACAACGGCGACCTGCGTGGAATCTTCGTCTTTCGCGCCGCCTCGATTGAGGAAGCGAAGGCGTTGGCCGCCGAAGACCCCGCGATCAAGGCGGCGCGGTTGAAGCTCGAAATCCTGCCATGGTTCGGGTCGAAAGGCATCGGGGTTAGATCGATGGAGGAGTTCAAAAAGAATCCTGATATGAAATGGACGATGAAGAAATATCATCTCGCCATCCTCAGGCGCGGGCCTGAGACAACGCATCCCGCCGCGGAGACTCAGAAGATTCAACTCGAACACCTCTGGAACATCCGCCGAATGATGGACGACGGAAAGATGCTCACGGCCGGCCCCTTTATGAAGGACGGCGATCTGCGCGGAATTTTCGTCTTCAACACGGAATCGGCCGACGAGGCGAAGGCCTGGGCTGAAGCCGATCCGGCGGTCAAAGCCGGAAGGCTGATTGTCGAAATCCATCCATGGCTGGTGGCGAAAGAGGTCTGGCCGTAAACTTCAACCGCGGTTAGTCGCGCCTGACTTCTCCTGCCGGTTTTGGCGCAGTCGGCGAACGAACAGGCAAGTGGTCTTCACCGCGATGCCGTCGCGGATCTGGACCTCAAGCAGCGCCTGGAAATAGGATGGCAGGTCTTTGTCTCCTGAAGCGGCCCACATACTTTCTAGTGTCAGCATGCTCGCCTCCGAGATCGCAAATTCTGCGGCCGCCTGGGTGCCGAGAGTGGAAAGCCCGGCAAGCACCAGAATATATTGGTTGGGAGTGACACTGGGGAGCAGACTGATCAACGCATATTCAGATTGGAGGGCTTTCGTTCTGCCGTCCCTTCGAAATTCGTAGGTCGCCGGCTGATTCGCTTCAGGGCGGCGGTCTCGGATCAACAGTCTTCCTACAAATTCATTTCCGGCGGGATCTTCAAAAACCAGATCGCTCTCGACGGGCAATTTCCCCAGGATCTCATTCTCCAGGCTGGCGCCGAGGAAGATCACGTGGCGATTTCTGAGGTCTTCGTATGAAGTGATCCGGCTGCGCTTGACTGAGAAATCCTGCCCGCGGCGCGCTAACAATTGAGAGATCCTGCCCGCCGCCACGACTTCTCCGATGCCGGTATAGGAATCAAAATAGTATAGCGGTCCCAAATGGGCAGGGATTGGCCCGCGGCGTTCCAACCCGGCCAGGCTGGGGACTTGGGCTCCCATCGCGAGCGAATGGCTCGTTTCGGTGTAGTACCGATAGAGGTCTCCTTGCTCACTCATTAAGAACAGCGCGTTACTGTAGACGATGATGGGAGGCTGACTCGACGAAGCGAATGGCTGGCATAGCACGGCCAATGCTTTGGCTAGTGGGGGAGACTTCGGGGAATCGGCGCTCAAACTGAAAGTCCGAAGGATGTATGTGAGGAGCGCCAGGTTCAAAATCAACAGCCCGAAGGCCAGCGACCGCCAATTGAGCGTCGCCGATAATTTTGCCGGCTCGGGATTGGGAGTGACGGCTTGCTCCGCCTGGGGCTCCGAGGAATTAACCAGGGGGCGTACAGTGGGTGGTTGCGTCAAATACTCGGGGTAGTAATGCCCGCGGGCGATGAAGATGTGGACCGGGTCTTGGGCTCCTTCCCCGTTGTAGTATTCCGCGAGCTTCTTGCGCAGCCTGGCCGCCTGGACACGGACGATATTATCAGCTTTGGAGCTGAAGTCCGAGGACCGCCCGAGGACTTCAGTAGCAATGGTATATTCCTTAATTTCATCGGCCCGCTCGGCCACCGACCTCTCGACGATGAACTTCAGAATCTGCCGCAATGTCTCACACTCGGAGAAAGTCTTGCTCTGTAGGACGAGCTGGAGCGCTAATAAGCGCTCGTCAGCCGTCGTGTCACTAGTGACGACCATGGCACTTGATTCCCTTGTTGCACCCGCGTTACCGGATGTTGAGCACCCGTATTGAAATGTAAATGAATGGCCTCAGCGGCCGAATAGCCTGATCCCGGATTCAGCGCGCCTTAACCTGGTTCCCCAAAAGTTGATGGGCCACACCAAGAAGGCAGCCCCCCGTTAAGATATGAGATAGGTCCCTGTCACAAATGTTAGGGTTTGGCGGCGATTATACTCCGGGGGCTTACAATTTCAAAATTCAAGACGCGCTCGCCGGAGCGGCCTCAGTCCCTTACTCAAAGGATAATTCGGCTCTTTCAGGCGCCGACAGGGCAGGCGGCGCCACGCAATTTACGGTAACATCACCCACGCCTATTCTTCACCTGGCGGTTTTCCGGCTAAGAGAAGTGTCCACTAGGCATACTGGCTCACTTTTTGTCTGGCCGATTTACTCCCCGGTTACCTCATGTTACCCCCCTGTTACTCCCTAAATTCTTGACCTGAGCTTACAGTTCTCCGCAGGAAAAATCCTTACGGTCTCTCAACCAATGGAGGTCAATAATGGAGTTCAATAATATGAGGCGGAGTATTTGGCTATGGCTCTTGATTGCTGCAACCCTGGCAGGTCAGGCAGGGGGCGCGTCAGCCCTGGCGCAAGCGGAACAAGCCACCATCACCGGCACGGTCACGGATAAGTCAGGCGCCGTAATCCCGGACGCTAAAGTGATCGTCACTAATATTAGGACCCAAGTCGTCAGGGAGACGAAAACCACTGGGGACGGCCATTACACGGCGCCGTATCTCCCAGTCGGCCAGTATGAAGTCACGGTGGAGATGGCAGGCTTTAAAAAGGCGCAAGTGAAAGACGTCACCCTCAGAGTCGGGTTCATCGCTACTGTCGACGTAAGCCTGGAGCCTGGGGCGGTGACAGAGGCGGTTGAGGTCACCGGCGGGGCGGCGCAACTGGAGAGCCAGAGTGGTTCGCTCGGTAATGTGGTCGGGAACACGCAACTCCGCGAGTTGCCGTTGATCAACCGGAATCCTTTCGGGTTGGTGACGCTCGCCCCGGGCGTGATCGCGGCCGGAAACACAGGGACCGGACCGATTATCAACGGCGGCCGGTCCAACACGAGCGAGGTCCTGCTCGATGGGGCCGAGTTGCGCAACAGTTCCACCATGGATCTCAACTACACGCCTCCACTAGAATCCATCGAAGAGTTTAAGGTCATCACCAACAGCATGTCCGCAGAGTTCGGCTCCTCGGGCGGCGGCTATCTCACCGCCGTCACCAAGTCGGGGGCCAATCAGCTGCACGGCAGTTTTTACGAGTTCCTGCGCAACGACAAGCTCAATGCAAACAGCTTTACCAATAACCGGAACGGCGTGGCGCGCGGCATGGTGCGACATAATGAGTACGGGGGTACCCTCGGCGGGCCGGTTTACATACCGGGCCTGTACAACGGGCGCGACAAGACCTTCTTCTTCGTGGCCCTGGAACAAGTCAAGGACCGCAGCCCACAGACGGTGATCAGTACCGTGCCGACCGCGCTTGAGCGGGTCGGAGATTTCTCCCAGACCTTCGCCGACAATGCGCGCACCCAGTTGATCAAGATTTATGACCCGGCCACCACACGCGCCGCCGCGGGAGGCGCGTTTGTCCGTGACCAGTTTTCCTGTCGGGAGGGGCCCAATGTGAGGCTCAATGTGATTTGCCCTGATCGCATCAATCCCATCGCGCTCAAGATCCTTTCCTATTATCCGCTGCCCAACCGAGACTCGCGGACTAACAATCGCGTCGATGCCGCCAATCGCATTAATGATTCGTGGAGGTTGGATTTTCGGATCGACCACCGGATCGGGACAAGGCATCACCTCTTTGCCACTTACGGCCGGATCAACCAGGATCAATCAAGTCGGGGCCTGACTAACATCGCCTACCCAAGGGAAGGGGTGAACGGTGAACTCGCCACGGTCCAGGACCGCCCACGGAGGGCTGTCCTCAGCGACACCGTTACATTCCGGCCCACCTTGATCGGAGAATTCCGCGCCAGCCTGTCGCGCTCCTTTAGGGACGTCCTGTCGCGCAGCCTGGGCTTTGATTTCATGAATGAGCTCGGGATTGCGCCCAGTCTCAGGCCTTTTGTCAGGAGCTTAATCTTCCCGCAGATCAACCCAAGTGATGTCGCCGGTCTAGGCCCGGACCGGGCCTCGCTGCAACATGACGCCGAAAGTACTTACCAATTCCAGGGCCACATCACCTGGATCCGGGGCTCGCATTCGGTGAAGTCCGGGCTCGACTACAGGTTTATGGCCTGGAACGTGCTCCGCCCGGAGCGCCCGGCGGGGAACTTCACCTTCGACCGGAGCTTCACTCAAGGGCCGAACCCGATTGCCGCCAGTACGACCGCCGGCAACGGCATCGCCACACTCCTGCTCGGCGCCCCGACCGGAGGGAACTTCACTTTTGACCCGACCCTCGCCGCCTCGCAAAAATACTACGCCACCTACGTGCAGGATGATTGGAAAGTGGCTCGCCGCTTGACGCTCAATCTGGGCTTGCGCTGGGAATACTCAACGCCGTGGAACGACCGCTTCGACCAGTTATCCTTCTTCGACCCGGAGGCCGTCGAGCCGATCACCCAGCAGAAAGGGGTGATCAGATTCGTGGGCCGCGACGGCAATTCGCGCTACCAGACCATGTCGGATAAAAACAATTTCGCCCCGCGCTTGGCCCTGGCCTGGGAACTCATGAAAGATACGGCGCTCAGGGCCGGTTATGGCATCTCGTATTTTCCCGGCAGCGGGGGCATCGGGGCCGCGCCCAGCGACGTCATGCTCGGCGGGGGGCTGCCGATCACTGGAGTGTTTTTGGGCGACCGGCCGTTCCCCAATACGCCCCCGACGGGTTCGTCGTTGGCCGACCCTTTCAGGTCGGGTATTGTCGTCCCGCCCACCACGAATCTCGGTGAAGGTGTGACCCAGGCATTCCCCGAGTGGCGCATCCCCTTCAACCACCAGTGGAACCTCAATATCCAGCGCGCTATCACCAGGGATCTGCTCGTGGAAGTGGCCTATAGCGGCAACCGGGGGCAGCGCATCTGGATCAACCGCAACCGCAACGTGGCGAGCGCCTCGAACCTGTCGTTAGGTAATGACCTGTTTACGCGCGTGCCGAACCCCTTCGCGGGCAAAATCCCGGGAACCCTCGGGCAACCCACGATTGAGAAGCGTCTCCTTCTGAGGCCCTTCCCCCATTATGGTGACCTCACGCGTTTCCGCGATGACGTGGGCGATTCGATCTATCATGCCTTCACGTTGCGCGTGGATAAGAGGTTTGCGCAGGGGTTGCTCTTTCAAGCAGGCTACACGGTCAGCAAGAATATCAGCAACGTGCCGGAGCGGTTTATCGGGCGCGCCGCGAACTTTATTGATCCGAACGACCTCTCGCGTTCGCGTTCGATCAGCGAGAACGACCGGCCACAGAGGCTGGTGATCAACTATGTCTATGAACTCCCTTTCGGGCAGGGCAAGCGATGGCTTGGGAACGGTTGGGCGGGGCGCCTCCTCGGTAGCTGGCAGGTGGCGGGGATCACGGTCTTCCAGTCCGGGCTGCCGGTGATCATTTCCGGCGCCTGCTCGACCAACATCCAAGGGCTCGGCTGTACGCCCGTCCGGTTGAAAGACCCGGTCGTAGCCGAAGGCGATAAGACGCTCGACCGGTGGTTTGATCCCACGGCATTCGCCCTGGCGCCGGCCTTCTCAATGGGTAATAACCCGCGCACCGAGCCGAACCTGCGCGGGCCGGGTACCAGAAACTTTGACATCGGGGTCTACCGCAACCAGCGCATCAGGGAGACCATTAAACTGCAAATCGGCGCCGATTTTCAGAATGCTTTCAATACGACGCAGTTGAACGACCCGATCACCGCTATTGGCGACGCCAATTTTGGAAAGATCATCGGCGGCGGTAACCAGAGGCAGATCCAAATCAGGGTGCGGCTCTCCTACTGAGCAGGATTGGCGCCGCGGGCTTACTGACCCGCCGGGCATCAGTTCGAAGCGGCGCCCAAGCGCGTGATTGCCGCAGTCAGGCGTCACATTTTGTAATATCGACTGTACTCGATCGGCAAATACGGCGTAGTGTTACTACGCCGTATTGAGCGCATACAGAATCACAATGCATGCTCCGCGTCCTCTTTTGATTTGTAACGTCAATTCGTTCGGAGGCGTCTGTGGAGTTGGAGTATAATTGCGACGCCACAGTGCGGATCGCGCAAACAATCTCGACAATCGAATCGGCAGGAGGCGCACGGATGTCGAAAAGAGCCGTCATCAAATTTTTCATAATGCTGGCCGTAGGCGGAATCTTCCTGGCGTCGTCGCAGCGTCAGGCGCAAACTGCGCGCCCCGCCCAGGAGCCGTCCCGCGAAGGCCTGGAATTTTTCGAGAAGAGGATCAGGCCCGCGCTCGCCGAGAATTGTTACGCCTGCCACAGCGAGAAGAGCAAGAAGCCGCAGGGCGGGTTGCTGCTCGATTCGATCGAAGCGATGCTCAAAGGCGGCGCGTCGGGACAGCCAGCCGTCGTTCCGGGCGATCCCGAAAAGAGCCTGCTCATCAAGGCCATCCGCCACACCGACGCCAAATTGCAGATGCCGATGGGCGGCAAACTGCCAGACCAGGCGATCAAGGATTTCGAAGCCTGGGTGAAGATGGGCGCGCCCGCCCCGCGCGGCTCGGCGCCAACAGCCGCGTCGAACTATCCTTCGTACAATTTTGACGAGGCGAGAAAGTTTTGGTCGTTCCAGCCGCTCAAATACCGTCAGCCTCCGAAAGTTAAAAACGCGGCCTGGGTCAAATCGCCGATTGATTGCTTCATCCTGGCCAAACTCGAAGAGAAGGGGTTGAAGCCTGTCGCCGACGCCGATAAACGCGCGCTGATTCGACGCGCGACTTTCGACTTGACCGGCTTGCCGCCGACGCCCGACGAGGTCGAGGCGTTTTTAAAGGACACGTCGCCGAACGCCTTCGAAAAGGTCGTTGACCGTTTGCTCGGCAGTCAGGCTTATGGCGAAAAATGGGGCAGGCATTGGCTCGACGTCGTGCGCTATGCGGACACTGCCGGCGACAATTCGGATTATCCAGTGATCGCGGCCTACCGCTACCGCAACTACGTGATCGAATCGTTCAACAAAGACAAGCCCTACGACGAATTCATCCGCGAACAGATCGCGGGCGACATTCTGGCGAGACACGACGCGCGGCGCGCCGAGGGCGAGGTGTCCGATGAGAGAGACGTTTCTGGCGCGAAAAAAACGACGGCCGCCGAGATCGAAAAGTCGCATCAGGAGAAAATCATCGCCACTGGCTACCTGGCGATCTCGCGCCGATTCGGTTCGCGCAACAAAGAGATGAACCTGACGATCGACGACACGATTGACAACCTCGGCAAGGCTTTTCTGGGCCTGAGCGTGAGTTGCGCGCGCTGTCACGATCACAAATTCGACCCGATCCCGCAGCGCGATTATTACGCGCTCTACGGCATGTTCAACAGCATTCGCTATTCCTTCCCCGGCGCCGAAATCTATCCTCACCCGGCGGAAATGGTCTCGCTCGTCGGCGGCAAGGAGGCTGAAAATTTCTATAGGCGGCAGAAGGAACTGAGCGAGATTGACGACGCGATCGAACGGTTGAAGGGTGAACGCGGCGCCGCGGCCCGAAATAAAAAGATGAAAGACGAGGCGGCGGCGAAGGCCGAAGCGCCCGCCCCGGCGAGCAAAGAGACTAAACCGTCCGATACGAAACGCGACAACGAGACCGGCGCCGAGGAAAAAAACGGGACGCAGAAGCAAAACGAGAGTCTGCCCGCCGATTTCGACCGCGACCTCGCCAACAACCAGAAGGCGCAAACCTCCAAGCGAATGCCCGATGAGGTAGAGGCCGAATGGACTCGCGTCAACTCGCGCCAGGCGGAATTGCACAAGCGCTACGTCAATACCCCAAGAGCCTACGCCGTCATCGAGGGATTGCCCGCCAACGCGCGCATCCATCGCAAGGGCGATCCGAAAAGTCTGGGCGATGAGGTCCCGCGCGGCTTTTTGACGATTCTCGGCGGACAGCAGATTCCGAAGGATCATCGTGGGAGTGGGCGCGAATTCCTGGCCCATTGGATCGCCGACGCAAAGAACCCGTTGACCGCTCGCGTCGTGGTAAACCGCATCTGGGCCTATCACTTCGGCAAGGGGATCGTGCAAACGCCGAATGATTTGGGCGCTAGAGGCCGGGCGCCGACTCACCCCGAATTGCTCGACTGGCTCGCCTCGCGCTTCATCGAAGGCGGGTGGTCGATCAAGAAGATGCACAGGATGATCATGCTGTCGCACGTCTATCGGATCGGCGGCGGCGAATCGGCGTCGCGAGCGGTAACGAGCGGGGCGCGCATCATTGCCGCCAACTCCGCGGTTGACGTGAACAACGATTACTTCTGGCGGTTCAACCGCCGGAGGCTCGAAGCGGAGGAGATCCGCGACTCGGTTCTCGCCGTGAGCGGCGCGCTCGACCGCACGATGGGCGCCGAGCACCAGTTCCCGCCCGAACCGACCTGGCGCTTTTCGCAGCACGAGCAGTTCTTCGCCGTCTACGACACCAACCGCCGCAGCGTCTACGTGATGCAGCAACGATTGAAGAAGCATCCGTTCTTCGAGGTCTTCGACGGCGCCGACTCCAACGCCACCACAGACGGTCGCGCGCAGAGCGTCACGCCCGTGCAGGCGCTCTTCCTGATGAACAGCCCGTTTCTGCATGATCAGTCGGAGCGCTTCGCCGTTCGCGTCGGGATGGCTTACGATACGCTTCAAGGGCGGATCGATTACGCCTTCCAGCTGGCTTACGGGCGCGCGCCCAGACTCGAAGAGATTCGCGAGGCGCAGAATTATTTGCGCCGGACGCGCCTGGAATTGCAGGCGGGCGGCGCGCCGGTCGATCAGTTGAATCAGAAGGCGCTGGCCAGCTACCTGCGCGTGGTCATGAGCAGTAATGAGTTTTTGTACGTGGATTGATGAGCCAGTGTGAAAGACGAACTACTGCACAAAGACGTGACTGACCAAATTCTCAGCGCGTTCTACAAAGTTTACAACGCGCTCGGAGGAGGTTTTCTGGAGAAGGTCTACGAGAACGCGATGGCAATCGAGTTGCGTAAAGTGGGATTCAATGTCGAACAGCAGAAAGCAATCAAAGTCTATTACGACGCCGCTCTGGTTGGTGATTTTTATGCGGACTTGGTCGTGGATGGTAAAGTGATTTTGGAGTTGAAGGCTGCTGATGCGCTGTGCTCCGCGCACGACGCTCAGCTTGGCAATTACCTCAAAGCGACTGATATCGAAGTTGGAATGCTGCTTAACTTCGGCCAGAAGCCGGAATTCAAGCGCAGGATTTATACCAATGATCGTAAAAAACGAAGGTGAAAATGGTACACGGATTTAACTGATTGTGACGGATTCCGACGGATCAATCCGTAAAAATCCGTCACAATCAGTTAAATCCGTGTACCATCATCGATTCAAAAAAGGATCTTTATGAGTCACTCAAACTGTTCACGCCGCCAGATGGTTCGCTCGCTCTTCAGCGGCTCGATCCTGATGCCCGCCGTCATCTCGCAACTGCTGGCTGCGGACGGTCGCGCCGCCGAGTTAGGGGCCGACAACCCGCTCGCGCCGAAGCAGCCGCACTTTCCGGCGATGGTCAAAAATGTAATCTTCATCTACCTGCCCGGCGGCTGTTCGCACGTGGATTCCTTCGATTACAAGCCGAAGCTGATCGACGACGCGAAGAACGGCCGTTTGTATCAGGGCAGACGCAAACTCGGCATGCCGCTCTGGGAGTTCAAACCGCGCGGCAAGAGCGGCGTCTATGTGAGCGACCTCTTCCCGCACATCGGCGAAGTGATTGACGACGTTTGCGTGATCAATTCGATGCGCAACGATCACAGCGACCATTTCCAGGCGACGCTCGGCATCCACACCGGCTCGGTCACGTTCAAACGTCCGAGCATCGGGTCGTGGGTTAGCTACGGACTCGGGACTGAGAACCAGAACCTGCCGTCGTTCGTGGCGCTCGCGCCGCTGCTGCCTTACACCGGCGCCCAGGCCTGGGACTCCGACTTTTTGCCAGCCGAGCATCAGGGCACGCGCGTCGTCGCGGGCGAAGAGCCTGTGCCGAACCTCAACCGCCGCTCGCCCTCGCCGAAAATTCAGGAGGCCGAACTGAACCTGCTTGAGCGCTTCAACCGCCGCCATTTGCGGACGCGCGAGACCGACCCGCAGCTAGAGGCCCGGATCAAGTCGTACGAGACCGCCTTCGGCATGCAGCAGGCGATGCCGGAAGTTTTAGACCTATCGAAAGAAACTGACGCCACGTTGAAGCTTTACGGCTTAGAGCGCGGGCAGACCACTGGCTTCGGATGGCAGGCCATAGTCGCCCGCCGTATGGTCGAACGCGGCGTGCGATTTATTGAACTGATAGACGTCGGCGCGTCGAAGAACTGGGACGCCCACGGCGATATGAAGACGCATGAGCCGCTGGCGCGCAACATTGACAAGCCCATAGCCGGTTTGATCCGCGACCTGAAGTCGCGCGGCTTGTTCGACCAGACGCTGGTAGTGTGGACTACTGAATTCGGACGCACGCCCACCTCAGAGGGCGATTACGGACGCGGCCATTTCGCGAACGCCTTCTCTTCGTGGCTGGCCGGCGGCGGAGTCAAGGGCGGGATGGTTTACGGCAAGACTGACGATTACGGAATGAAAGTCGCCGAGAACGAATGCCACGTCCACGACTTCCACGCTACGATCCTGCATCTGCTCGGACTCGATCACACCAGGCTGACTTTCAGGCACGGCGGGCGCGATTACCGACTGACCGACGTGCACGGCAACGTGGTCAAGGCGATTCTGGCGTGAGGACTCTCGCATTAATCAACCACGAAGAAACGAAGAGCGCGAAGTTTTTTTGATCTTCTTTTCGCGCTCTTCGTTTCTTAGAGCGTTTATCAGATCAGTGTACGGAATGTGGCGGTA
>DATCXQ010000313.1:0-3726 GCA_036565725.1 Blastocatellia bacterium
GAGGCGGAGATGGCCCGTGCCCGATTGGCGGCCATCGTCGAGTCGTCGGACGACGCCGTTATCGCCACAGACCTCGACGGCGTCATCGCCAGTTGGAATCAAGGGGCGGAACGGCTCTACGGTTACACCGCCCAGGAGGCCATTGGCCGGCTCGTCATTACGCTGATTCCGCCGGAACGTTTTGGCGAAGAGGAAAGTATGCTGGAGCGCCTGCGGCGCGGCGAACGCATCAACCACTTCGAGACCGTGCGCCTGCGCAAGGACGGAAGCGCGGTCGCTATTTCGCTGACCACCTCGCCGATCAAGAACGCCCAGGGCGAAGTCATCGGCGCGTCAAGAATCGCGCGGGACATCACCGAGCGCAGGCGCGCCGAAGAGGCGATACGCGGCGCGTACGAACAGGAATCGGCTGCGCGCGCCGAGGCCGAACTGGCCAACCGTCTCAAAGACGAATTCCTAGCCACCGTCTCACACGAACTGCGCTCGCCGCTCAACTCCATCCTCGGATGGTCGAGAATGCTGAGCGAAAAACGCCTCGACGAAGCGAAGT
Organism: Blastocatellia bacterium; assembly: GCA_036565725.1. Taxonomy (GTDB): domain Bacteria; phylum Acidobacteriota; class Blastocatellia; order RBC074; family RBC074; genus JAJVID01. The sequence continues at coordinate 551 of DATCXQ010000313.1, forward strand.
CGGCTCGCGCGCTCGAAATCATCCACAACAGCGCCCTCGCGCAGAACCAGCTCATCGGCGACCTGCTGGACGTCTCGCGCATTATCACGGGCAAGTCGCGCCTCGAGATGAGAGTGATCGAACTGCCTCCGATCATAGAGGCCGCAACGGACGCCGCGCGCCCGGCGGCTGACGCCAAAAAGATCAGGCTCGTCTCAGCGCTCGATCCTGCGGCTGGGTCGGTGTCAGGAGACCCCGACCGCTTGCAGCAGATCGTCTGGAACCTCCTGTCCAATGCGGTCAAGTTCACGCCGGTAGAAGGGCAGATCGAGGTCCGTCTCGAACGCGAGGGCGCTCACGTTAGGCTCACCTTGAGCGACAGCGGCGAGGGGATCGAGCCGGAGTTTCTCCCCTTCGTCTTCGACCGCTTCCGCCAGTTCGAGGGCCGCCCGGCGCGAGTACATGGCGGTCTCGGGCTGGGGTTGGCGATCGTCCGCCATCTGGTGGAGTTGCACGGCGGAACGGTCAGCGCCGCGAGTCGCGGAAGGGGGCAAGGCGCAACCTTCATCGTGACGCTTCCGCTGGCGGCCTCCCCCGAGGAATCGAGCGAGATCGAGCGCGCCCGTCTGGCTGGCGCCGGCGAAATTCCGCAAAGCCACGCCCCATCGCCCGATCACCTGCGTGACTTGCGCGTGCTCGTGGTGGATGACGAGCCGGATGCGCGCAATCTACTAGGCCTGATACTCACAAGTTACGAGGCCGAGGTGAGGGACTGCGCCTCCGCCGCCGAAGCGCTTCAGATACTGGATGAATGGCAGCCCGATGTGATGGTGTCTGACATCGGAATGCCGGTCGAGGACGGCTACGAGCTGATGAGAAAGGTACGGGCGTGTGAGCCGGAGCGCGGCGGACTCGTCTCGGCGTTGGCGCTGACGGCATACGCCCGCGCCGAGGAGGCGCAGCGGGCGACTGCGGCGGGCTACCAGGCGCACATCCCGAAGCCGGTCGAGCCGGGCGAATTGGCGACGGCGGTGGCGAGCCTCGCCGGACGTGGCGGAGATGACTGATCAGGCCCGACAGGAGAGAAGCTGCGATAACTGGCAATAAGGGGCTGTCATCTGACTGGAAAGACCAAGGGGAACGATTCGCACTTATGCACTATCGACCATAAGTTCGAATCGTTCCCCTTCGTCATCTACGCCAGCAATCGTTTCAGACAAATCCCGAACGTACCGCCCTATCAACTCAGCATATTCGGGGTCGTGGATCCAACTTTCGTGCAACAACATCCAGGCCGGCTTTTCAGACAATCGCTCGAATGTATCAACCGGATCGGCGCCTTTCAATAATTCGCCGCGCCGGTAACCGCCGTCATCAGCGCCCAGCAACTGGACGGCTCGAATCTCCACCTGGTCGCGCGGCAGCGTACGCAGCAGCCGCTTGAGGCGATTGCCTTCGAACAACGGATGGCCGACCAGCAAGTTCCTGATTTTGAATGGAGCTTCGGAAAGCGCGCCGCATTTCCCTGCCCCTTCTACCAGGCGTGTTACTTGTCGCTGCACAATAACGTTGGTCATAATTACTTCGCTCTATAAAGTGGACGCCGGTTCCAACCAGCCGGTAGTAATCATTAGCGGCTTAAGCCAATACCGGTAGGCGCCGCTAAAAGGCCCTTTGGCCAGAAGCAATGAATAGGCCGTCAGCCCGGCAGAAGTTATGTTGAAAACCGATGCTCCGGAGACCATATAAGACAATGGTCTCCAGTTGGAGTGCCAGGGAGTGTCCGTAACGAGATTGACGTATTTGATCGCGTCTTCCCGGAGGTATCGCTGAATAGTATGTTCGAGCAACATATTGCCTGGCGCTACCTGAGCGTAGGCTTCATCGTATCCGATTTTCAGAACATAGGATGTATCGCCCGTTACGAGGCAAAATTGTCCTGCAATGCATCTTCCTTCCGCGCGCAATAAATTGATTTCACAGGCGCCGATTCGCGAAAAATTCCTGGTTAAGGATTGATAAAAACTCAATACTCGGCCATCGAGGTTAATGGCGCTGCGCTCGCCAGCCGCCCCTTTCCAACCGGAGGCTTCGACAGCCAGAAATTCATCGAGCGCCCGATCTATCTCCGGCCGGCTTCGAGTGGAGATGAACTCGACGCGATTTAACTTCGCCAGCTTATTGCGGGCCTTGCGCAGATTTCCGCGAAAGTTTCGAGAGAACCGCGCGGCGAGTTCGTCGGGCGGGAGGCATGGTAAGTAGTTGCACCGCGTCTGAGGTTCCGAGATCCGCAACGCGGGCGGTCCGGCGTTTAAAGCGGACAACAACCCGCTATCCTCAAGCAAATTTGGGAAGAACAACACATCCCACTGGATCCCTTGCTGCCGTCGCAGGTACGTGATCAATTCGCGCATCGTAATGTGGTCCAACCCTTCGTTCGTCAGCGGAGCGTCGCAAAGTAACATATGCGGATGATGGGGCAGCGACAAACCGCGTAACTTCGTTCCGGCGAGCCGCTGTGGCGACATGACTAGTGGAATGACGCCGACCGGCGCCCCTTTGCGCCGCGCCAACACGAAATAGACCGGCGAGTCAGACAGGGTATTCAAATAGCTCTCGTACCACTCGTAAAGGTGAAAGAAGCGCGGCTTGTCCAACGCGCGAGTGACACGCTTCCAGTCTTCGCGGATGGCCGCTAATCCCGCCGCGCCTTGAAAGACCTCAAACTGGCGCTCGGCGAGAGCGATTTCGGTTTTTGCGCGGTTTGCTGAAATCGCCGGGGTTCTACTCATAACGCTTTTCAACTTTGGCGCTTAAGCGGTCGAACAATTCCGTTAATCGTCCGGCGAGGACGCGGCGGTCAAAGCTTGCTATCGCCCCCGGATCAGCCACGTGACGAACTCGTCCATCCTTCCATTGCAGGACGCTTTCCCTGACGGCGGCCAGGATGCCGGCCGTATCATTCGGATTGACTATCATGCCGCCGCCGATTCTCCGCAGCAGATTGGCCAGAGCGCCTTCCGGCGTGAGCGCCAGAATCGGCCGTCCGGCGCGCAAATATTCATAAGTCTTGCCGGGAATCTGGATGACGAATCTTTCCGCCAGCAGAAGGAGAAGATCCGCTTCTGTCATGCGCCGGAGCGTCTCAGGGCGACAGCGTGGGCCGAGAATGTTGACGCAATCGCTCAATCCGCATT
>DATCXQ010000008.1:0-17213 GCA_036565725.1 Blastocatellia bacterium
CGAGTCGCCGTCACACCGTGGATGATCGCTATGCCGATCAGACAGAGAACTCCTACCCCGATCCACTTCTGAGGCACGTGCAGCATGTAGGCGCCGATCGCGAGTCCGACAATAAATATGATATAGCCGGCGATGTAAATCCCGAATGACATTGGTGGTCCTCCTTAACTATGGTTCGTAAAAGGACGCTCTGCCTGTCACTAAATCGAAACAGCGAAGATTGGTACAAACCACGAAGAAACGAAGAACACGAAGAGAGAAAGAGGTCGAAACTATTCTTCTCTTCGTGTTCTTCGTTTCTTCGTGGTTTTATATCTGTCCCAATGTTGTTTGCTCTGATTTAGACGGAAAGCAGGCGGTCAAAGAATGAGCGGTAACGACGTATTGCTACACGTAGATCTTCAGTCGAAACATCATTACGCTTGGCCCATTCCTGTTCCAGATTTGCCCGCTCATCGGCGAAAACCTCCGCGAGACGTTTCATCACCGCGGCTACCAGTTCGTCCGCCTGCATTACTGCTCCACCCGGGTTATCGACGAATCCGGTCTGGATTGCTCCCCAGCGAGAACGGAAATCCTGGAGCGCGCTTTGCTCAAACAACGGCGCCAGGGCTTCTTCCGATTGGCTGTCTACAGCGGACGGATAATCAACCGCGCCGCGCTCGCGATCAATATCTATTTGATCAGAAATTGGTATTCGTCTCGCAGCCGCGGCCGCAACACCGGCCATCTCCGCGGTTGTCAGTGGCTGGCTATTATTTGTTTCTAGCTCAATCACTGGTATTTCTTCCGTATCAAGTTCCCTCTCGATCATCTGCGTACCTCCTTCAAAATACATCCGATTACTGCTGAACAGGGTTCACTGCCTGCCTAAAGCCCCTACGGCTGTCACTTTTTGGTTTTCAGGTTCTGCTGCATACCCTGTGAGTAAATGTTCAAAAAGCATGCGATAGTGAAGCAAAGCCGTTCTCAACTCCTCCGTGCTTGTCTCGTCGCCGCTATTGCGGAGCGCGATGTCGTGAGCGATACGATAGTTCTTCACGACAAGTGAGTGATCCACTGAGATGTCAGCCGCCCGCTGCTCGAAGTCGCCCATCGGGTAGCCGCGCACTTTCATAACCTCAGTCACCAGGCTGTCGGCATTAGCCACAGTGGCTCGGGGATCATCCACAAATCCGGACTGCTCCTGTTGCCATGCCCCCGCGAATCGATCGCGATCTTCGGAAGACAAGGGGACTAAGTTGAGTCTCTCCACCCGTTTTTCGCGTTCGTGAAGAGTCTTTTCAACGCGCGCCCGGCCGCCTTCGACATCGGCGAGCCTGTCATACTCAGGTCCAAACCTGGAACGCAGCCTCTTGGTCTGTTTCTTCTGCAGATACATCCAACCCGCCGCTGCGATTGCCGCGACAGCAACCAATGCGGCAACGACAATGATGATTGTTGTGTTATCCATTTTTAGGGTCCTCCTTTCCAAACCAGAATGCGCCAATTGCCAATCCACCGCCGTTCAATTTTGGACAACTGCAGAAATAAATCCTCGACGGGAAGAAAGGCGGCAAGAGGCTCGGCAGTTGATGCCACCTTAAGCTTCACGCAGCGGAATCTGTTTTTTGGACGACCTCTCTGACCGCCTCCTTGACTGCCTCCTTGACCGCCTCTTTCACCTCTTCTGTCTCTGAGGTGATTTCCTCGGTCTCAGTCTTCATCTCTTCAACCAGCTCTTTGACTGCTTCTTTGACGGCCTGTTTGATAAACACCGTCGAGGATGAAAGCTCACTGTCTTTAGCCGTCCGGTCTTGGGCAAGTTCTGTTGCCGCCCAATCGGTCTCAAACGTGGCGAGCAAGCGTTTGATCACCTTTGGATCGCGGAAGATGATCCCGGCTTCCCGGCGCGCGTCCAGTTCAGGTCTCCGCAGGCTCTGGCTGCCAATGAATGCCTGGCGCCCGTCCCGGATGATGGTACGTGTGTGCAGGCGTATGCCTTGCAATTTTCGCGCTGCCAGTCCGATGCCTCGCTTACCCACTCGTCCGATGATCTTAATCTCAACGCCCGCCTTGGCGCGGCATTGCAGAAGGCGGATCATTTGCATGTCGGCAAGCTGGTTGTCATAGATCAGCAATTGTTTGCGCGCCCCACTGAGGAAGTTAGCGAGCTGTTTGCGGGCATTGACGGGACTCACAATGAAAGTGTCCAGCCCCGCCGTGTAAGGCTGTCGTGCGCTATCAGCCTCAAATAGCTTGATGGCTTCTTGCACGAACTGGCGGTTTTTAGTAATGATGCCGAAGCTCCGGCTGTGGTAGATGTCCACGTGGGTTAAATTGAACGCCATCAGATAAAGCGTGGAGCGGTCAATGATCATGAGTTTGTCATGGTAGCGAACCAAATCGTCAGCGGTACGCGAAACAGTGACGCCCGCCGCCAGCAAGCGCAGCTCTAACTTCCGCAGGCTTTTCTCGCCTGCTCGGTTGGTGTAAGCGATGAGCGCCTGCACTGCCAGGCCGCGCGCGACAGCGGCCTCCAGCGCTGCCTCAAGCTCACTTTGGTCGAGGCGGAAAATTACGATTTCGATACTCTTTTTCGCGCTCTTGATGCCTGAGAGCAGTAGTGCGATCCCATCGCCGGGTTGGACCATTACTTTCATCGGTTACTCTCCCCGCGTTCGTCTTATCGCTCGTTGCATTGATAGCCTTACCTTTGACTGAGCAAAATCGGATGGCTTCACTCACCTGAAACCCACCTGCTAGAGAATCTGCATCTGAAGGATGCGATCCCGCAGGGCTTTAGTGAAGCACTGGCTTTCCTCCTGAGTCGCTCCGCTCGCCTTCAAACCCACGCGGATCTGATCATCGCTGATCCGCCCGATATATTGGAGAAGCCATTTTATGTCACTCCCACTGATCCCTCCGGCGCCATCCTTCGTATGCTGTCCTGACCAACCCCAGACGACGAAGCCGCCTTTGACGCCCTTGATGAATTCAGGTGTTTGTTGCGCATAGCCCTTGCAATCCCACTTCTCACGGCTGAAGACGCCACCCCACTTGCCCATGGATCCGCCCCAATCAGTAACAACATAGCGTGACTCCACAGTGTCGCCAACCGGATACTGAAATATTGCCGTATTCGAGCCTCGGCCAAGGTCGCGGACATCTTTATTGTCGAAGTTTGACACCAGCATCATGATGATTTTGAGGCCATTGAATTCCCTGGTCCCAACTAACGGATTTCTATCCCATTGCCAGCTTTGCTTGTCATCGAGCTTGGTAATACCTTTTTCCTTCATCTCGAAGCGGGCGTCAGTGAAATTGCCATCAGAGTTAACATACTTCTTGGCGCGGCCCAACTTCTTTACGCCGTCAATCTTGCCGCTCGCGACAAAATATGAGGGCTCAACGAAGTAACCGGCGGCCCAGGCTATCCGCGAGGCGAAGACTTCCGCGTTAACCTCTGAACCCCATTTGACTGACCACTTGACACCGTTGGCATCCATCACCTTGATCTTCGGATTGGAACCGGCGCGATCTTCTTCAATGAATGTGAACGGTGGTTTAGGCGCTTGCTCCCGCCCTCCGAGGCCGCCGACAAAGTCGAGCGTCTCGACCGTGCCGGGATCTCGCCAGACGATTGGCATGCCTGACTGTGTGGTCGAAAGAACTTTGGTCTTCGCCGGCGTCTTTTTAGCGCGCTCCTCGCTAGACTGTCCATAGAGAGCCGTGCGAGTCATCCCCAGCATAAGCAGGAGAGCTGTGGCGAACATGGCTTTCATCAAAATGGTTTGCCTCATATATCTCATTGGTTCACTCCAGTTATTTAAGTAGATAAGTGCAGTCGCTTTATTGGAAAGCCCTTTGAAAATCAACCGATTTGACGGCTGGAGTAGCGGCGAACTAACAGTTTGCCGTACTTCCAATTGGCGTTGTTGCACGAATATAAAATCGCAAAGTTCTTCTCGTTTTTGCCGAAGAATGTTCACCACATGCAAACGAACTTTATAAAGTGAAAAGAAGTCTTCACCTTAAAAAGTATATTCGTGCAACAACGCCCTTCCAATTGCAAACCGCTTTAGAGCACCGCCCGGCGACCACTGAGCAGGTTGTAGACCAACACTATCGCCGCAATAACAAGCAGCGCGTGAATCATTGAACCGCCGATGCCGCCGACTAGGCCCAATAGCCACAGAGCGACAAGGATAACGATAATTGTCCAAAGCATAATTCTCCTCTAGGTTTAAGTTTTTGCCCGCAAACTCCGGGTCGAGTGGGGCCGATGCCTTACCCTGACTCCGGCTTACGTTTGCAAGGATGGGCTGATTGGGGATGGGTTTCTGTTCAGTAATGGACGAGTTTTAAAGAAGAATATCGAGGCCCGCAGACATGCGCTCTCCGCGCTAGGCGACCTGAGCGAGGTAATCAGTTCCGGGTCGAAAGCCCGAAAAGCGAACCCGGCGCTTCGGGCGAACTGCCATCAATGCAAAAAGGTGATCAATTACCCTGTTGCCGTTGGGCAATCTTGGCGATGGCGATGGTCAGGTTGTAAATTTGGTGATTGGTGATTATGAGCAAATGAAAGCCTGGAGCGTGAGTCATCGAACGGCCGCGGCAAGAGTTCCTGCCACGGGCGCTCGATGGCTCGCGCTCCAGGCGTTGTTAAGATCGGTCCGACTTCAGGCTGTCGCCTTCGAATACCATTCGGCGTTCTCGGCTTGCTCAGCAGATTCGGGAGTCGGGGCGCCTGGCTGCGCCTCCGCTTGCGCCTGCTGTTCGCGATGATGTTTCCACTCAAGCTCCTGCCTCAGTTTGCGTTGAGCGCCGGGATGCGGCGTCACGACCTCACCATTCGCGTGTGTCAGAGCGTCTGACAATTCGCTTTCGTGGACCGCCCGGGTTGATTTTCTTTTCCGGCACGGGTGGTTGCCTTTAACGAAGCTGATCCGTTGATTGCAAATTCTGCATTCCATTTTTTTTACCGCAGGGGAGGAGACAAAACACGTGCAGCGAGACGCTTATGCGACGCTGACCTGTTCGATCATCCAAGACCTTGCGGCGGGTTTCGGCGCAGGAGTCTCTTCGGCGAGCGTCAGACTCAGCACATCCATCCTCAGCCCGTCGGAGAGCTTCTGCAGAAGGATTTCCTGGCCGTTGGCGAAGCGGATGGCGTCGCGATATCTGAACGGTTCGGCGGTCAGTTGGACGAATGTCACTTCCTCACGCGGCCCTACCCCGAACCGCTTCTGCATGAGCGGCGGAATCCCGTCCACATGCAAACGCGCGCCTGGGGGAATGCAGACCGCCGGAATCGCTCTCTTCAAATCGCCGTTTACCCATCTCCGTTGATTTTCAACCCAGCATTTGAATCTCGACCACACGCCCGCGGCCGGCGCCGGTTTTTCGAGGTTCCTCAGATCGGTCACTGAAGCCAGCCCTTTCGAGCCGGTGTGAAACATGTGAATGAACAACTGCTCGCCTTCATTGGCGAGCCGGTTCTTGATGCCATGCAAAGAGTAATCGCACATATGTTTTACCTCCCAGGGAAAGTGATAGACACATAAGAAGATTAACGAAACAGCTCGCGCGCGAGGGTTGACACCGCCCTCATAACTGGCTCCACCACACGGCTGCGTCGGCTGCGCGACTCGCTGAAATTGCTCACCAGCAGCGCGCCGACGCCGACGCCGACGCCGAAAGCGATCAAGGTCGTTTTGCCGGGGTTCTCGCGACCGTAACCAATCGCCTTCTCGTATTGTTCGCTCAGCCTCTTGTTCGCTTGATCGTATACTTCGCCTACCTTCTGCTTCGCCTGATTTATTATCTCCGCGCCGCGATCTTCGACATGTTCGCGCGCGGCGTGAGCGGCATCGCTCACTTTGCTAATCACTGTTTGACCGCCATCGGAAGTGGCGCGCGCCGTCGATGGCGCCGCCCCGGTCGGTTTGAATTGCTGCGGTTGGTCTTGAACATTTGGTTCCATATTGCGCTCCTTTTATTTGATGGTTTATTGCCTTAAACGATTAAGCTAAGCATTGCGCCCTTTGAACGCGCGGCTCAACTTGTTTCTCAGATATGCGGTTGCCGCTTTCGTCACCAGCGCCGCCGCCGCCGCCTTCAGCGCGCCGCCTGTCGGAGGCCGGCGAAATCGAGAGCCGATGCGATTACGCGCTTGATCGGCTATGTCTTCGACGCCCTCCGCTAAAGCTTCCATGATCCGCTCGCGCGGACTGGGCTTGCTTTTGAAAATCCCGGCGAACAGACAACCCACGCCGACCGCAAGGCCGAGCGCCAGATAAGGATGATCTTCGACCTGCGCGCGCCAGTCGACCGCCCTTCGCACATGCCGATCCAATCGGTTGATTGTTTCAGCAATGGCTTCTTTCTTGGTCTCGACCTCCTGACGTAAATCTTCCGAGCTGCGTTCCATGGGTTCTGGGGGTTCTGGCGCAGACGGGATATCCGCGATTCTTTCCAATGCGATTCCGCTCATGAGTTACCTCCTTTGGCGCCGATTCAAAGTCGGCGGAATATTCAATCAAGAAGAGTGGCGTTTGAAATTGCGCAAGCCGCGCTTAAACAAGAGCGTCGCCGGCGCTCCCAGCGCCGCGCCGAAGATCAAGGCCGACGTCGACAGGCCGGTGTAGGTCGCGAGCGCGATAATGCACGCCGCAAGGAGCGCCATTGCCGACAGTAGTCCGAAGGCGCCCCCCACGGCGATGATCAACGCTGCCGAGCTATACAGGCGCGCCTTGTCGCGTAACTCGGCCTTGGCCAGAGCCACTTCGCCTTTCACCAGCTCTGTCGATTGCGTCATCAAATCGCCCAGCAAATCACCCAGCGATTCGCGCGGCTCTGGCATGGCCATCTGATGCGCCGCTTCTCTCTGTGCGTTCATTATCATTCTCTCCATCGCGCCTCTCCATGGCGCTGGGTTCACTTCAATCTTTTCGCCCTTTGGCCTTTCTTTGCCGGCTTATTTGCGGCGAAAGATCGCGCCGAGAATCAGCCCGACAGCGCTGGCCACAAGCAGGCTTTTGCCCGGATTGCGCCGCACTTGTTCGGTGATGTCATCTTTGATTTTTTTCGGCTCCATTCGCTCGACGTAATCGGCGGAGTTATGGAGCCAAGCGCTGGCCTGAGAGCCAAGGTTCGGCGCCCCGCGCGGCGTTTGATTGTCTTCAGTCTTGCCGTACAAAGTTTCGGCGGCCTGGCGCAATTTGCCAGCGATCCGGACTTTGATCCGGTCGAAACTCGTCCCGCGAGATTCAATCTCACTCTCGCCACTTCGAGGCGCCGCAACTTTGTCAAAACGATCATGTAAGTTTTCCATTCCTATTTCCTCTTTTTTGATCAATGCTGATTCGGTCATTGTGGGGGTGGACGGCGCCCTGAATGGTCACGTCGCGCCCGGCGACAGTCGCTTTTCCTGTCTCGACGGCGCCGCGCGAAGCGGCGTTTCAGAGCGACGGGCGAAGTAACGGGTAAGGGTTGATGTTTTCGCCATCCCAATACCGTTTCGGATCGGTCACGGTCCAGATTGCAAAATGCAGGTGGCAGGCGCCGTGAACGACGTTGCCCGTGTCGCCGACATAACCGATGACCTCGCCTTCCTGCGCGAAGCGCCCTTCCGCCAGGCCGCCGGCGTAACGCGCGAGATGCGCGTAGTAGTAGACCGTCCGGTTGTCAGCCGCCATTTGATAAATCGTGACGCCGCCGCGCTCGCTTTGGAATAACTTGACGATCTTGCCTGCGGTCGCCGCCACGATCTGCGTATCGCATTTCGCCATAATGTCCAGCGCGTTATGCGTGCGGCCCTCGGCGCGCGACTCGCTGTAGGTGTCGCGCAACTGCTCCGGGCGCGCGCCGACGACGGGAATTGTCAGCGAGCCAGGCTTGATCAACACCACTGTTTCCTCCGGCCTGATCGCGTCACGATTTTCAGGCGCGCCCTGGCCGACAAGGGGGGAGGGAGACTGACCGGCCATGGGCGAGGCTCGCGGGGAGTGGCGAGCCTCAGGGGGCACGGGTGAAGACGGGGCGGCGCCGCGCTGCGCGTGGAAGACCGACTGAAAAATGGCCAGCGACAGCTCAAGGGCCGCCATGATTACGAAGGCCGCCACAACCATAATAATGACTTGTTTGACCGCCAGGCTCATAACTAAAGCGACTTCAAAAATTCAACCAGGTCACTCTTTTCGTGGTCGGTCAACCTTAATCGCTTGAAGTTGTTGTAGTGCTCAACCACATCTCGCAAAGTTGCAAAGCGGCCATCGTGGTAGAAGCCGCCCTTCTGGCGCGCCCAAAGCCCACGCAGCGGCGCTGTGCGATAGCTTTTACCGGGCGACCTATTGGCCTGGAAATCGTCAATGCCGATTTCGGCGCCTTTATGCGTATTGTCGCCCGGCTCGGTGAACAGCGGCGGCGCGTGACACTGAGCGCAATTCGCTTTGCCGATGAATACCGCTTCCCCGCGCGTGGCTGCCGCCTTATCGTAACTGCCTTCGGGCGGCGTCGGCGCTGGGATGGCGAGTTGATAGAAGTGAAGAGCGGCGAGTTTCGCGGTGACCATGTCGTGGTGACTCCGCTTGTTCCCGAAACCGGCTTTGGCGGCAACCGGATATTGAGCCGCGTTATTCAGTCGCGCGTCAAAGAACGTCCCCTGCCCTTGCATCTCAAGATTGGCGACATAAGCATTCCAGTAAGTGACGTTGCCCCAACCGCCCGTCCAGGTGTGCTGGTTGACTCCGGCCAGACCGAACGCCGCCGGGATCAGTGTGGCGGCCGGCTTGCCATCAGGGCGAAAAGCTTTGCCGTCCAGATTAAGCAGCGCATCGAATTTTCCCGGCCCCCAACTGGCGAACACTTTCTTAACTGTCGCCTCATCAACGCCCAGCAGTTTGGTGTAAGCGCTCAGGTCGGGAGCCAGCGAGACGATGGCGCCGACATTGAGATCGCGGTTGGGCCAGCCATCCAGCCGACGACCGATGCCGGGCGCAAACGCATCGTCCACGGTCGAGTGGCAGAAAGCGCAACTGATGCCCATCGTCTTCAAGCTTCCATCCTGATTGAAATGACCTTTAACGCCCACAACCGCATTCAGTTTGAGCAGAGCCAGCGTGGTCGCGGGATCGTCGAGATTTACCTTGCCTTCTTTGACCTGCTTCACGAGGGCTTCAGGAAGGACATCCATATCAACTTTCAAACCGACAGCAAGCGCGGTCTTCGGACTCACCCCCTCCCCCACGCCACCAAGCTTGGAGCCTTCAATTGCCCTATGAAGTTTGAGCGTGTCGCCCCAGAATACCTCGTCGCCGAAGGTATCGAAGCGAAAGATTTCTTTACCTTGCTTAAATAACAATTGCGCGTTTCCGCTGATCTGATCGTCAAAGGTCTTCTCCTTTAGCGCCTGGCTTCGATCAGTAAGCGTTAGCGCGATTGCGATAATAGCCATCAGCGTTATCGCCAAAAAGGTAACTCTCTTCCTGTCCGACATAACACGCCTCCTTAGCATGATTCACCTGAGCGCAGGGGCTTTCTCAGGGTCGAAAGTCTCGAGCATGTTTGACAGGTCATCGGCATGCTCCTCTTCTTTCTTGAGAATATCTTCGATCAGGTTGCGCGTGGTCGGGTCATCGTCGCCCAACCACCGGATGATCTCCGAGTAGGATTCGACGGCGATGCGCTCCGCGACCAAATCTTCGCGGATCATATCGACGAGCGAACCGCCCTCGACGTATTCCGAATGGCTGCGGGCGCCGAGACCCTCCGGATTGAAGTTCGGCTCGCCCTGAAGTTGCGTGATGCGCTGGGCGATCCGGTCGGCGTGTAGCTCTTCCTCTTTGGCGTGCTGGAGGAACTCTTTAGCCACCGACTCGGCGTGAATGCCGCTCGCCATATGGTAATGAAGTTTGTAACGCAGGACGCAGACGAGCTCGGTCGCCAGCGCTTCATTCAAGACGGCGATCACCTTCTTGGGATCAGCCTTGTAGCCGTCAGTGACGGGGCCTTGCTCAAGGTGCTGGCGCGCGCGGCGCCGAAGCTCTTTGACATCCGATAGAAACTCTTTCATGGCTTTCTCCTCTCGTTCGCCTATCACACGCTCGCCGGCGGGGTTAGGCGCGAATTGTTTAGCGGTAAATGTTACGACCGTTGTAGCTCTTCCACTCGCCCTCGAAGTAGGCGGCGTCGTCATCGTTGTGCGGGATGACGCCCAGGACGATGCCGCCACTTTTCAGGTCGGATTCGTAAAGCTTTGCCCGCTCTTCGGGAATGCCCCAGCCAATCAATGCGCCAATGATCCCGCCGGTCAGTCCGCCCGCGCCCGCCCCGGCGAGCGCCACCGCAATCGGCCCGGCGATCACGACGCCGAGTCCGGGGATCGCGATGCTCGTTCCGATGGCCGCTAGCGCCGCGAGGATCGCTCCCGCCGTTACGCCAATCGCGCCGCCAACGCCTGCGCTCTCCATCGCCTTGTTGCCCAATTCCGAATCAGTCGCGGTTTCACCGGAGAAATACTGCCTGCGCGTCTCATCCGACATCATCAGGTTGATCTCATTTACGCCATAACCCCGACTGAGCATGAGGTTGTAAGCGCGCTCCGCCGAATCGCGGTCGGTGAAAGTCCCGGTCACCCAATTATGCCGGGTTCCGGTCGCGGTTCCGCGCGAACTATCCGTCTCATCGGAGAGATTGGTTGCAGACTGATGCTCCTGCCTTTCGCGGTTCACACGATCGCCAAGCGCCGAATCTCCTCGGACAAAGCTGTTCTCTCTTTTTCCTGTCATCATGATTGAATCTCCTCGTTAAGGCTGTGTCTGATTTCGCGCCCTACTGCCGGCGCGGCGCGCGCGGACTGTTCATCTTCTAGTTTGCTAACTAAGCGCTCGAGTAGAAGTTTTGCGGCGTAAAGATGTGGCGCGAATTGTTTACTCGCGCCTTGCGACAGCGCCACGGGCGCGAGCAATATCTTGCGTTTCTACTCGCGCCACACCTCATTACTTCCGCCTTAGCGCTTAGCTACCACCACGCGTGAGGCTGAATCGTTTGGCCGCGAAACCCCCTTCACGACCCTGGCCGTTTCCAGCTTAGAGGCGTGTTGAGCAATGTCGGCCTGAGCCACAATGCCGCAGCAGGCGCCGTTTTCGTCCACCACCGGGACACGCCGCACCTGGTTCTCTTCCATCACATGGCAGCAGTCCTCCACGCTCATCTCCGGCGTGACGGTTATGCAGGGGCTGGACATGCAATCACCCGCCGTCATCTCCAGCGGGTTCTTGCCCACGGCCACTGTCCGGCAGGTTATGTCGCGGTCGGTGATTACTCCCACCAGCTTCATACTTTGGTTACTCTGGACCACCGGACTCTCCCCGCAATCGAGCTGCACCATGAGCCGTGCGACTTCTTGCAGGTTGGTATCCGGCGTACAACAGGCCGGGTTTTTGGTCATGATGTCTTTGACTTGCATGGTTCTTCTCCTTCGTTTCCGGTTAGTTGATCATCAGTTATGGTTTATGTAATACGATAAGACTTTACTTGCCGCCTGCCGCGCGCCCGGCCAATTCTTCCTCGGTCTCTTCCGCTTCCCGGCGCGCTTTGGCGTCGTGTTCCTGAACTTTGCCTTCGATGCGCTAGTCTTTGCCCTCGCCTTCAGCTTTGTGATCGTTGGTCAGCCAACCGAGATTCTCTTTGATGGCTCCTACAACCTGCCCGGCTTTGCATTTGATTTCATCCATGTTCAACATACTTTTCTCCTCTTTTTGTAAGCCATTGAATAAGACGGGCGCGCTCCATCAGCCTTAAACTGTTACCTTGCGGTGCGCGATTATGCGGAACACCCCATTGATGGCAATGTGAAGCAGGATATAAACAAGGAGCGCAAGCAAGTAGGATAGCTGGATTTGAAACGCTCCCACCGACGGAGTTCCTACAATGCGTTCGAAAGGCGCCAGCAGCGGCCACGAGACTCCGGCCACGAACTGAACGAAGTCATTGCCGGGCCGGGCGCCCATCAGCCTGAGCACGAACTGTAGCCCGATCAGGCCGTAGATGATGTAGAAGAGGTAATCCACTATCTGTGAAACCCGGGCCGCGGTCCTGCCGCGCCCCAACTCGCGTTCAGTCTCAGCCGCTTCACGCACGGACTTCTGTTTTAATTCATGAGCCACACCGGCCAACTCGGCCGATTCCTTTGGCTCGACTCGCGCCGACTCCTGTCTGATGCGAGCATTCACGTCGTCATCAATCGAAGCCTTGACCTCTTGGCGCGAAGACATCCTGCGCTCCTCGTCTAACAGCGCGCGGTTTGTTTCATCTGGCATAACTCTCCTTCCATTATTATGTTGTGCTTTTTAGCCGGTAAGGCTGCCCATTTATTCGACGTATTGCTGATTCACCCATCCAACATACTGCCCTTCGAACGTTTCAACCCTCACTTTGAGCCAAACATCGCCATCGAATTCCTGGTGTGATTCTCCGAGAAGCGCGACTTCAGTTCCTCTGGGCAAAATATAGCCGACTTGAGCGTCACTGCCTGGTTGTTCGCGCATATTGAGGTTGTCCGCGGTCACATACCTGATCCCCGTGATGGAATTTATTATTGGACCTATAACTGGCATTACTCTTGAATTGGGATTACCACTCAGCCTGGAACCGAGATTAGCTCTCAGCCCGCCCAGATCGGCCCAGAAAAACAATACAAACAGAATAACGATGGTTAATACAGCATAGCTGCCATTAGACCTGTGGCTATTGTAACCTGTCGAATTGTAGTGGCCCGGTTGATCGTTGTCGTAAATGATATGCGCCATATTTCCCTCTTTTCCGAACTGATGATCGGCCAGTCTGGGATATATTGCTGTCCAGTATTGGACATTTTCGGAAAGAAAATCAGTTACCTGCGCATCGCCGCATCGTTGATCCTCAGGCTCCTCAACATCCGCTCGAAGGTACGGTTGTAATCGCGGTATTCATCATTCGGCGAGATGAAAAGGAAGTAGAAAATATCCCCGTCATCCATCGCCCGGGTAAAGAGCGTCACGCGCTCATCGCGCCCGTAAATCGGCGAGCGCCCCGCGAGCGTCACCGCCAGCCCATTCCGCCCGGCGAGTCGCGCTTCATGACCCGATCCGCTCACCACGCGCAAATAAGGATTGCTTTGCGTGATGCTGTTGACCAAATCATTGGTCGCTTCGGAGAGTGAGGCGCCTTGGCGGCCCGATCCGCTACCCCTCAGGTTGCGGCCCGACCTGCCGCTCCCGGGATCAATCGGACGATAGTGATTGACTATCGCGCCGTAGATGATTTGCGCCTGGCCTTCCGCTTCCAAGGCTCCGCCTTCGGGAACGAAGGTCACGCCGAGATTGTCATTGCTGGGATAGGCGCGCCAGTTATCGGGATAGGCGATCTCGTAAATCCCATTAGGCTGGCGATAGGCGTTCAGGTTCGATGATGGCGGCTGAACATTGATTGTCGCCGGAGCGCCGCCTTCGCGTGGCCGCGTCCTGGCGCCGCCGGCAGGCGGCTGGCGCCGGGCGAGATCAGCCATGCTTGACCCCTTCGGCATCCTTGCCAACATGGAGTGGACTTCGCTGAAGCCGCCAACTTCGCGCGACCGCCCCTGGTAATGCAGCAGCGCCGCTTCCTGCTCGATCCGCTGAGTGCGATTAGCGGGCGACGGGTGATCACTCAAGAAATTTTCCAGGCTCGATGGATTGCGCTTGGATTCACGCTGCAGCGTCTCGAAGAAGCGCGCCAGGTCGAGGGGGTTGTAACCGGCTAGCGCCATGATTTGCGCGCCGACGATATCAGCCTTCGTCTCGGCATCACGGTTATACTTGAGGAACAGCGTGTTGAGGCCCAAGCCCCCGACCGCGCCAATGATCGAACCTAACGAGCCGTTGCCAAGGATGCCACCAAGGACGCCAATGCCTGCCTGCGCCAGATATGCCTTCGACGCCTGGTTTGTGCCATGCCGGAGCGCGACGTGCGAGATCTCGTGCGCAATCACGCCTGCCAATTCAGCTTCGCTCCGCGCCGCTTCGATCGTCCCGCGATTGACGTAGATTGGGCCGCCCGGCAACGCGAAGGCATTGATGTCCGACGCATTGACGATCTTGAATGCATAAGGATATCGCTCCCCCGGCGCTTGAGCCGCGAGCGTCTGGCCCAGGCGATTGAGGTATTCAGCCGCGCGTGAGTCACGGAGGATCGGCAATTGCTTTTCCGCTTCAATGGCCGATTGCTGACCAATCTCGACGTCCTGTTGCGGGGCGAAGAGATTGAAGCCCGACTTGACCTTAGTCTGTGTCAATCCGGTCATCGGCATGAGCGAGAGCAGCAGCGATATGGCATAGGCCGGCGCCCTCTGAGAAAGTTTTCGTTTCCACACAAGGTACCCGATCATCGCTCCTCCTTATTGCCTGAATCGCCAGCCCGCGAAGCATTTCAATGAACGATCCGGCAAGGTTACTCCGTTTCGATGTAGCTCGCTGGCGCCTGCGCAAACAACGCGGCAAACATCTTGCGGGCATTTGGCTGCCGGGACGCTCGTTGGCTCTCCACCCAATTCCCGACGTCGCCAACCTTAACCTGCGCCACGGAAGATAGCTGTGCTTGTTGTTGGGCGACTTGCTCTCGCTCCAACCATTCTCTTTGTTTGATCAGTCTTGCTTTATTCATCTTGGTCTCCTCCTTCCACTACCAGCCGCTCCAGCATTTCAATCTGCCGATGTTGCATACGCACCAGATCTACCCAGGAGGAATCGCGCAGCTCGTTGAACTTTTCGTGTAACTGCATGATCTCCAGCTCGGCTTTCAGATTGACCTCGTAATCGTTCTTCGCTTGCTGGTGGTCTTTCTCGGATTGGCGGTTCTGGCTCATCATAATGATCGGCGCGGAATAGGCGGCCTGGAATGACAACGCCAGGTTGAGCAGAATAAACGGATATGGATCCCAGCGGTAAATATACGCGGTGATATTCAGCGCGACCCACACGGCCAGCAGCATGCTTTGAATGATGATGAAGCGCCACGAGCCGATGATCTCAGCCACGCGATCAGCGACCCGTTGCCCGGCCGTCAGTTGCTCCTCGAACTCGTGCGCGACGTTGCGCGCTATCAGGCTGCGGTGGATGAATCGCTCGACTACCTGGAGCTCCTGCTCGGAGAGCTTTTCGATCTCTTTAGCCAGAAACCTCTTTGCTGTCTCCGCTCTGTCTACAGCCATGAGTCGAGCCTCTTCCGATTACGCCTCAGAATTTTTGCCATTGAACTTACCTGGTTACCGGCGGAGCCTCCACTGCTGGTTAGCCTGGTTGGCATAATCCCATAGCTGGACGTTGGCCCCGTCCTGCCTGCCCTGCTCGGTCACGTCGAGACACTTGCCGTTGTCCACGCTCACGATCCGGTAGTAGTCGCCGCCTGTTTGCTCCAATCGCCAGCGTTGTTGCGGGTTGTCGTTCCAACCCCGCTGGATAATGTTCGCCCCGTTGTTATCTCTGCCGCCCTGAACAGTAAGCGCCCTGCCGCTGTGCCGGCTGATGATGGCAACTTCGTTGTTGCCGAGGTTTATAACATCCCAGTTTTGATTGGCCTGATCGGCATATCCCCACTGTTGGATGTTAGCCCCATCCTGCATGCCTTGCTCGGTGACGTCCAGGGCTTTATCACTGTGCCGGTTCATGATCGGGCCTGAGTAGCTGACGCGCCCGTTCGGCCGGTTGACATTACCGTAGCCGCCGTTGTTATCACGCCTGTCGTTGTCACGGCCGTAGGCGCCATCGCCTCTGCCACGGCCGACTTCGAAATCGGCGCGACAGCCGCGATCCACCCAGATGCTGTTACGGGTGAAGCCCCAGGTCCGCCCCTGCACACAGGTCGACCCGCTCTTCTGATTTACTAGGCGGACGACGCCGCTGCTGGTGTTGATAGGGCAGATGTGTCGCCGCCCATCATCTGATGCGCAGTAGATGCTCTGCACCCTGTAACCGCCATCACCGTATCTATCGTTACCTCTGCCATTCCCGGACCAATCCCCTCTCCAGTCGTAACTGACGCCAGACACATTGCCGTTACTGTTGCGGTTACGGTTGTTGACTATCGCTTCGTAGGAGAAGTTTCTCGACTGCCCGTTGTTGTAACGCGGATCGTTGTTGCGCGAGAAGGCGCCCGTGCCACGAACACGAACCCCCGTATTCGATATGAATTCGGTTTGGGCATCGCCGTTAAAAACCACAGTCGGATTTCGCCCGCCCTCTCGACTGGTGATCTGTTCCCTGACGGCCCGCTGAGCTTGATCAATCGCCCGATCTCCAGAGCCTTGCGCCAAGACACGGCTCAGGCCGCCGCTCACCAGAATAAGCGCGAGCAAGGCGAAGGCCGCAAAAAAAGTGTTGCGGTTCACCAATGTACTAACTTCAATGTTTTTCATGATATTTTCCTTCCTAGTTACGGATTAACTTCGAGCCAGGCCCCTGATTGAAGAATCATTGGCCCTGGGGGCGCACACGACTCGCGTGCGAGCGCAGCTTCGCGGATTCGCCGCGATAACATCCCCCATAGTCGGCCCACACGCGAGTCGTGTGCGCCCCCAGGATTTATGCGCGGGCTTCACACAATTGCGGAAATAAAGCCCGATTAGTTGCTAAGGTTATGTGGGTGGGAAACCATTCCGCTGCGAGATCAATCCTGGGAAGGAGTGGGATCCCCTTTGTAAGGGATTGGATCCCACTCCTGTACGGAGGCGAACTGCTTTCCAGCAATCCCCGGATATCCCCCATATCCTCTCCTCCGTACACAACCCGGTCTGTCAGATACCCATAACATAAACATCACAGGTTCTGACTGAACTCGCCGATAGATTGATAATTTGGGTTCCCGCTAACAACCGCAATTTTTCGCACTCTGAGAGCCTGGTCCACCTGTTCCTCGGCCGCGCCACTTGTCTCTCCCATCACTTCAGAGATCTCGCAAACCAGGAACTTCCTCGCCCTTACCAGCGTTCAGCTCTCACGGGGCGAGAGCGCCTTCGCCTTGCTCAACTCAGTCAGTGACCCGACGATCTCGGCCAGGTCAAACGCCGATCCGGAGGTGAACAGTCTTTAAGATGTCATTGGCGCGCTGCTTCCAATCCTTGGCTACTTTAGTTGTCTCCATCAAATGGTCCTGCAGCTTCGGGATATCAGACCTCTGCGCCAGCAGCCGGGTACCGATGGCCCGGACTTTATCTACCG
>DATCXQ010000024.1:0-16144 GCA_036565725.1 Blastocatellia bacterium
CCGGCGAGAGGGCGCTGCTCCCCGCCGCCTGCGCGCTCGAAATGATTCATACGTACTCGTTGATTCACGACGATCTGCCGTCGATGGACAACGACGACCTGCGCCGGGGGATGCCCACATGTCACGTCAAATTCGGCGAAGCGATGGCGATCCTCGCCGGAGACGCGCTGTTGACCCAGGCCTTCCTGACGCTCGCCGATTATGAAGCGCAAAGCTCCGAGACCAAAGCGCGCGTGATTTCAGAAGTAGCCCACGCGTCCGCGACGACGGGCGCTTTGATCGGCGGCCAGGTGTTGGACATTGAATTCGAAGGCCAACCGGTCACCGGCGCGCAGCTCGAAGAGATTCATCGCGCCAAGACCGGGGCCTTGATCCGCTGCGCCGTCCGCATCGGCGCGATCATCGGCGGCGCGAACGAGGATGAATTGAGCGCGATAACCGAATACGGAGAGAAGGCCGGCTTGGCCTTTCAGGTCGCAGACGATCTGCTGGACGAAACCTCCACCAGCGAGGAACTGGGCAAGACCGCAGGCAAGGACGCCGCGAGTCAGAAGGCCACCTACACCGCGCTCTACGGAATCGGCGGCGCCAGACAAATGGCCCATCGCCTCTGCCGCGAAGCCATCGGCGCGGCGCGACGAACGCATCGCGACACGTCAAGACTGGACTCGATAGCGCGCTTTATAATTGAAAGAAAGTCGTAAGCGCAGAAAGAGAATGGGGAGAAGGAAGGACAAGGAGACAAGGGGACAAGGAGAAGGAATATCCTTTTTCCCTTGTCTCTTCTTCCCTTTGTCTCCTTGTCTCCTTGTCCGACTCCCCACTCCCTAAATCGCGATGAAACCGAAGACCAACAAGGAACGCCTGGATAAGCTGCTCGTTACGCGCGGGCTCGTCGAGACCCGCGCGAAGGCGCAGGCGCTAATCCTCGCGGGTCATGTCTTCAGCGGCCACCAACGATTGGAAAAGGCCGGCCAATTGGTTCCGATTGATGTCGATTTGACGATCCGCGAGCCGATGCCATTCGTCAGCCGGGGCGGTTTGAAGCTGGCCGCCGCGCTCGACCATTTCAGGATCGAAGTGACGGGCAGAGTCTGTCTCGACATCGGCGCTTCGACGGGCGGATTTACCGATTGCCTTCTGCAGCGCGGCGCGGCGCGCGTCGTCGCCGTTGACGTCGGGCGCGGCCAGTTGGATTGGAAATTGCGACAGGACGACCGCGTCGAGTTGCGCGAGAACGTCAATGCGCGCTACCTCTCGCCGCACGATTTCGTCGACCGCTTCGACGTCGTCACGGCCGACGTCTCATTCATCTCCCTGACCAAAATTCTTCCGGTCGTCCCGCCGCTGGTTCGCGAGCCTGCCTTCGTGATCACGCTCATCAAACCTCAGTT
The DNA here is from genome assembly GCA_036565725.1 of Blastocatellia bacterium. Lineage (GTDB taxonomy): Bacteria > Acidobacteriota > Blastocatellia > RBC074 > RBC074 > JAJVID01. The sequence goes on from DATCXQ010000024.1 coordinate 1,395, forward strand.
CGAGGTCGGGCGCGAGGAGGTCGGCAAGGGCGGGATAGTGCGCGACGAGGCGGCGCAACGGCGCGTCGTCGAAGAGATCACCTCGTTCGCCGCGGCCTTGGGGATGCGACCGATGGGCGCTATCGACTCTCCGATACTAGGAGCGGACGGCAACCGCGAATTTCTGGCCTGCTTCGAGATCGCGTCTTGATATCCATGATTCCCCCCGAATCCGTAACTCAAAATTAAGACGCCAACATCGCCTCTGTATAGACCAGCATCTTGTCATCCATCTTCGCGGCGATTATGCTTGCCTCCGTTCTCGCATAATTGCGCAAACAAGACCTTCAAGGAGAGAGCATGCCGACAACTTCGCTGAATCGCTCGCGCCTCGCCCCCGCGCTATGTCTCATTCTCGCGCTTGCGAACATCTTTTCCACTTCCGCCGACGCGCAACAGCGCCGCCGCGCCGCAAGCTCGTCTACCGCCGCGAAGCCGGTCCGTCTGGTGGTCGGCATAGTGATCGACCAGTTCCGCTATGATTACCTGTCGCGATTCCGGGATCAGTTCGGCGCGGGCGGTTTTGAACGACTGTTGGAAGGCGGGGCGGTTTTCACGAACGCTAACTATATTCACGTGCCGACCTACACAGCCTGCGGCCACGCCACGTTTATGAGCGGCGCGACTCCGTCGATGAACGGCATCATAGGCAACGAGTGGTTCGACCGCGAATCGGGGAAGCGCATTACGAGCGTCACTGACGGCAAAGCCAAACTGCTAGGTGGACGCGACGGCGCCGCCGGAATGTCTCCGTCAAGAATGATCGGTTCGACAATCGGCGATGAATTAAAGTTGGCGAGTGGGGGACAGGCCAAGGTCATCGGCGTTTCTCTTAAGGACCGCTCGGCCATTTTGCCTGCGGGCAAACACCCGAACGGCGCTTACTGGTTCGACCTGAACACCGGCAACCTGGTTTCGAGCACTTACTATTTCAGCGACCTGCCGGAATGGGTGAAGAAGTTCAATAAGGAATTGCGGCCCGACCGATTCTTCGGCAAGCGGTGGGAAAAGCTCCTGCCCGAATCGGCTTATCAACGCTCGACCGCTGATGACGCGCCTTACGAAAAATTCTCCGCCGGAAACAAATTCCCGTACGTGATTAACGGCGGCGAAGAAGTTGCGGGGCAGCGGTTCTACACCCAATTCCAATACACGCCCTTCGCCAACGATTATCTGGTCGACTTCGCAAAAGCCGCGGTCGAGGGCGAACAACTCGGCGCGGACGACACGACCGATCTGCTGACCGTGAGTTTTTCGTCGAATGATCTGGTAGGGCACGCCTACGGCCCGTACAGCCAGGAAGTGCAGGACGTCACGCTCCGAACGGACCGCACGCTGGCCGAGCTTTTCAACTACCTCGATCGGAAGATCGGCCTCGACCGGGTCCTCATCGCGCTGACCGCCGATCACGGCGTCGCTCCCGTGCCGGCGCACGCTCAGCAGTTTGGCCTCGGTGGAATCGTCGAGCCGAAGTCGGTAACTGAAGCTGTTCAGAACGCGCTCAACAAAAGCTTCGGCGATGAGAAATGGATTCTGGATTTCTACAACGGCAACGTCTATTTCGATGAAGCCGCAATCGAGCGGCGCAAGCTCAATGTCGAAGAAGTCGAGCGCGTGGCGAGCCAGGCCGTCATGAAGATCGAAGGCGTCGCCGAATGCTTCACGCGCTCACAGATTCTTTCAGGCCGACTGCCCCAGACCAGGATAGCGCGCAGCGTGGCGAATGGCTTCTACTCCCACCGCAACGGCAACCTCGTCGTGGTCCCTCAACCATTCTTCTTCATCGGCGAAGGCATTACGACCACACACGGCGCCCCTTACACCTACGACACGCACGTGCCCCTGATCTTCTACGGCGCAGGAATCGCCCCCGGGACCTATCACTCCGACGCAAGCCCTGCGGACATCGCCCCGACCCTCGCGACGCTGCTCAAGATCGAAATCCCGAGCAACTGCATGGGACGTATTCTGAGCGAGGCGATCAAGGCGAAGTGACACACGCCTGATTGAGACCGACAGCGATTCAGTACTAGAATTAGCCATAACGAAAGGAGATTGATTATGGCCGCTAGCCAACTGGAATTGATCGTCAACCAAATCAGGCTGCTCTCACCGGATGAACTGGTGAAACTCATCAAAAAGGCGGCGGAACTGCTTGAGCAGAAACAAATCGACTCAGTCCAAAAGAAAGTTGATTACGTTTCGCTGATCGGTTCCGGTAAAGGGGTGTTTTCTTCGCCAGAGGAGGTTGACCTCTTCATTCGTGAGGAACGTGACGCATGGGACGAGTAAGCGCGGAATTAGGGCAACCTGTTTATCTGGATACCAACATCGTTATTTACGCCGTGGAGGGGTTGCCCACGTACATTGACCAAATTCGCGCGCTAATGACCGCCGTCAATGCCTGCGAGATCATTGGTGTCACCAGCGAACTGACACTGGCCGAAACGCTGGTCAAGCCATTTAAAGATCAACAACCTGCCCTTCAACAGGCATACAAGATCTTTTTGACGCCGACGCCCGCCCTCGAAGTCGCTCCGATCAGTCGCGCCATTCTGGAAGACGCTGCTCAATTACGCGCTACCACAAAGCTGAAACTACCGGATGCGATTCACATGGCAACCGCTTTGCGCCACCAGTGCGATTCCTTTCTTACCAATGACGACGTGTTCAAATCACTCAACCTGACACAGGTCAGGATGCTGTCAGACGTTGATCTCACATAAGCTCAGGGTGACATCACCAAAACCAGCCCGGCGGACATCGCCCCGACGCTCGCAGCGCTGCTCAAGATCGAAATTTCGAGCAACAGCGTCGGACGTATCCTGAGCGAACCGATCAAGACGAAGTGACATCAATTGAAGAACCTCGGTCTCGTTTGACTCTCGTTCATAACCCGTTCAACTTGGCCATCAGAGCGGGCCGCCGCTTGTATTGCTCCTTGAGCTTCGACAGGTATTTCTGCCAATCACTGTCCTGCCCCAACTGTGCGTAAGCGTCTTTGGCGCGCCGCAGCCAATTGGCGGCGTGCGAGTAATACTTGCTCTGCGTCTTTGCAATCAACTCGTCCGCCTGCTTGACGCTCGCGCGAATCACCCAATCGGGACGATGCGCGATCAAGGCGTCCGCCACAATAGCGACGAGGCGGTAGTTGTATGTCTGCTTGTCCGCCACCTTGATCGCCGCGTCCCACTCCTGTTCCTCAATCAACACTTCGGCCAGCGCCTGATGGTTGTATCCCTTCTCCAGCGATGCCATCAACTCCGGCTTCAACCTCTTCCAGCGAGAGCCAGACAGCCGCTTGATCGTCTTCCACGTGGTTAGCGATGGCGAATCGTGAAAAGCGGCCTGCCACGCTTCCAGCGCCTGAGTCGTTCGGCCCTGCGCCTCCTCGATTGGCCCGAGCCACTCGCCGAGCGAAGCCTTGCTCGCGCCAAGCTTCAAACCGCGCTCGCCGATTTTGAGCGATTCGTCGGGATGCCGGGACTCGCGCAAAGCTTGCGCCAATTTCAATGCGTCGTCAGCCTTAGCCAGATGTTTGAGCGCATACTTCACGGCTTCCGCCACACGCTTAAGCGAAACGAGCTTCAGCGTATAACGCAGATACCCGCCTGACTTCAGAGACAGCGCCAGATATTCGTCAGTCCGCCCCTGCCGCTCCAACACATTCAGCTTCGCATCCGTCAGGATTTGCGAGAGAGGTTTAGGCCGATACCACTTGTCTTCATCGTCTTCCTCCACGCGCCGCCCCTGAGCTTCAAGCGGCAGTTCGCCCCAGCCGTACTGTGCGGCGGCAATGGCGACCTCCAACCCATCCACACCGTAGTTGCTCAGCTTGTCGTGTATCTCATCGATATCGCTGAGTATGTCTTCGCGCCGGTCTTCATCGAGGTCGAGACTCAGAACCACTTCGGCCAACGTCTTGCCCAGGCCGTCGAGATAACCGCCCAATTCGCCGTTCGAGTCGTCGATGTAATCGAACCCGTCGTGACTCTCTTCGAGCAGCGTCATCAGAATCCGAAACGCGGTTTCGGCGTCGCCCGCGTCGAGAAATTCCATCGCCGTCTTCTCGACGTCGCGCAATTCGTCGGTCAATCCGCCGACGTGCCAATAAGCCTCTGACATTCTCATATGATCGAGGCTGTGCATAATGCCGCGCACACGCCGCCGGTAGATTTCCGTGTCGATCTTCTTCTTCCGTTTCGGCGCCGCGGCTTTGCGGGAACGAGAAGTGGCAGGCCCAGGGAGCGCAGTTTCCAACCAATCGCTCAGATCAGGAACTTCGTCGAGCAGTTCAGTCAGCAGTCCCATCAACTGTTCGCGGCTCAATGCCGCGAGCCGCTTCGCCATATCTTCGCGCACGACGAATTGATTCGGCTTGCGCGCGTAAGTCAACAACAGCGCGACGATATGTTTGCAGTATCCGCCGAAATCATATTCGCAATCGCACGAGGCCGAGCGAACGCCGCCCGCGTCAAGTTCGACGCGCACTTTGTAAAAAGGCGACTGCATTCCTTCGCAATGGCCCTTCAGAACATTACCTTGAATCGCCGCGTCCGAGATCGCGCCGCTGCGGTAAAGCTCATGGCCGCGCGCGAAGCTCTTTTCGTTTGCGCCCGCGCGGATGATGGTGTCGGTAAGTTTGATGGTGGCCATATGTCTTTCCGAACGATTTATGATGACTCGGTCTATAACCGAAAAAGCAAAAGAAAAAGTTACCAGAAATCAAGCCGAGCCCATATTATCGCCGCGCAAGTTGGACTTCCAGAGTTTGACTGCGTGACAACCGGGAATTGGAAATGCGTTTGTCGCCCTGTTGAGGCGGTTGGTCTTGACGATGAAGGGCGCTGCTCAACTCCGTCACACAGTCGAAGCTCTGCGGAATCGCCGCCAGGGCTTTTTATTTTGCCCACTTGCAGTAACCAGCAGAGGCTAAGGCTGTCTGCTTTCACAAAACTCCGCTTCCATGTCCTACGTGAGAGCATAGACGAGGAGAAATTTAAAGACTTCACCTGCCCTTAAGGCAGCTGGCGAAAGCCCCAGCCGGCCAACCTTCGATCTTCAGATTTCAGACTCGGACGGCGGCATCATCGCGGCGTCAGCGCCGCTGACATTCAGGAGCACGCCAGCAATTTTCTGCAGGCGCTCTCCCATCTCGAAGCCGCGGCCTCAGCCGACGACGCATCGGACCCCGTCGATGCGCTTGTTCCTTTGAGCCAGATTGCCGTAGCACTCGCGACAGAAGAACCGATCACCGGCTGGCCATTGGCTTCTAACGCGATGCCGGAGCAATTATCATCTGTCGCCGAACCCCTGCGGCAGGCGGTTCAAAGTGGCCGGTCAGCGCTCTCAGCATTCCGCAAAGCCGTCAGCGCTGAACGCCTGATGCAAGCCGCCGATCTACTCAATTCGCTGTGCTCTGCTGAGCGGTGAATGCGATGGTCTTTTCAATGGCAGCGGCAGAGTTGAGAGCTTCAGCCGATGCGGATCAAAATTTGATGGAGGGGTGGAAGTCTGTTGTTTCCGCGAATCTTCGCACGTTATTCTCTTGAGACAGCAGACCGCAACATCGTTTTCTTGAAGCAGGTGATTGATGAAAAAGCTCGAAAGCTATCTTGAACGTTTTGCACAACTTCATTCTGATTCCAGCCGGAGCCGTTGGCCTGTAACAACGCACTATCGCGCCCCACACAAACCGGTGATTTTGCTTGCTGTGATGGACTTGATTGCAGAAGGAACGGTTTCCGCCAATCTCATCGAAGTCACTCCTGATCTGGGAGAACTGTTCACGCTCTATTGGTCGCGTGTGATGCCGCCGGATCAACGCGGCAATCTGGCTTTGCCCTTCTTTCACCTTAAAAGCGATGGCTTCTGGCATTTGATGCCGCAACCGGGCAAGAAAGACATTGTCGAAGGAAGTGATCAGATTAAATCAGTTCATCGGCTTCGAGAGTTGATAGTCGGCGCAAGGTTGGATGAAGAACTTTATCAACTGCTGCAAAACGATGGATCACGCGAGCAACTACGTGCGCTCCTGATTGAAAAGTACTTCTCGCCAGAATTGCATCCGGGGCTGTTGGAGCAAGGCATAATCAATATTGAGGCCTACAGATATAGTCAGAATCTACTTGAACAAGCTAAATCAAGCCACGTGCGATTGGTACAGTACCGCGCGCGTAAGCAAGCGGCGCATCACGCGGTCAACCGCTTGCTTACGCGCGCGGTACTGTACCGTGTCCCAATCTTGTGTGGTTCGATTTAGAAAGCAAAAAGATTCAGAGGCACTCTCAATAAGGCAAGCGGTGCGACCGGCTGCACGCGATCAAGGATTTAGACGCGCTGTGGTGACAGCCTACGAGCACCGTTGTGCAGTTTGCGGTATACGTATGATGACGGCTGATGGACATACCATTGTGGACGCTGCTCATATCAAACCATGGAGCATCAGCTTCAATGATAATCCGCGCAACGGAATTGCTCTCTGCAAGCTTTGCCACTGGACATTTGACGAAGGGATGATCACTGTTACAGTTAAGTACACCGTGCTAACGTCTCCACAAATAGCCTCCAATCACAATCTTCCTGGACACGTCCTCACACTGAACAGTCACCCGATTATCTGCCCTGAAGAACAATCGCTCTGTCCCGATCTCGAAGCTTTGAGTTGGCGCAAGCAGAATGTGTTTCGCCATCGTTGACTCTGTATTATTGATTCGCTGGCTGCGTTCGACCAGTTGCGTCTACCGCTGGCGCGCTTGGGTTGCTACGAACTTTTCGCCGACGCGCTTCAGCTTTCTGTCGGCTTCGGCGCGTTGAAATTGCGTGGCGCCGATCTGTTCGTTGAGTTCAGTTTGTCGCTGGCGTAGTTGTTCAAGCCCGGTTTGCAAGCGCATGATTTCAGCATGAATCGGCGCCAGCGTGGCTTCATCGGGCTCGCGCCTTAGGTCGCTTCAATCCGCGACAGTTCTTCCTGTAAGGCGCGCAACCGAGCGCCGACGAACAAGGGTTGTTGCGGCACGGCGTATTGCGCTTGCGTGATCCAACTCTGCAAGCGTTCGCGTTCCGGATCAGCTAGTTACCTGGGAGCGCCGCCCATCCTTGCCTGCGGGTTTTCCGGCAACGACCGACTGACCGACGCATGCAGGCAAGGATGGGCGGCGCTCCCAGGTAGCTCGCCCTACCCTGGAGCCGCGGTTTTCATTCTTTCAGGGCGTCGCAACGCAACATGAAGGCTCCTCCGCCAATGTGACACGCAATGGGTGATCGCAAACCATCGAAAGAGGAACTGCTCGCCGCCGCCGGGAAGACCTTGCCGGACGTGATCGCGCACGGATTGCAACTGCTCTTTTGCGGAATCAATCCGGGGTTGTATACGGCGGCTGTGGGGCATCACTTCGCCCGGCCCGGCAACCGATTCTGGCCCGCTTTGCTCAAGGCAGGATTTACCGACCGGCTGCTTGCGCCTTCTGAAGAACGCGAGTTGCTCAAGCGCGGCTACGGCATCACCAATCTGGTCGCGCGCGCCACGGCGTCAGCATCGGAGTTATCAAATGAAGAGTATGCGCGTGGGGCGCGAATTCTGGAGAAGAAAATCATTCGCTACAAGCCGAAGTGTGTGGCCTTCCTCGGCGTCGGGGCGTACCGGGCCGCGTTCGGGCGTCCCAAAGCTTTAATTGGCCGGCAGGATGAGCGGCTAGGCGGCGCATTGATCTGGACGCTGCCGAACCCTAGCGGATTGAACGCGAACTACCAGCTTGACGACCTTGCGAGGTTGTTCGCGGAGCTTCGTGAAGCAGTCGCCAGATAAGGAGTTCAGGTAGACGGGTAGATCGCTTGATACGCGTTGTAGAAATTGATCACCTTGAAGACGTAGTCTTTGGTTTCACGCTTGGCCATCTCGATTACCAGCCTGTCGACGTCGCCGCTTCCGGACCGCGCGATCCATCGGCGCACGGAATCTTCGCTGCCGTTGTATGAGGCGGCCACCGCCTGCGGAGACCCGAATTCCGCGAACAGGTTTTTCATATACTGGGAGCCGAAAAGAATCGCCGTGTCGGGATTATAAAGATCGTCTTGTTCGAAATCGCGCAGCCCCAACTGGACCGCGATCTGATCGGCCGTCGAAGAGATGAATTGCATCAGCCCGCGCGCCGCCGAGGAGCTTTTTTCACGCGGGTTGTAGCGCGTCTCCTGCCGGGCGATAGAGAGCGCGAATCGCGGGTCGACGCCACGCGTGACGGCGTGGCGGGCGAGTGAATTGCGGTAGGGGAACGGATAGAAGATCTCGGCCACGTCAGGCGCCAGCATTTCCGGGCGATAATCTTCTGGCAAGGCTCTCAACAAAGGCTCCGAAAATTTGACCGTGCGGCTCGCACAACCGCCGCGCGCGCAGGGAAGCGCGACGGCGTAATCGGATTTCGCGGCCGGAGTTTGCAACAACTCCTGCGCGCCTTCGTCATACAGTCCCAGGAAGAGCAGCTCTCCAGCAATCGTCTGATGGCTGGCCTCCGATGGCGTCGCCGCGCCGGATTCGATCGGAACGGTTCGCCCGGCTTCCTGAATCGGTATTTTCAGAAGCTGGTATCCGGGCAATTTCGAATAAGCTCCGCGAAGGATTTTCAGCATTTCGTCGCGAGTCGATGCGCCAATCGCGAATCGCAGCGCCTGATTGGCCGCCGATTTCGCAGCCTCGGCCGCGCCTTGCGCCCAGGCCTCGCGCGCCTGAGTTACGAACCCGTCGCGCCTGACCGCCAGCGAGACCCCGGCGCGAGGGTCTGCGCTGAGGTCGCGCATCCGTTCGCTCGCGCGGTGGCCGTAATAGCCGGCGGCGCCTTCGCGCAATTCGGGCAAGGCCAGATATTCGCTGACCGCCTCATCGAACCTTCCGAGTTTTTCCAGGCAGTAGGCGCGCATGAACGCGACTTCGGGCGCATTGGTCGTCGCGATCAATCCGCGCACATTCAGGTTGCGAGACCTGAGCGCCGTGAAACGGGCGAGGGCAAGGGCGTAATCGCCCTGCGTCAGTCTGATTTTGGCCTCCTGAAACAGACCGCTCACGACGGTGAAATGATCGTTCCCGTTGGCCTGCGCGCGCGCGGCCCAGGCGAGCGCATCTTCCAGCCGTCCCGCCGAGCGCAGCGTGTCGATCGCGTTCAGATGCGCGTAGCCGAAATAGTCGCTCTTTGGGTACTTTCTCAGAAAAGCTTCGTAGCGGGCGATCGCGCGGTCTGTGTCGCCGAGATACTGGTAGCAATGCCCGACGTAATAGAAGCCCTGTTCGCCCTCTTCCGTCCGCGGAAACTCGTCGTAAGCGCGCTCGTACCATTTCGCCGATTCGACGAAATCGTTATCGAGGAAATAACCGCGGCCAATTTGAAACAGCGCCTCGGCGCGCTTCGCGCTCTCCGGGAAATTGCTGATCAGGGTCAGGTAGTGCCGCCGCGCGTCGGCGAAGCTGCGGTTGAATTGGTAAACGCCGGCGCGGCGCAGCGCCTCGGATTCGGTCAGCGCGTTCCGCGTGGTCGCATCAATCCGATCAAGCCCCGCGCATGCTCGCAGCGAGGCGTCGTCCAATGAGCCGTTTGCGAGCAGGGTTTCGAATGTCCGGCGAGCCTCAGTCGTCCGCCCCATCGCGAGTTGCGCCTCGCCGATCGCGGCCCGCGCGGCGCGATCGGGCCGAGGCAGTATTTGCAGCGCGTCAATCGCGTTCTGGAAGTGGGCGGTCTTGAAACAACTCTCGGCGAGCCGCTCGATCGCCCGTTCGCGCAGCAGATGGTCGCCGCTCTGCGAAATGAACTTCCCGAGCAGCTTCTGCTCTTCTGTGTAAGCGCCTCTGCCGCGCGCAAGTTCGGCCAGATGCCACAGCGCGTACCCCGCAAGCGGTGAATTGCGGTTGACGACGCGCAAAAAGAGCGCGCCGGCCTCGGCCCCGGCCTGCCTGTTCTGCAGCAACCGCGCTAGTAAATAATCATAATTGTTTCGCGCGAACGCGTCGGGGTCGTTCGCCATCATCCCGCGCAGCAGCGATTCGGCCCCCGCCTGATCATTGCCATCCAGCGCCCCGCGCAACCGCGCGTGCCGATCCAGGAGCGTTTGCGCCGCCGACGGAGAACTCGAGCGCTTGAAGAATAGCGGCGCGACGTAAACGAGCAACGACAGCGATAGCGCGGCGCAGATGATCTCTATTGTGGATTTTTTTTTGAAGCCCGCGCGCCAGAAGCGATGCGCGCCCATGAATTTTCTGAGGAGTTCGACATATCGCGTCGCAACGCCCTGGAACAATGAAAATGCGAGTCGTAGTAACGACTTTAGTTGTCCCGACACGTAACGACTATAGCGGTTTGCAAATGCGTCTACAGTGTGGGGAGATTTGTTTAATCGCCCTGTTTGCGGCTTTGTCCGACCAGAAAAGAAGCGCGAGTAAACAACTCGCGCCACAATCCCATACACGCGATCGCAAACCGCTCTAAATTCGTCGCTGCGTGGCGGTTTTCCGAGGAGATTTGGCATCAAGAAATCAGGCCTCACTTCACCCTGCTCGTTTTGCGCTTGATAAAATCCATCATCACGTATTCGCCGAGGCGTAAGCTGGTCGTGAAATACGCCTTGCCCTGGGCGATCTCGGTCATTCGCTTGACGAACTCCACCAGGTAGTAATCGTCAGTCAACATGAAGGTGTTGACGATGATGCCGGAGCGCCGACAATACGCGACCTCGCTGAGCGTCGCATCCACTATCATAGAGTCGAGTCCCATCGAGTTTTTATAAAGCCTGCGCCCGGCCCCGTCGCCTCCGCGCTCGCGATGGCGGTCGCCGTCGATGAACAGCGCCGAGGGTTTGCCGTCGGTGATCATAATGATCTGCCGCATGTCCTTCTTCTGCGACATCAGGATTCGCCGCGCCAGCTTCAACCCCTCGCAGGTGTTCGTGTGATAAGGCCCGACCTGCACGCCGGCCAGTTGGGCGAGCGGAACCTCTTCCGCCGAGTCGTGAAAGAGCACAAGCCGCAGACTATCTCCGGGATATTGGGTGCGGATCAGATGCGCGAGCGCCAGCGCGACGCTTTTGGCCGGCGTGAACCGGTCTTCGCCGTACAGGATCATCGAATGCGAACAATCGAGCATCAACACCGTCGCGCACGACGACTGATACTCCGATTGCCATACCATCAAATCCTTATAGTCGAGGTCGAGCGGAAGCTTAAGGCCGTCGCGCGCTATGGCGTTAAGCATCGTCGCCGTCACGTCCAGGTTGAGCGCGTCGCCGAACTCGTAGGGCTTCGACGATTCATAAGCCTCGACGCCCGTCGCCAGATATTTGGTGTCGTGGCGTCCGAGGGACGACTTGCCGAAACTGCCCATCAGGTTCTTGAGCGTCTTGTAGCCGAGGAAGTCGGTCCCTTTCTCCGTGATCTCGAATTTGATGTTGGGCTTCTTGTAGTCCCCGGTCTCGCCGGGCCGCTGTTGGTTGTTATGACGCGCGCGCCGCGCCTGGCCGTCCTGGCCCAGGAGTCCCTCAAGCTCCTCTTGGTCGCCGACGGCGTTCAGATAGCCTTCCTGCAACAGCCGCTGAATCAGCCGGTCAATCAACTCCTCCAGCCGATGGTCGCGCGCATTGCCATCTTCATCGAAGAGCTGGTTGTATTGCTCCTCGTCGAGCAGGCCGGAATCGCGCAGCGCAGCGCGGATCGCCTGCCGCAACCGTTCGAGCGCGTCGTCAGGGTCGAGATCGTCGAAATCGTCGTATCCCCAATCCTGGGACCACCGCTGGTAATGCCGCCGGAACTGGTCCTCGAAGCCGCTGCGCAGAAGGTAATCGCTGAGCGCTTCCATCAACTCTTCCAGGCTGATGTCGTCCCAACTCTGGCCCGTCCATTTGGAATATCTGGTGAATCGCATAGTAGCCACGGAGACACAGAGACACAGAGGAAAACCAGAAAGATCAAGAGGAAAGCCTTTCTCCCCGATCTTCTCTGTGGCTCTGTGGCTCTGTGGTAAAGCCTCTGTCCCAACGTTGTGCGTTTAGCGTTCGGGAGCGCGCCTATTTTACGGCAAAAAGAGAAGAATTTCTTGAAATGAATTTCATCTTGCAGCGCGGCGTGGTTGTTGTTGGATTGCGAGGAGGAAATCGACCGTCTCTCTTAAAGCCCCAATTTCTTCCATTTCTCATCCACAATCCGCTTCACTTCGGCGCTGGTGCTGTTCTCTTTGGGCCAGCGGCGGTCGAAGCCTTCGTCCTTCCACTTGCGCGTGCCGTCGATACCCATCTTCGATCCGAAGCCGATATGCCGCGCGGAATGGTCGAGCACGTCTACAGGCCCCAGCATGAATTGAATGTCGCGTTCGGGATCGATGTTGTTCAGAACTTTCCAGACGACCTCCGCCGGGTCTTGCACGTTCACGTCTTCGTCGACGACGACGATACATTTAGTGAACATCGCCTGCCCCAATCCCCAGATCGCGTTCATCATCTTGCGCGCATGGCCGGGGTACTGTTTGCGGATCGAGACCAGCATCAGGTTGTGGAAGACGCCCTCGAACGGCAGATTCATGTCCACTATCTCGGGGAACTGGCGCTTGAGCACAGGCATCGTGACGCGGATGATAGTCCAGCCCATCCAGCAATCTTCCATCGGCGGGCGCCCAACGATCGTCGTTTGATAGATCGGATTTTTGCGGTGGGTGACTGCCGTGACGTGGAAAACCGGGTAAGGCTCTTCGAGAGTGTAGAAGCCCGTGTGATCTCCGAACGGCCCTTCTATCCTTCGCTCCGCCGGGTCTACGTAACCTTCGAGCACGATCTCGGCGGTCGCCGGAACTTCCATGTCGATCGAGACGCATTTGACCATCTCGATTGGCTTTTCGCGAAGGAAGCTGGCGAAGATCATCTCGTCGAGGTCGTCGGGCAGAGGCAAGGTCGCGGCGAAATTCGTGATCGGCTCGGCGCCGATCGCCACGGCGACCTCCATCCGGTCGGCGCCACGCTTCTCCTCGTCGCGGTGGTGCGCCGCGCCGTGTTTGTGAATCTGCCAGTGCATCCCGGTGGTTTTTTCGTCGTAAACCTGCATCCGGTACATCCCGCAGTTGCGCTTGCCAGTGCGCGGGTTGCGCGTGAAGACCATCGGGAAGGTAATGAAGCGGCCCCCGTCGGCTTCCCAGCATTTCAAGATCGGAAAGTCGAACAACGAAAATTCGCCTTCGCGTTTGACCACCTCCTGGCACGGCCCCGACTTCACTTCGCGCGGAAAGTATTTGCCCAACTCGGCCAGTTTCGGCAACATCTTCACCTTCTCGAGCAAGCCTTCGGGAGATTTGAAATCGAGCCATTCGGTCAAACGCGCGGCGACGTCTTCGACGCTCGAGACTTCGAGCGCCAACTCCATCCGCCTGCGACTCCCCAACGCGTTGATCAGAACGGAAATCGATCCGCCGTCCACGTTTTCAAACAACAGAGCCTTGTTGCTCTCTTTCGATTTGGAGACGCGGTCGGTGATCTCGGTGATCTCCTGATCGCTCGAAACTGGAGCCGAGACGCGCTTGAGTTCCTTGTTCTTCTCTAAAACCTTGATGAATTCGCGCAGGTCTGAATAAGCCATAGGATTGCGGATTGCGGATTGAAGAGCTTTTTTCAATTATAGCGTGTTCGATTTGAATATTCAGGTTGAATCAACCACGGGGGGCACTGGTTCCCCGTGGTTTGTTATTCCTGAATACCCAAATGAAAAACGCTGTAGGTTCTTCGCGTTTTGCGATTTTAGATTGCTAATTGGGATTCAAAAATCCGCAATCCGCAATCCGCAATCCGCAATCAAGGATGCCACTTGTGATATTCGTAAAGGGGTTTGACGCGCTTGCTCAGCCGCTCGTAATCTTCGGGCAAGTCGATGTCTTCTATCACCGCAGGCGTAGATACCGGGACTTCCAGCGTGTCGCCGCGGCGGCCGTCTATATATTGGCGCAGACCTTCCGGGGAGTCCTCGTCGAGTCGCATGATGTCGTCGAAATATTTCGCGGCTATGATGACCGGATGTCCGCGCTTGCCCTCGTAAGTCGGGAGCGCTACGCCTTTTCCGCTCGCGGCGAAATCGTCGATCAGAGTATCGATGATCTCTTTGGTGATCATCGGCTGGTCGACCAGCGCGATGAGCGCGGCGTCTTCATTCGGGCTGAGTAGAGCCAGACCGGTTTTGATTGAGGAGAGCATGCCTCGCCGATAATCCTCGTTGATCGCATACTGCACGCCGGAGCCCGCGAGGGTCTGTCTGATTTCCATCTCGCGGTGTCCCAGCACGACGAAAATTTCGGCCAGTTGCGAGTTGCGCATCTGATGAACGCATTCGCCGATGACCGTGCGCTTGCCCCATTTCAGCAGCGGCTTGAACGCGCCCTGCATCCGGCTCGATTCGCCAGCGGCCAGAAGAATTCCTGAAATCATGATGAAAGTTGCGGCCTCCTAGTCATTCGCATTCGAGATATTTTAGCGTTGAGAGAGAGGCAATAGCTTGCACGAAGCGAGGGTTCCAATCAAGTAGACCGAATCACTGAAAATCTCGAATAGAAAGTGAGCTTCCCCGAAGGAATTAAAATGCAGACGCAGATTCACAGACTTGGTTGATAGAAGAAGGCGGAAGGGTTCGTATTCTATCGAGTTTTGTCACTTCTGTTCCTGGCCTTTGAACAAATCGGACAATTGCTCGAACGGCGTGTTGAAAC
>DATCXQ010000032.1:0-2389 GCA_036565725.1 Blastocatellia bacterium
GCTGCCCCGCTTCGACGTCGCGCACGTTTTCGCGGCCTCGTACTTTTCGTTCGTGATCGCGCCCGCGCCGGCGGTGTTGATCGCGAAGCTCTACGGCAAGCCGGTCCTGCTCAACTACCACAGCGGCGAGGCGGAGGACCACCTGCGCCGCTGGCCGCGTTCGACGAAGCTGATCTTTCGCCTGGCCGACCGGGTGGCCGTGCCGTCGCGTTATCTCGTCGAAATCTTCGCGCGGTTCGGGATCGAGGCCGAGGTCGTGAGCAACACCGCGCCGCTCGAAATTTTCACCTTTCGCGAACGACGACCGCTGCGGCCCACGCTGCTCTCGAACCGCAGTCTCGAGAAGCATTACAACGTCGCCGACACGCTGCGCGCTTTCGCCCTGGTCGAACGGCGTGTGCCTGGCGCGCGACTGATAGTGGCCGGAGACGGCGGCGAACGCGCGCGGCTGCGAGCGTTGGCGGTTGAACTGGGGCTGAAGCGTGTCGAGTTCATCGGCGCCGCGCCGCCCGACCGAATGCCGGAGCTTTACGACCGGGCGGACATCTTCGTCAACTCCTCGCTGGTGGACAACATGCCGCTCTCGTTGATTGAAGCGTTCGCTTGCGGGTTGGCGGTGGTCAGCTCGGACGCGGGCGGCATCCCGTTACTTGTGATCGGGGGCGAAACCGGCCTGCTCTCTACTTGCGGCGACTACGAGGCGTTGGCTGCGAATGTCATCAGGCTGCTGGAGGATCAGAGCCTGGCGGCGAGATTGATCAATCGCGCTCACGCCGCGTGCCGGCAATACACATGGGAGGCGGCTCGCGGCTCGTGGCTGAAAATCTATGAAAGTGTTGTCGGCGGAGTCGAATGAGGCCACCTGGGATTTGATTGACCCGCTGATAAAGAACAAAGAGGGGAGATATGGCAATGCTGAAGATTCTAAACGTCGTCGGGGCGCGTCCGAATTTTATGAAGATGGCGCCGATCATTGCGGCGATCAACCGGCGCCCAAAAGAAGTTTCGCAGACGCTGGTCCATACCGGGCAGCATTACGACGAGGCGATGTCCGCCGTCTTCTTCGGCGACCTGAGCATGCCGGAGCCGGACATCACCCTGGAAACGAAGTCCGGGACGCCTTCGCGACAGATGGCGCGAATCATGCCGCTGTTCGAGGAAGTTCTGATCGCGCGACAGCCCGACTGGGTCGTCGTGGTCGGCGACGTCAATTCAACGATCGCCTGCGCGCTGGTGGCCAGCAAACTCAACGTGAGGGTCGCCCACGTCGAAGCGGGGCTGCGTAGCTTTGACCGCACAATGCCGGAAGAGATCAATCGTCTGCTGACCGACCAGATCGCCGATTTGCTGCTGACGCCGAGCGCGGACGCCGACACCAATCTACTGCGCGAGGGCGTCCCGGCTGAAAGGATCGTGCGCGTCGGCAACGTGATGATCGATACGCTCTTTCAACAACTCAAGCGGGCTCGGGATTCGGCCATCCTGGATGAACTGGAATTGCGCCCGAACGATTTTGCGGTCCTGACGTTGCACCGGCCCGCAAACGTGGATGACCCCGAATCGCTGAGCCGAATTCTCTTCGCTATCGGCGCAATCGCGCGCAAATTGCCGGTCATCTTTCCCGCGCACCCTCGCACACAGGCGCGGATGCGCGAATTCAACCTGGTCGCGCCCGTCGGCGTCCGCGTAATCTCGCCGCTCGGATACCTGGATTTTCTGGAGTTGTGGAGTAACGCGCGGTTGGCGCTGACCGATTCCGGCGGCTTGCAGGAGGAGACGACCGCGCTCGGCATCCCGTGCCTGACGCTGCGCGAAAACACCGAACGTCCGATCACCATAGAGCAAGGCTCCAATCGTTTGGTGGGAAGTAATCCGTCGCGCATCGTCCGCGCGGCTCGCGAAATTTTGTCCGGCCGCGTCTCGTATGCGGGGCGCGCGCCGGAACTGTGGGACGGCCACGCCGCCGATCGCATCGTCGAGACGCTGATCGCTAGGTCGAACCGTAAACTATCACAAAAACTACGCCGCCACAGAGTCACAGAGCCAAAGAGAAGTTTAGCATATCGAGTTGCGACGCCCGGAAAAGAATAAGAATCGACCGCGTTTCTTCGCGGTTGATTCTCCGCAGGAGTTGTTCATATCGCAATGAGCAACGACCTGAAACAATGAAAACACGCCACGTAGTAACGACTTATGATGTTTGAAAAATAAATGCAACAACACCTCCTCGTCGCGGAGCGACGGTTGAGCCTAGCCCGGCTTTTCAAAGCCGGGAGAGCGGTTAAGTAGTTGTTTCAGTCGCCGCAGCGACGGTTGATACCGATCATCGGTATCAACCGTCGCTGCGGCGACTGAAACAACTACGTAACCGCTCTCCCGGCTTTGAAAA